>DASVOS010000004.1:0-300000 GCA_036383255.1 Gammaproteobacteria bacterium | reverse complement strand
CATGGCGAGGCGGTGGCCGTCGGTGGCCACGGTGCGGATGCGCTTGGGCGAGAGCTCGAACAGGAGGCCGTTGAGGTAATAGCGCACGTCCTGCTGGGCCATGGAGAAATGGGTCTGCTCGATGAGCTCCCGCAGCTTCTTCTGGGCCAGGTTCACGCTGCGCTGGGACTTGATGTCCTCCACCGCGGGGAACTCCGCCGCCGGCAGCGTCGCCAGCAGGAAGCGGCTGCGGCCGGACTTCACCGTGACCTTGTCCCGCTCCAGGCTCACGGAGACCTTCGCGCCTTCCGGCAGCGCGCGGCAGATGTCCAGCAGCTTGCGTGCCGGAACCGTCACCTCGCCCTTCTCCTTCACGTCCACCTCGGCCTGGGCCACGAGTTCCACCTCGAGGTCCGTCGCCGTGACCGACAGGGTCTTGTCGGTGACCGTGAGCAGCACGTTCGCCAGGATCGGCATGGTCTGGCGGCGCTCCACCACTCCCACCACCGCCTGCACCGGCTTCAGCAAGGTATCCCGCAGCGCTTCGAACTTCATTTATCCACCTGTCTTCTTGATTTGATCTGAGAGAGATTTAAATCCGTAGCAGTAGCAGTAGATGCCTGATACCGCTGTGGATAATCGCTCTAAACCCTTATTTTTCAGTGACCTGCAATACATGGCAGTCTGTTAACTGACCGCCGGTCACAGGCCTTTAGCCTGTGGGCCGAATGTGAATAACTCGGAGTCCGATTTTACCCACAAATAATCCACAGGCGCTCTGCCCTGTTGTTCAGCTGGTGAGCGTCCTCACCAGGGCGGCGTAATCCTCATTCAGCTTACCGTCCTCGGCCCGCAGTTCCTGGACCTTGCGGCAGGCATGCAGGACCGTGGTGTGGTCGCGGCCGCCGAAGGCGTCGCCGATCTCCGGCAGGCTGTGGTTGGTGAGCTCCTTGGCGAGCGCCATGGCCACCTGGCGCGGCCGCGCGATGGAGCGGCTGCGCTTCTTGGACAGCATCTCGTTGACCCGCACCCGGTAGAAGTCGGCCACGGTCTTCTGGATGTTCTCCAGGGTCACCTGCCGGTCCTGGACCGCCAGGATGTCCCGCAGGCACTCCTTGGCGTAATCCATGGTGATGGCGCGGCCCGTGAAGCGGGCGTTCGCGATGACCCGGCGCAGGGCGCCCTCGAGCTCGCGGATGTTGGAGCTGACGCGCTGGCCGATGAAGAAGGCCACCTCGCTGGGCAGCTCTACCCCCTCCGCCACCGCCTTCTTCATGAGGATCGCCACCCGGGTCTCGAGTTCGGGCGGCTCCACCGGCACCGTGAGGCCCCAGCCGAAGCGGGACTTCAGCCGTTCCTCCAGGCCCTCGACCTCCTTCGGGTACCGGTCGCAGGTCAGGATCACCTGCTGCTGGCCTTCCAGCAAGGCGTTGAATGTATGGAAGAACTCTTCCTGTGAGCGCTCCTTGCCCACGAAGAACTGGATGTCGTCGATGAGCAGCGCGTCCACCGAACGGTACTGGCGCTTGAACTCGTTGATGGTGTTGTGCTGCAGCGCCCGGACCATGTCGTTCACGAACCGTTCCGAGTGCACGTAGGCGATGCGGGCCTTGGGGTTCCGCTTCAGGATCAGGTGCCCCACGCTGTGCATGAGGTGGGTCTTGCCCAGGCCGACGCCGCCGTAGATGAACAGCGGGTTGTAGGCCTTGCCGGGGTTCTCGGCGATCTGGTGCGCCGCCGCCACCGCGAACTGGTTGGACTTGCCCTCCACGAAGCCCTCGAAGGTGTAGAGGGGGTTCAGGCCCGAGCCGGGGGTGGGGATGGCCGGGGCCGGCGGAGCGCCGGGCAGGACCGTGGCGGAGACCTGGGAGTCGGCGGTGGTGCCCACCTCCAGCAGCACCCGCCGCTGCTTGTCTTCAGCCAGCTCACGGGCGAGGTTGGAGATGCGGGGCAGGAAGCGGTCCCGGACCCAGTCCATGACGAAGCGGTTGGGCGCCAGCAGGCGCAGGGTGCCGCCGTCTTCTTCGGCGTGGAGGGGGCGTATCCAGGTGTTCAGCTCTTGCTCGGAGAGTTCATGCTCCAAATGGCTGACGCACCGCGTCCAAAGCGATGGCATGGCTCTCGAGACCCCTCACCTGAATCTTTTTGTGGAGACGCGGCGCTGCGTGTGCGCTGCGCGGAAGTCGGGAGGCAGTCTATACCGGCGAAACCAAGTTATCCACACCCTCATGCGACGCGCCGTTTACAAGCATGAAATGCGCCAGAGCCCTGAACCGCTTGGGAAATAGTTGACAGCAGCGCCCCGCACACGTCTAATAACGCCCCTTTTACCGGCGCGCCTGGGCGGCCGGATTTTCGCCATACGTCTACCGGATTCGAGTGCCATGAAAAGAACGTACCAGCCCAAGAAGGGTCGCCGTAAGAAGACCCACGGTTTCCGGGCCCGCATGGCCACCAAGCGCGGCCGCCAGGTGGTGAACGCGCGGCGCGCCAAGGGCCGCAAGCGCCTCACCCCGTAAGCCCACGGGACGGGACGACCATGCGTCCCGCATCGTTCCCGCGCGCGGCGCGCCTGCGCCTGCCCTCGGAGTTCAACCACGTCTTCCGCGACGGCACCCGGAGCAGCGATGCATGTTTCGTCGTGCTCGCCAGCATGAACGGCGGGGAGGGCGCGCGACTCGGCGTGGCGGTGGCGAAGAAGACCGTGGCCGGCGCCGCCAAGCGCAGCCGCATCAAGCGCGCGGTGCGCGAGAGCTTCCGACTCAACCGGGCGCTGCTGCCCGCGGTGGACGTGGTGGTGCAGGCGCGGGTCGCGGCGCGCCAGCGCGAGGCGGCCGACCTTCGCGCGAGCCTCGACTGGCACTGGCAGGAACTGATCAAGCGATGCGCAAAGCCCTGATCCTCTTCATCCAGCTCTACCGCTACACCCTGAGCCCGCTGCTCGGCACGCGCTGCCGCTTCGAGCCCAGCTGCTCGGTGTACGCGATCGAAGCCATCCGCGTGCACGGCGCCCTCAGGGGCGGCTGGCTCGCTGCGCGGCGCCTGGCGCGCTGCCATCCTTTCCACCCCGGCGGTCACGACCCGGTGCCGCACCTCGCGGAGCACCGCCATGGATAACCGTCGCATCTTCCTGCTGGCCGCGCTGGCCATCATCGGCTTCGCGCTGTACCAGACCTGGATGCTGGACTACGGCCCGCGCCCGGCGCCCGAGTCGGTACCGGCCGCCGGCACCGCGGCAGCGCCCCCGGCCAACACCGCACACGCGCCCGCCGCCGTCAGTGGGGCAGGGGTGCCGGCAGCGCCCGGCACGGCACCGGCCGCCGCGGCGGCGCTGCCCAAGGGCCAGGCCATCCACGTGCGCACCGACGTGCTGGACCTGACCCTCGACACCGCCGGCGGCGACATCCGCCGTGCCGCGCTGATCCAGTACCCGGCGACGCTCAAGGATCCGGACCAGCGGGTGCAGGTGCTGGACGACGCCGACGCGACGCTGCTGGTGCTGCAGGGGGGCCTGCAGGCCGCGCAGGGCGAGGCGCCCGCGGCGGACGCGGTCTACAGCGCGCCCCAAGCCGAGTACCTCCTGGCGGACGGCGCCGACACCCTCAAGGTGGCGCTCACGTGGAGCGACGGACACGGCCTCACGGTGGTGAAGACCTACACCCTGGGACGCGGCAGCTACCAGATCGGCGTGGACTACTCCGTGCAGAACCAGGGCAAGGCGCCCTGGACCGGCAGCGCCTGGCTGCAGTGGCAGAACCGCTACACGGCGCCCAAGACCGGACTGTTCAGCGGCGCCGGCCACTACGACTACCAGCGCTTCGCCATGCGCGGCGCGGAAGGCTACAAGCAGGAAGATTTCCCCAAGGTCGCCGAGCAGCCCGTCTCCGAGAGCGTGGACGGCGGCTGGACCGCGGTGGTGGAGCACTACTTCCTGGCGGCGATCATCCCGGCCGGGCAGCAGAAGAACCTCTACTACAGCAAGCCGGCGGGGGAGGGACGCTTCGTCACCGGCAGCGTGAGCGCGCAGAAGACCGTGGCGCCGGGCGCGGCGGCGGACTTCCCGGCCACGCTGTACGTGGGCCCGAAGCTGCAGACCAAGCTCGCGTCGGTGGCGCCGAACCTCGAGCTCACGGTGGACTACGGCAAGCTCACCATCCTGGCGGAGCCCCTGTTCTGGCTGCTGGAGCACATCGAGAAGTGGGTCGGCAACTGGGGCTGGTCGATCCTGCTGCTGACGCTGCTCATCAAGGCCGCCACCTACAAGCTCAACGAGATCAGCGGCCGCTCCATGGCGAAGATGCGGCAGGTGGGGCCGCGCATCAAGGCGCTGCAGGAGCGCTACAAGGACGACCGCCAGAAACTCAGCCAGGCGATGATGGAGCTGTACAAGAAGGAGAAGATCAACCCGGCCAGCGGCTGTCTGCCTACCGTCATCCAGATCCCGATCTTCTTCGCGCTCTACTACGTGCTGGTGGACAGCGTGGAGCTGCGCCACGCGCCCTGGATGCTATGGATCCACGACCTCTCTGCGCCGGACCCGTTCTACGTGCTGCCGGTGGTGTACGGCGTCGCCATGTTCATCCAGACCCACCTGCAGCCGCAGCCGCCGGACAAGACCCAGGCCATGATGATGAAGATCATGCCGATCGCGCTGGTGGCGCTCTACATCGTGCTGCCGTCGGGCCTGGTGCTGTACTACCTGGCGAACTCGATCATCACCATCGCGCAGCAGCGCTACATCAATCGCGTGATTGAGAAAGAATCCAAGAAGAACGACTAAAAGCTGCTGCGCTCGGCAGGGCGTTGTTGCGCTTCGGACTCGCAGTCGGTCATGCACATCAGAGTGCACTCCCTCCTGCTCGCCTCGCGTGCCTAGCCCTGCCTTCGCTCGCGACGCTTTTAGCCGATTTCATTTCGATACTCAGCTTTTTAAACGGGTGTCGATGCGCGACTTGTGCTCGAGGGTGTTGTGCACCGGGCACTTGTTCGCGATCTCCAGCAGCCGCGCCCGCTGCGCCTCGTCCAAGTCTCCTTCCAACGCGATCTCCCGCGTGAAGACGTCCATCTTCGTCTCCTTGCCGGTCTCCGCGCAGTCGCTCACGTCCTTGGCATAAGTCTTGTCGTGAGTGAGCCGCACGCTCACGCCCTTGAGCGGCAGCTGCTTGCGGTCCGCGTAGAGGCGCAGCGTGATGGCGGTGCAGGCGCCGAGCGCCGCGGTGAGCAGGCCATAGGGATCCGGTCCCGCGTCGGTGCCGCCGGACTCGCGAGGCTCATCCGCCGTGAGATGGTGCGGACCCACGTACACCTCACAGCGGTAGTGCTCCTCGTTCATGCGCACGAGCGTCTCGCCGCCGTTCGCCGGGCTCGAGAGCGGCTGCATGCCGAGCTCGCCCAGGTACTTGCTGGCCCAGGCGCCGAGGATGAGCCCCACGTACTCCGAGTCCGTCTCGCGGGTGAGCAGGTGGTCCGCCTCGTTCAGGCTGATGAAGCTCTTGGGATGCAGCGCCGCGCCGAAGATCTCGGCAGCGTTGGAGATGTCCACGGTGCCGTCGGCGGGGGAGTGGAAGACCAGCAGCGCCTTGCGCAGGTTCCTGAGGTTCGCGCGCCACGGGTGCTGCTTGAGGTCGTCCAGGAAGGCCTTCTTGAAGTGGAACTTGCGCCCCACCAGGGTCACGTCCGCCTCGCCTTGTTCCTCGATGGCCTGGCGCGCGTCGCCCAGGAGCCCGGCCACGTGCTCCGGGTTCGCCGGCGCGCCGATGGTGGCCACCGCCACCGAACTCGGGATGTCCGCGGCCGCCGCCAGCACCGCGGCGCCGCCCAGGGAGTGGCCCACCAGGATCTTGGGGGCCTCGTACTTCTCGGCCAGGAAGCGCGCGGCAGCCTTGAGGTCCGCCACGTTGCCGCTGAAGGTGGTGTCGCTGAAGTCGCCTTCGCTCTCGCCCAGCCCCGTGAAGTCGAAGCGCAGGCAGGCGATGCCCTCCCGCGCCAGGGCGCGGCTGATGTTCACGGCGGCGCGCACGTCCTTGCCGCAGGTGAAGCAGTGGGCGTAGAGGGCGTAGGCGCGCGGCCGGCCGTGGGCCGGCAGGTCCAGGCGGCCCGCCAGCAGCTTGCCGTCGGCATTGGGGAAGCGCACGGGAGTTCCAGGCATGGCCATGTACTCGGTAACGGTATGATGGGAAGAGTCTCGCCCCGGCGGACATATTTCACAAATGAGCCCCACCGAAACGATAGCCGCCATCGCGACGCCCCCCGGCCGGGGCGGCATCGGCATCGTGCGGGTCTCGGGGCCGCAGGCCGCCGTGATCGCCTATGAGCTGACCGGCGCCGCGCCCAAGCGCCGCCGCGCGCAGCTGCGGGACTTCAGGGACGAGGCGGGGGAGGTGCTGGACACGGGCCTGGTGCTGTTCTTCCCGGGACCCGATTCCTTCACCGGCGAGGACGTGCTGGAGCTGCACGGCCACGGCGGCACCGTGGTCCTGGACATGCTGCTCGGCCGGGTGCTGGAGCTGGGGGCGCGCCTCGCCCGGCCCGGCGAGTTCTCCGAGCGGGCTTTCCTCAACGACAAGCTGGACCTGGCCCAGGCGGAGGCCATCGCAGACCTGATCGACAGCGGTTCACAGCAAGCCGCGCGCGCCGCGCTGCGGTCGCTGCGGGGCGAGTTCTCCCAGCGGGTGGAGATATTGGTGGAAGCGCTCACGGTGCTGCGGGCCTACGTGGAGGCGGCCATCGACTTCCCGGACGAGGAGGTAGACTTCCTCACCGAGGGCGACGTGGCCGGGCGTCTCGCCGCCATCCGCAACGACTTCGAGGAGCTCGCGGCCGCCGCGAAGCAGGGCAGCCTCATGCGCGAGGGGCTCACGGCGGTGATCGCGGGCCGGCCCAACGCCGGCAAGTCGAGCCTGCTCAACCGGCTCGCGGGCCACGAGGCCGCCATCGTCACGGACATCCCCGGCACCACCCGCGACGTGCTGCGCGAGCGCATGGACATCGAGGGACTGCCGCTGCAGCTCATCGACACCGCGGGCCTCCGGGAGAGCGGCGACGCGGTGGAGCAGGAGGGCGTGCGCCGCGCCTGGACGGAGATGGAGAAGGCGGACCGGGTGCTGCTGGTGGTGGACAGCACACAGGGGTTGACGGAAGACGACCGGGACATCCTGGAGCGGCTGCCCAGGAGCCTCAAGGCCACGGTCATCTACAACAAGATCGACCTCACGGGCCAGCGGGAGGCGGAGGACGAGCTGGACGGGACGGCGAGCGTCTGGGTGTCTGCCAAGACGGGGCAGGGCATGGACCTCTTGCGCGCGCATCTCAAGCGCGCCGCCGGTTTCGAGCAGCTCGGCGAGGATGCCTTCACCGCCCGCCGCCGTCACCTGGATGCGCTCAAGCGGGCGCGTGAACACTTGGAGGAAGCGCGCCAGCACGTGGAGTCACGCGCCGGTGAGTTGATCGCCGAAGAGTTGAGGTTGGCTCAGCTTTGCCTCAGCGAGATCACCGGCGAGTTCACCAGTGATGACCTATTGGGACGCATCTTCTCGAGTTTCTGCATCGGTAAATAGGACTACACTTGTTGGGGGTATCAGTCATGAGGGGGAAATCATGAATATCCGCAATGCGATGCTATTTGTCGGGACACTGTTCTTCGTCCTGGGCTGCCACCAGGCACATGAACGGGCAGTGACGGGGAAGACTCGCCCACAAATCGATGAGGACGAGGTGAGGTTCTACGTCGTCGCGCCTATAAAGTCCGAGAACGTGGGTTACGTCACCGCCGAGGCGCATCAGTTCACACATAGCGGGCGCGTCGGCAATCTGATTCAAGAGCTGCGTAGCGGCGCCGCCGAAGTAGGCGCGAATGGTGTGGTGCTGGATCGCTCCCAGGTCAGCATGCCCTCCGAACTGATGACTAGTGCGCCGTTGACCTCCGATGGCGCCGAAGCTGTCCTTAATACCGACGAGAACTTGCGTGCGCAAATCATCTATGTCTACGCTGACGACGATCCTCCTCGTAAGGTAGCCGCCGAGATGGCGCCAGCGGCAGAAGCTGCCCCGGCCCCGGCACCTGCCGCAACGGCGCGACCCAAGTCGGGTATCTCCTATGCGACGGTGGTGGTTAACGACACGGGGGATCCAGCCAAGAATCTTTCCATCGCCAACCGCACCTGCCACAAGTTGGGCAAGGTGGCGCAGCGGGATGAGGTCAGGACAGACGGGACAATCACTTATCTGTGCGTGGATGAATAGCGAGATAGCTGCATAGCCGAAGTGGAGGCCAGCATGGGGATGGGATCGCGGCTTTCCAGACGTAAGTCCATCGAGCAGCTTCAGAGAGAGGCGGGGGAGGGCCGGCAGTTCCGCCGCGTGCTGGGCCTCTGGCAGCTCACGGCCATCGGCCTCGGCGGCATCATCGGCGTGGGCATCTTCGTGTTGACCGGTGTGGTGGCGGCGACCCAGGCGGGACCGGCGGTGCTCGTGTCCTTCGTGCTCGCCGGCATCGCCAGCGCCGCGGCGGCGCTCTGCTACGCGGAGTTCGCCGGCATGCTGCCCGTGAGCGGCAGCGCCTATACCTACGGCTACGCGGTGCTGGGGGAGTTCGCCGCCTGGCTCCTGGGCTGGGACCTCCTGCTCTGCTACGCGCTCATCGTCGCCGTGGTGGCGGCGGGCTGGTCCGGCTATGTGCAGGCCCTGCTCGGCGCAGCCGGCATCCAGTTACCCGCTTGGGCCCAGGGCGCGGCGGGCAGCGGGCCGGGCCACGCCTTCGACCTCATCGCCTCGGGGGTGGCGCTCGCCATCGCTCTCCTGCTCACGGTCCGCACGGAGTGGGGCGCGCGCTTCAACACCGCCATCGTGGCGGTGAAGATCGGCGGCGTGCTGCTGGTGATCGTCGCGGGCGTCTCCTATATAGAGCCGGCGAACTGGACGCCGTTCATGCCCTTCGGCTTCTCCGGCGTGCTGGCGGGGGCGGCGGTGGTGTTCTTCGCGGTGTTCGGCTACGACACCCTCACCACCGCGGCGGAGGAGGCGAAGGACCCGCAGCGGGACCTGCCCTGGGCGGTGGTGTTGTCCTTAGGGATAGCGATGGTGCTCTACCTCGGCATGTCCCTGGTGCTCACGGGCATCGTGCCTTCCTCGACCCTCAACAACGCGGCGCCGGTGGCGAACGCGTTCGCCGCCATCGGCCTGCGCTGGGTCATGGTGGCGGTGTCCGCGGCCGCCATCACCGGCATCACCAGCGTGCTGTTCGCGAACATGCTGGCCGGGGCGCGCATCGGCTTCGCGCTGTCCCGCGACGGGCTCCTGCCGGGATGGTTCGCGGCGGTACACCCGCGCTTTCGCACGCCGCACCGGGCGACGCTGGTCTTGGGCGTGGTGACGGCGATCGCAGCGGGCCTCTTCCCGCTCACGGTGGTGGCGCAGCTCGTTAACTTCGGCATGCTGGCGGCCTTCGCCGTCATCTGCGCCGCTGTGGTTATGCTGCGCCGCGCGCGGCCTGAGTTGCCCCGCAGCTTCCGCGTGCCCTGGGTACCGTGGGTGCCGGCGGTGGGCGTGGTGTTCTCGCTCTGGCTGATCTGGGGCCTGCCGCTCGGCGTGTGGGCGGGCTTCGCCGCCTGGATGCTGTTGGGCGTCGCGGTGTATTTCGCCTACGGCATCCGGCACAGCCGCCTGGCGGCAGAGGTTTGAACGTCAGGCCTCGATGCCGCGCGGCACCGCGTGGCCCATGCGCGGCAGCAGCAGGCGCAGCAGCGGGCCGGTCATGAGGTTGGTCACCACCGCCATGATCACCAGCATGGTGAAGGCGTCCCGGGGGATGATGCCCAGGTCATAGCCGATGTTGAGCGCGATGAGCTCCATCAGGCCCCGGGTGTTCATGAGCGAGCCCAAGATCCAGGACTGGGTGTTGTCGAAGCCTGCCGCGCGGCCCGCCAGATACACCGGCAGTATCTTGCCGCCGATGCCCGCCGCGAGGATCACGGCCAGCCAGCCGAGCGCGGCGCCGCTGGAGAGGGCGGTGATATCGGTGCGCAGGCCGGTGAAGGTGAAGAACACCGGCAGGAAGAACACCATCACGAACGTGCCCACCTGCTTGCGCCAGGCCTCCACGAAGGCCGCGTGGGGCTGGAACACCATCCCCAAGGCGAAGCCGCCGAAGATGGCGAAGATGCCGATCTTGTAGGTGCAGATGCCCGCCAGGAAGATCAGCGCCGTCACCATGGCCATGAGGTTGGAAGGCAGCAGGCCCTGGCGCGGCGGGTAGCGGCGCACCAGCCAGGCCGCCAGCGGTCGCACCACGCAGTACATGGCCAGCACGAACGCGAGCAGCGCACCGAGCTGCCAGAGCACGTGCAGCCCGGAGAACTGCGCGGCGGCGTAGGCGGCCACGCCCGCCAGCAGCAGCCAGCCCACCACGTCGTTGATGGCGGCGGCGGAGATCGCCACCACCCCGACGGCGGTCTCGCCCAGGGCGAACTCGCGCATGATGCGTCCCAGCACCGGCATGGCGGTTATGGCGAGCGCCACGCCGCAGAACAGGCTGAACGGCAGCGGGCCGGCGTCCGGCACCAGCGCGGGCGCCGACCACTGACCCACCATGAAGCCGAGCATCAGCGGCACGCCGATGGAGGCGGCCGCCACCACCAGCACGCCGCGGCGGTTGCGCGGCTGGCTCAGCAGGTGGAACTCCGCGTCGAGGCCGATCTGGAACATGAGGAAGATGAGGCCGATCTGGCTGATGATCGGTATGGTCGGCGGCACGTGCGCGCCGAACAGCGCCAGGGAGGCCTGCGGGAAGAGGTGGCCGAGCAGGGAGGGGCCGAGCATGAGGCCCGCGACGATCTCGCCCACCACGCCCGGCTGGCCGAGCCGGCGCGCCAGCGTGTGCATGAGCCGCGCCGCCAGGATCATGACGATGAGCTGGACCATGATCGTGAACAGCAGGTCTTCGGCCTGATGGACTGAGGAGTTCACGCGCACGCCCCCTGTGAGAGGCGATCAGTCTCCCACAACCGGGACTCCTCATATAGACGCGGGACGTCTCAGGCGTGAGCGGTCTTCACCCGGTCGCGGCCCGCCTGCTTGGCCTGGTACAGCGCCTGGTCGGCGCGCGCGAGGCTGGCGCGCAGGTCATCGCCGGGGCGGAACGCAGCGATGCCGCAGGACACCGTGAGCTGCACCGGCACGCCGGCGGCCTGGAAGGGCATCTCCGCCACGCGGCGGCGGATGCGGTCCACGCACATGTGCGCGCCGTCGAGGCTGGTCTCGGGCATCACCAGCAGGAACTCCTCGCCGCCGTAGCGCCCGAAGTTCTGGCCGCCCTCGGCGCCGTCCGCGTCGTCGCGGCCCATCCGGTCGAGCGCGCGGACCTCCGCGAGCACGCGCACCGCGAACTGCTGCAGCACCTCGTCGCCGCCCAGATGGCCGTGGCGGTCGTTCACTTCCTTGAAGTGGTCCAGGTCCATGAGGCAGAGGCTGAAGCCGCGGCCGGTGCGCTGCGCGCGCAGCTGCTCCTGCTCCAGGATCTGCATGATGTGGCGGCGGTTGTAGGTGCCGGTGAGGTCGTCATGGATGGCGAGCCGCCGGTTCTTGGCGAGCGCGGCGTTCAGTTCCGCGTTGCGCCGGGACACGGTCTCGCGCAGCTTGCCGACGTAGCTGCCGAAGAACGCGAGCCAGATGAGCGTGACCGAGAGCACCACGAACTGCAGCGCCTCCAGCGGCAGCGGGATGCCGTTGTCCTGGCGGTACACGTCGCGCAGCACCACGAAGCCGTAGCCGGTGACCACCAGCGCGGTGAGCGAGAGGTACTCGCGCCGCCGCAGGCGGAACACGCCGAACAGGAACACCACCACGTAGAGCAGCAGCAGGATGCCGCGCACCTTCGGCGCGAGAGCCATCAGCAGCATCACCCAGAAAGTGGCCACCACCATCTGCGGCAGCGTGAGGCTGGGGTCGGGCCAATAATGGTTGAGGCCGGAGCGGATGAGGCCGTAGAAGGCCAGGTTGCAGACGAGGCAGAGCAGGGCGGCCAGCAGGAACTGGGTGCGGGTCACGTCCACCAGGCCCAGGGAGTAGCAGTAATAGGTGAGCGAGATCCAAATGACGTAGGAAAGCGCCGCCATGAAGAAGCGCTTGATCCTGAGTGCCTGCTTGGCATCCTCCGGCAGCAGTTTCCAGCCCACGGGACCTTCCAGAAGCGATATACGCCCAGCCTCAGGGTGCCACAGGCGGGGCGCAGGGTCGGGCGGCTTGTCGCCGGATTACTACCGTTCAGCGGATATTTAACCTAATACCACCCCAAAGCTGCTGCGCTCGGCAGGGCGTTGTTGCGCTTCAGACTCGCAGTCGGTCATGCACTCAAATGTGCACTCCCTCCTGCTCGCCTCGCGCGCCTAGCCCTGCCGTCGCTCGCGACGCTTTGGGTGGTAGTTCTGTTGGACTTGTTTCGGTGTTTAACCCAGGATCCGCTCGCGCCGATAGAGCCAGATGGCGAGACCGGTCAGGCCGAAGCCCGCCACCAGGGTGCTCACGACGGAGAGCACCACGAACAGCGGTTTCAGAGCATCGCCCTTGATGAGCGCGGTGATGAGCACGTCCTGGCTCATGGAGGGCAACAGCATCATCCACCAGGAGGGTTCCATGGGGAACAGGATCAGGCCCATCACCGGCACCAGCGGCACCAGCATGATGAAGGAGAGCCAGGTCTGGGCTTCCTTGTAACTCTTGGTGAAGGAAGCCACCACCGACAACAGGCCGGCGATGAACAGGCAGAACGGCAGGCACACCAGGAAGGTGATGAGCGCGTTGGCGGGCGTGATGTCCACCGAGATGCCGACCTTGGCCGCCGGGATCAGCCGCTGGCACCACAGCAGCGCCGCGATGTCGATGAACAGGGAGACCGCCGAGAACAGCGTCACCGCCGAGAGCTTGCCCAGCACCAGGGTGCTGCGCGGCACCGCGGTGGTGAGCAGGGGTTCCAGCGAACCGCGCTCGCGCTCGCCGGCGGTGCTGTCGATGGCGAGGTAGAACGCGCCGAGGATGGCGGCGAACAGCAGGAAGTACGGCATCATGCCGAGCAGCAGCACCGCGCGGGACTGGGGCGTGGACACGTCGGCGTTCTCCACCACCACCGGTTCCACGGCGCGCGGATCCACGCCGCGCGCCAAGAGGCGCAGCACCGCCACCGAGCGCGCGTAATCCTCCACCACGCCGCGGGCCCGGCCGATGTTCTTGGCGGAGGTATCGCGCGACTTGTCCATGATGAGCTGCACCGCCGCGGGCTTGCCGGCAGCGAAGGCCTGCGCGTAGCCCTCCGGCACCACCAGCACCACGTCCAGCTTGCCGGTCTTGACCGCCGTACGCGGGTCCGCGGGCGCCGCCTCGGTCTTCATGTTGTGCTGGTGGATGTAGTCCATGAGCCCCGGCGCGCGCTCGGCGCCCTGCACCGCGAGCGTGTAACTCTGGTCCAGGTCCGCCACCTGGCGGTTGATGACCGTGCTCATCATGATGGTGTAGAACAGGGGCCCGAACAGCGGGCCGAACACCAGCACCGTGAGCAGCGTGCGGCGGTCCCTCAGGTTGTCGACGGCTTCCTTGTAGAAGACCGCAAGGTATTTACGCAAGTTCATGCCGCCACCTCCGCGCCGCACAGCTTCACGAAGGCCTCCTCCAGGTCGCTCTCTCCGGTCAGCTTGCGCAGCTCGTCCGGCGTGCCACGGGCCACGATGCGGCCGTGGGCGATGATGACGATGCCGTCGCAGAGCGCCGCCACCTCCTGCATCACGTGGCTGGAGAACAGCACGCAGTGCCCGGCGTCGCGCAGCTTGCGGATGAGCGCCCGCAGTGCGCGGGTGGCCATCACGTCCAGGCCGTTGGTGGGCTCATCCAGCACCAGGTTGCGAGGGCCGTGCACCATGGCGCGGGCCAGCGCGACCTTGATTTTCTGGCCCTGGGAGAAGCCCTTGGCCGGGCGGTCGGCGAACTCGCCGATCTCCAGGAGCTCCACCAGCTCGGCGATGCGGCGCTTGAGCGCCTCGCCGGAGATGCCGTTGAGTTCGCCGTAGTAGCGGATGTTCTCCCGTGCCGTGAGGCGCGGGTAGAGGCCACTGAGGTGCGGCAGCACCCCCAGCGCCATGCGCGCGCGGTTGCCGTCCGCCGTCACGTCGGCGCCGTCCACCCGCACCGTGCCGGCGCCGGGCTTGAGCACCGTGGAGACGATGCGCAGGGTGGTGGACTTGCCCGCGCCGTTGGGGCCGAGCAGGCCGGTGATGCGGCCGTCCGGCGCGGAGAAACTCACGCCCTGGACGGCCTGTACGGCGCCGAAGCTCTTCTGCAGGTCGGTCACTTCGATCATGGTTTCGGCCCCGAGAAATTCACGAAGAAGGGGAAGGGTTTCATGTCTTTGACGCAGGTCGTGTCCAGGCCTTTGACCGCGGCAGCGTCCACGAACTGGCTCACGATGCGCGGCACGCAGCCGCGGAACACGTTGCCGTGGCCCTGGCCCGGCACCACCAGCGCGAGGCTGTTGGAGAGCGTCCTGGCGGCGCGCGCGGCGTTCGCCGGCGGCGTGATGGGATCGTCCTCGCCCGAGAGCAGCAGCACCGGCTTCTCGGACCTCACCGGCTGTTTGAAATCCGGCGCCATCACGCCCCGCGGCCAGACCTTGCACGACTTCACGAGCACGTCGAGGGTGGCGGCGCCCAGATAAGTGTCCTTGAGCGCGGCGGCGTGGGCCGCGTCCGGCGCCAGGAACGGTGCGTCCTCGGTGCAGAGCACCGAGGAGGACATGCCCTCGGCGAAGCTCTCCTGGATCTCACCGGTGAAGATGAGCGCGGTGGCCATGAGCGGTGCGTAGTCGTGCCCGGCGGCGGCCTGGTGGATGAGCAACGGCAGGAGCGAAGCGGTCTCGCTCTGGTAGCTCATGAGTCTCACCGCCCCAGCCACTTTCTCCCAGGTGAGGGTCTCGCTGCGGGGCGAGCCGTCCAGCGGGTCGCGCAGGGTGACGGCGGCGGGGCGCGCCGTGAGTTCCCTCTGCAGGGCGGCGAAGTCCGCGGCCGGGTCGGGGAAGGCCTGGTGGCAGGCCGGGTCCTGGCCACAGCGGGTGAAGATGAGCCCGAGGGAGCGTTGCGCGTCCAGCGACACGTCCGGCCCGAGCGCCAGGTCCGCCGGCACCACGCCGTCCAGCACCACGCTGCGGGTGTGCTCGGGATAGGCGCGCAAGTACTGCAGCGCCACCCGCGTGCCGTAGGAGATGCCATACAGGTCCACGCTGGCATAGCCCATGGCGGCGCGCACCGCATCCAGGTCCTGCACCGCCACGCTGGTGGTGTAGAAATGCGGGTCGCCGGGAAGCTGCCTGAGGCAGTTGGCCGCCGCCTCGGCGATGGCGGTGTCGCCGGACTCGACGTCCGCTGCGAGCTTCGGGCAGTCCATGCGGTTGGAGCCGCCGGTGCCGCGCTGGTCCACCAGCACCACGTCCCGTTCGCTGCGGATGCGGTCGAAGGCCGCCGCCTCCTGCACGAAGGACTCGGTGGAGGCCTGGCCCGGGCCGCCGGCGATGTAGAAGAACGCGTCGGGCTGGGCCTGGCTGCTGCGCGCCTTGAGCAGCGCGACCTTGAGCCCGACCTGCTTGCCGCCCGGATGCTGCCGGTCCTCCGGCACCATGAAGGTGGCGCAGCGCGCCTGCAGGTGCGTGGCGGCATCCGCCGCACCGATCTGGCACTCGTGGAACTCCAGCGGCGCGGCATGGGCGGCGCGGCCCGCGGCGGTGGCGGCGAAGGCCGCGAGTCCATAGAGCAGGATCAGGGTCTGCACGCGGGCGGCGCGCATGGGCAGGGAGCGGTGTTTGCGCATGTCGTGGCGTTCCGTTTCAGGGATTGGGCGGAGCGGCATCCGCCTCGAACAGGAAGATCTCATCCATGGGGCGGCCGAACAGCCGCGAGATGCTGAACGCGAGCTGCAGGCTGGGATCGTATTTCTCGGTCTCCAGCGCATTGATGGTCTGGCGCGAGACGTTGAGGCGCTCCGCCAGCTCCGCCTGGGTCCAGCGGCGCTCGGCGCGCAGCACGTGGATGCGGTTCTTCACTTGTAGCGGCACCACAGCACGCAACCGTAGGCGCCCCAGACCAGGTCGATGAGGACGAAGGTCCACCAGGCGGCGATGTGGGGGAAGCCGGCGAACTGCTCGAGGAAGCCGTAGGTGAGGCTGAAGAAGGCGGTGATGCCGGCGGCCACCGCCAGCGCCTCCAGGTGCACCCGCCGCTGCAGCTCGTCCGCCTGCATCAGGAAGCGGTACAGGGAGCCCATCACCCAGATCACCGGCAGGGTGGGCAAGAGGGCCAGGGTGATCTGCAGGGCGCCGGGCGGGGTCGCCTTGAGCAGCTTGGTGCAGACGAGCAGCGTCACCAGGTACAGGGTCATGGCCACGATCACGTGGCTGCGGTGGCGACGGGCGGCGGCGTCGGGGGAAAGGCGGGGCTTGGTGTTCATGGGGACAAAAAGTAGAACATACCTGACAGGATGTCAAGTATTATTGACTTTTAGTCAAAGTTAGCAGACATTATATATACCTGCCGTGGGGCCTGAGCTGGCGGAGTTACGGGGCGGCGGAGGGCCGCTATCCTTGGCGGCAAAGGGGGACGCGATGCCACGGGTCATCCACTTCGAGATCCACGCGGACGAGCCGCAGCGGGCCATCCGCTTCTACCATTCGGTGTTCGGCTGGGAATTCGTGAAGTTCCCCAACGCCATCACCGATTATTGGGTGGTGAAGACCGGCGAGGCCAGCCAGCCCGGCATCGACGGCGGCCTGCTGAAGCGCGACATCCATTTCGAGGGCGTCGGCACCACCGCGTTCGTGTGCACCATCGCGGTCCCGGACCTGGACGTGTACCTCATGAAGGTCAACACCAGCGGCGGGCAGCCCGCCCGCGAGCGCATGGCGGTGGCGGGGGTGGGCTGGCTCGCCTACTGCAAGGACACCGAGGGCAACCTGTTCGGTATGATGCAGGCCGACGCCGGCGCCAAGTGAGCCGGCCGCATCTTTCATAGGCGGGAGAGAGTCCATGGATCGCGACGCGCTCATCAAGCAGGTCCGCCAGCTCGGGCCGTGGTTCCACCAGGTGGACGTTGGCCAGGGGGTGAAGACCCGCGACGTGGCGGCGCTGCAGGGCCCGCAACCGCCGGACCACCCGATGCCGCGCTGGCTCAAGATCAAGGACGCGCTGCCGCAGGACATGCGCGGCATGAACATCTTCGACATCGGCAGCAGCGACGGCTTCTTCAGCGTGGAGATGCACAGGCGCGGCGCCAAGCACATCCTCAGCATGGATGCGGACAAGCGCTCGGTGGAGCGGCTCAAGTGGCTGAAGAAACAGCTCAAGCTCAGCAGCGTCGAGCCGGTGTACGGCGACATCTACAAGCTGGACCGCGGCATCGGCAAGTTCGACATGGTGTTCATGTTCGCGCTGCTCTACCACCTCAAGGAACCGCTGCTCGGCCTGGAGAAGCTGGCGCCGCTGTCGGACGTGCTCTGCATCGAGACCATCGCCAACCCCAACGAGAACAAATCCTTCCTGCTGCTCCGCCCGCCGACCGAGGGCGTGAACCAGAACCCGAAATGGATCCCCACTACACGCTGCCTGAAGGATATGCTGAAGTGGGTGGGCTATCAGCACGTGGTGGAGATCGCCGATGCCAGCGACGGCCGCCCGATCTACGTGGCTTACAAGGACGGCGCAGATCTCAGCCGCTGGAAGCTCCCGGCGCATTGAGCAGGCCATGGACCGACGGCACGTGAGGACTGCGGCGATAGCGGGCTTGGCTCTCTTGCTCGCAGCGTGCGGCGTGGCGCCGATGCGGGGAGACGCGCCGGTGCGGCTCGCAGCGGGCCAGGGCCTGGCGGCGGTGACCTTCGATACCCTCGACTCGCTCTCCGAGGTGCTCATCGACGGGCGCAGCGGCACGCGCCTGCGCATCCCGGAGGTGCCGGTGGGCCGCAGCATCTACCTCTTCGCGGTACCCGCCGGCGAGTACTGCTTCGAGAGGTTCCAGTACGCCCACATCGCCTTCGTCGGCAAGCGCGGCCACCTGGCCTGCTTCGACGTGTATGCGGGCGAGCTCTCCTACAGCGGCACGCTGGCGCCCCGCACCGAAGGCGACGAGATCGTGAACCGTCAGGTGCAGGATGCCGCGGGATTCCGCACGCTGCTGACGCAGCAGTACCCGCAGGTCAGCGCCGAGTTCCCGCCCAAGCCCGATCAGCCCTGAACGCTGCCGCCCACCAGGGCGACACCCGCGGTGATGAGCAGGGCGGAGACGCCCTTCTGCAGCAGGTTGCGGGCCGAGAGATCCTCACGCCCGTACTTGGGCATGAACAGCGTGAGCAGCACGCCCAGGCCGAAGATGAACAGGGTGGTGGTGCCGCTGATGGCCTGCACCAGGCTGAGCGGCGCGAGCATCAGCGCATAGCGCGCGCCCAGGTTGCCGCCGAGGTTTATGAGCTCGTTGGCGGCGTTGATGCCGGCCACCGCGCCGGGATGGCGCCTGAAGAGACCGAAGAACTCGCGGCGCATCACCGGCAGCGCCAACACGCCGAAGCCGAACAGCGCCTCGCCCGCGTAGCTCCAGAACGCGCTGCTCCAGAATGCGGTGTCCTCCGCCGTCGCCTTGAAGATCACCGAGCTCAGCGCCAGGGCCAGCGCCGCCGTCCGCCGGACTCGAAGGAGAGCAGCGCGCCGCCCAGCACGATGAGCCCGCCGCCCAGGAGCTGTTTCGCCGTGAGCCTCTCGTCCAGCACCATGAGCCCGAGGATGTAGGCGAACAGCGGCGCCGCCTGGAAGAACGGCGCCACCACCGAGGCCTCCTCACCCTTGAGCGCCTTGAGGTAGAAGTACATGCCGGTCATGTAGAGCAGGCCGGAGCAGGCCACCGCCAGGGCCGGCCTCCAGCCGGGCGCCAGCGCTGCATGGTCGAAGAGCGCGATGAAAGGCAGCACCACGAGGCCGATGAGGGCGGTGAACACCAGGAGCACCGCCACGCTGCTGTGCCTGAAGTAGCGCTCCACCAGGTACTTGTCCACATGGGTGGAGACCGCCCACAGCACCGGGCCGGAGAAGGCGAACAGGAGCCACATGGTGTCACGCCGCGCGCCGGCAGCCGCCGGCTTGGGGAATATACGCGTTGGGCATAAAATAGCCGCATTTCACCGAACAGCCCAACCTGTCAGATGCACTTCCCCGAAACCTTCGACGTGATCGTGGTCGGCGGCGGCCACGCCGGCACCGAGGCGGCGCTCGCGTCCGCCCGCATGGGCCGGCGCACGCTGCTGCTCACCCACAACATCGAGACCCTCGGGCAGATGAGCTGCAACCCGGCCATCGGCGGCATCGGCAAGGGCCACCTGGTGAAGGAGATCGACGCGCTGGGGGGCGCCATGGCCCGTGCCGCGGACCTAAGCGGCATCCAGTTCCGGATACTCAACGCCAGCAAGGGCCCGGCAGTGCGCGCCACCCGCGCCCAGGCGGACCGCGTCCTATATAAGAGGGCGGTCCGCGCGATCCTGGAGAACCAGGAGAACCTCACCATCGTCCAGCAGGCGGTGGACGACCTCGTGGTCTCGGCCAGCCGCGTCACGGGCGTCGTCACCGCCATGGGCGTGACCTTCTCGGCTCCCGCGGTGGTGCTCACGGTGGGCACCTTCCTCGCGGGGCGCATCCACGTGGGCCTCGAGCAGCACGCGGGCGGCCGCGCCGGCGACCCGCCGGCCCAGAGGCTCGCGGAACGGCTGCGGGAGCTGCCGATCCGGGTCGGGCGCCTCAAGACCG
This sequence comes from Gammaproteobacteria bacterium, assembly GCA_036383255.1. NCBI lineage: Bacteria > Pseudomonadati > Pseudomonadota > Gammaproteobacteria > Gammaproteobacteria bacterium. Next base: position 280,210 of record DASVOS010000004.1, on the reverse strand, counting down.
GCACGCCGCCGCGCATCGACGGGCGCAGCATCGACTACGCAGGACTCGCGGAGCAGTGGGGTGACGCGCCGACGCCGGTGTTCTCGTTCCTCGGCACGCGCGAGGAACACCCGCGCCAGGTGGCCTGCCACATCACCCACACCAACGCACGCACCCACGACATCATCCGTGCCGGGCTCGACCGCTCGCCCATGTACACCGGCGTGATCGAGGGCGTGGGTCCGCGCTACTGCCCCTCGGTGGAAGACAAGGTGATGCGCTTCGCCGGCAAGGACTCCCACCAGATCTTCATCGAGCCGGAGGGTTTGGACACCCACGAGGTGTACCCGAACGGCATCTCCACGAGCCTGCCCTTCGACGTGCAGCTCGAGCTGGTGCATTCGATCAAGGGCTTCGAGCAGGCGCACATCACGCGGCCCGGCTACGCCATCGAGTACGACTACTTCGACCCACGTGACCTCAAGTACTCGCTGGAGACCAAGGCCGTCGCCGGGCTCTTCTTCGCCGGCCAGATCAACGGCACCACCGGCTACGAGGAGGCGGCGGCCCAAGGCCTGCTCGCCGGCATCAATGCCGCGCGCCTGACGCGGGAAGAACCCGCCTGGTGCCCAGCGCGCGACGAAGCCTATATAGGCGTTCTGGTGGACGACCTCATCACCCGCGGCGCGCCGGAACCCTACCGCATGTTCACCAGCCGCGCCGAGCACCGCCTGATGCTGCGGGAGGACAACGCGGACCTGCGCCTCACGGAGCAGGGCCGCAGGCTGGGACTCGTGGACGACGCGCGCTGGGCTGCGTTCAGCAGGAAGCGCGAGGCCATCGAACGGGAGAGCACGCGGCTCGCGTCCATCCTGGTGCGCACCACGGATGTATCCGACGACGAAGCGATAGCCCGCTTCGGCGCGCCGCTCTCACGGGAGACTTACGCGCTAGAACTCCTGCGCCGGCCCCAAGCGAGCTATGCCGCGCTCACGGCGCTGCCGGCGGTGGGCGAGGCGGGCGTCTCGCCCGCGGTGGCGGAACAGGTGGAGATCCAGGCGCGCTATGCCGGCTACATCTCGCGCCAGCGCGAGGAGGTGGAGCGGGCGCGCCGGCAGGAGGAGACCGCGCTGCCGGCAGGCTTCGACTTCGCCGCGGTGGCGGGCCTGTCCAACGAGGTGCGCCAGAAGCTCGGCCAGGTGCGCCCCGCCACCCTCGGCCAGGCGGCGCGCATCCCCGGCGTCACGCCGGCGGCGATCTCGCTGCTCACGGTCCATCTCAAGAAGCGCTCGCTGCGAAAGTCCGCCTGATCCGATCCGTCGGCCATGGAACGCATCCACACCTTCCTGATGTCGCTGCAGTTCCTGGATTGGTGGAAGCTCGCCCTGGCGCTCGCGCTCGGGGACCTGTTCCTGCCCCGGGCGCGGCTCCTGCCGCCCGCCGCCGCCGCGGGGTTCACGGGCTTCGTGCTGATGCTCTTCCCCCAGCTCGGCTGGCCCTGGCAGCTGGGCGGTTTCGCCCTGCTGGCCGTGGCCGGCGCAATCGCATATCGTTCTAGGCCCGCAAGGAGCGCAGCCATGGCCAACTTCCACGATTTCTCGGTCCGCACCATCGATGGCAAGCCGAAGTCGCTCAAGGACTACAGCGGCCGACCGGTGCTGGTGGTCAACGTGGCCAGCGAGTGCGGCCTGACGCCGCAGTATGCCGGCCTCGAGAAGCTCTACAAGCAGTACAAGGATCAGGGACTGGTGGTGCTGGGCCTGCCCTGCAACCAGTTCGGCGCCCAGGAGCCGGGCAGCGAGGCCGAGATCAAGCAGTTCTGCCAGCTCAACTACGGCGTGGATTTCCCGCTGACCTCGAAGATCGAGGTGAACGGTCCCGGCGCCGACCCGCTGTACAAGTGGCTGCGCGGCGAGAGCGGCGGCACGGACATACAGTGGAACTTCGAGAAGTTCCTCATCGGCAAGGACGGGCGGGTCGTGAAGCGCTACTCGCCGAAGACCGTGCCGGAAGACGCGGGTCTGAAGGCGGACATCCAGGCCTCTTTATAAGTTTCCGCCGGAAGCGGGTGGGGGAGAGATGATCAAGGCCGCGCTGTCAGGGTTCCTCATGTGTCTGTGCATCGGGCTCGCCGCCGGTGCGCACGCCGAGGAAGGCATGTGGACCTTCGACAACCTGCCCCTCAAGGAGATGCAGTCGCAGTACCAGTTCAGCCCCACGGCGGACTGGCTCACCCACGTGCAACACGCGGCGCTCCGGCTCAAGGACGGTTGTTCCGCGGCCTTCGTGTCCGGCGATGGCCTGATCATCACCAACCAGCACTGCGTGGCCGAGTGCATCGCCCAGGTCTCCACGCCGAAGCGCGACTACACGCTCAATGGCTTCTTCGCCCGTACCGCGGAGGAGGAGACCCGCTGCCCGGAGATGGAGCTGGACCAGCTCACCGACACGCAGGACGTGACGGCGCAGGTGTCGAAGGCGCTGAAGGCCCGCGACGGCGACGACTACACGGGGGCGTTGCGCGACGTGAGCTCGCGCCTGGAGCAGGACTGCGCTGACGGCGACACCCGCCACTGGAGCTGCGAGGTGGTGAACCTCTACCACGGCGGCCGCTACCAGCTCTACAAGTACCGCCGCTACCAGGACGTGCGCCTGGTGTTCACGCCTGAATACGCCATCGCCGGCTTCGGCGGCGATCCGGACAACTTCAACTTCCCGCGCTACAGCCTCGACGTGGCGCTGCTGCGCGCCTACGACCGCGACAAGCCGGTGCAGGGCGAATACCTCGACCTCGCGCCGGCCGGTCCCGGCGACGGTGAGCTGGTGTTCACGGCCGGCAACCCGGGCCGTACCGAGCGCGGCCGCACGCTGGCGGAACTCACGTCGCAGCGCGACGACGACATCACCCCCGCGCTGGTGTACTACTCGGAACTGCGCGGCATCCTCGAGCAGTTCGGGCGCGAAGGCCAGGAGCAGCGCCGCATGGCCTACGCGAACCTGGCCGGCGTGGACAACCTCGTCAAGTCGCAGCAGGGCCAGCTGGAGGCGCTTCAGGACCAGGCCCAGCTCGAGCGCAAGGCGGCGGAGGAGAAGGCGCTACGCGACTGGGTCATGGCCGACCCGGCGCGCCGCACCGAGTACGGCGATCCCTGGAGCGAGATCGCCGCGGCCACGCGGCGCTACCACGCGCTGGTCACGCGCTACCGCATGCTGGAGCAGTGCTGGGGCTTCGAGTCGCGGCTGTTCGACTACGCGCGCCTCCTGGTGCGCGGCGTGGTGGAGCGGGACAAGGCCAACGGCCGGCGCCTGCCGGAGTACCGCGACGCGAACCTGCCGCTGGTCGAGCAGGCGCTGTTCTCCAACGCGCCGGTGTCGCCCGACTACGAGGAGCTGATGCTGCGCTGGTCCCTCGGCAAGCTGCGCGGTGCGCTGGGCGTGGACGACCCGCTGGTGCGGCGCGTGCTGGGCAAGGACTCGCCGGACCAGGTGGCGCGCCGCCTGGTGGAGCGTACCCAGCTCGACTCCGCGTCGGTGCGCCGCCGCATGTGGAGCGACGCGGACTTCATGGAGGTCTCCCACGATCCGCTGATCCAGCTCGCCGAGCTCGTGGACAAGGATGCGCGCGCCACGCGCAAGACCTACGAGCAGGAGGTGCAGTCGGTGATCGCGCGCCAGAGCGAGGTGATCGCGCGGGCGCGCTTCGCCCGCGACGGCACCGGAAACTATCCGGATGCCACCTTCACGCTGCGCCTCTCCTACGGGCAGGTGCGCGGCTGGCAGGAGGACGAAGACGCGGTGCCGGCGTTCACGGACATCGCCGGGCTCTACGCGCGCGCCACCGGCAGCGTGCCGTTCGCGCTGCCCCAGAGCTGGCTGCAGGCCCAGGCGGGACTCGACCCCGCCATCCACCTGGACTTCGTCACCACCAACGACATCGCCGGCGGCAACTCCGGCAGCCCGGTCATCGACCGGGAAGGGCGGCTGGTGGGCCTGGTGTTCGACGGCAACATCCATTCCCTGGGCGGGGATTTCTGGTACGACGGGGGCCTCAACCGGGCGGTGGCGCTGGACAACCAGGCGCTGCTGGCCGCGTTGCGCAAGGTCTACGGCATGGATGCCCTGGCGGAGGAACTCGTCACCGGACATATACAGGCCGCGAGCCTTGCCCCGGCCAAGACCGGGCAGTAGCATACGCCGCCTCAACGTACGTCTTTCCGAAAATCCGTCCCTGGATTTTCGGGAAATCGGCGAGTCCGGCCCAGCCGTACCCGCCTCCGCTCCGCGCACGGCGCATCCCTGCGCCGTGGTCTACCGGTAACTGTATGGCCCATCCCACTTCACTAGCTCAGACCAGCCCGCGTGTGGGCTTCGTGAGCCTCGGCTGCCCGAAGGCGCTGGTGGACTCCGAGCGCATCCTCACCCAGCTGCGCATCGAGGGCTACCAGGTGGTGGGCGGCTACGGCGAGGCGGACGTGGTGGTGGTTAACACCTGCGGCTTCATCGAGGCGGCGCAGCAGGAGTCGCTGGACGCCATCGGCGAGGCGCTGGCCGAGAACGGCAAGGTGATCGTGACGGGCTGCCTCGGCATGCGCGGCGACTTCATCCGCCAGCATCACCCGGACGTGCTCGCCATCACCGGTCCCCACGACTACGAGGCGGTGATGAAGGCGGTGCATGCGCAGCTCCCGCCGCCCGCCCGCAACCCGTACGTGGACCTCATCCCCGCGAGCGGCATCAAGCTCACGCCGCGCCATTACGCGTACCTCAAGATCTCCGAGGGCTGCAACCACAAGTGCAGCTTCTGCATCATCCCCAAGCTGCGCGGCAAGCTCGACAGCCGGCCCATCGACGAGGTGATGCGCGAGGCGGAGAAGCTCGTGAAGGACGGCGTGAAGGAGCTCCTGGTGGTGTCCCAGGACACCTCCGCCTACGGCGTGGACCGGCGCTATGCCGGCGGCCGCTGGCGCGACCGCGAGTGGCGCACCCACATGACGGACCTGTGCACCGCGCTCGGCACGCTGGGCGTATGGTCGCGCCTGCATTACGTGTACCCCTACCCGCACGTGGACGAGATCATCCCGCTCATGGCGGAAGGCAAGGTGCTGCCCTACCTCGACATCCCGCTGCAGCACGCGAGCCCGCGCATCCTGAAATCCATGCGCCGCCCCGCCGCGGGCGAGAAGGCCCTGAAGCGCATCCAGGAGTGGCGCAAGGTCTGCCCGGACCTCACCATCCGCTCCACCTTCATCGTGGGGTTCCCCGGCGAGACCGACGCGGATTTCGAAGAGCTGCTCGCGTTCATCGAGGAAGCGGAGCTCGACCGGGTCGGCTGCTTCGCCTACTCGCCCGTGGAGGGCGCCGACGCGAACGCGCTGGCGGACTGGGTGCCGGCGGAACTGGCAGAGGAGCGCCGCGCCGCGTTCATGCAGGCCCAGGCAAAGGTGAGCGGGAAGCGCCTCTCGCGCCTGGTGGGCCGCGAGCTCCAGGTGCTGGTGGATGCGGTGGAGGGTGGCACCGCCATCGCCCGCAGCTTCGCCGACGCGCCGGAGATCGACGGCGTGGTGCGCGTCGCGGGTGCCGCCAAGCTCAAGCCCGGCCAGTTCGCGAAGGTGAAGATCCTGGCCTGCGCCGAGCACGACCTAGAAGCCAGCCTGATCTAGCGCCGGCCTGAAATAACCCGCCACCCCGGCGGGTCATTCCGTAGAGATGAGCCAAACCCCGGAAATCCCGGGCTTTTCCGCTGCATCCGGAAATGTCGCCCCTGCGTATAATCGCCTGAGAATGCATAAATCGCCGGTCAGGGAGAGAGCCATGTCCAAGCCCATCCGCCTCGTGCTCGCCGCCGCCATCGCCTGCGCCCTGGGCGCACCCGCCTGGGCGGAGGAGCCGCCCGCCGGCAGCGTGGTGAGCGCGGTGCAGTCCCCCGCCTGGCTGGTGCACGGCGGCGCGGCCACTCCGCTCAAGCCCGGCATGCAGGTCTCCGACGGCGACACCCTGCGCACTGCCGCGGGCGGGCGCGTGTACCTGCAGCTCCCCGAGCACAGCATGGTGAAGCTCGGCGAGAACACCGAGTTCATGACCCCGACGATGCAGATGGCCAAGGACGAGCAGGGCAGCATGTTCAAGAGCGTGCTGCACGTGCTGAAGGGGGTGTTCCGCTTCACCACCAGCCTCGTGGGCAAGAGCGAGCGCCGCCACGTGGACATCCAGGTGGGCGTCGCCACCATCGGCATCCGCGGCACCGACGTGTGGGGCCGCGCCGGCAGCGACGGCGCGCTGGTGGCCCTGCTGGAAGGCAAGGCCGAGATGAACATGCCCGGGCACGCGACCATGATGATGGAGCAGCCCATGCACTACGACATGATGCCCACCGGCGGCGAGATGCAGATGAACATGGAGGTCACGCCGGACAAGGTCGCCGACTGGGCGGCCCAGACCGACGTGGCCGCCGGGACCGGCGTGCTCACCGGCGACGGCAAGTGGGTGGTGGCGCTCGTCTCCTCCACCAGCGACGCGGATACCGCGCGCCTCATGCGGCGCCTGGCCGCCGCCGGTTACCCTTCCGAGGACGTGCCGGTGACGGTGAACGGCGCTCCCTGGCACCGGCTGGTGATACGCCAGGCGGCTTCCTACAAGGATGCGGTGGCGATCGCGGCGAAGGTGGGGAAGACGTTCCCGCTGATGAGCCCCTGGGTGTACAAACCCCGGTAGTCACACAGCTGCTGCGCTTGGCATAGCTCGTCGCGGCCGCTCGCGACGCTTGGGGGGCTTGCTTTCGACCCTTAGAACTCGATCCCGGGGCGCAGGACCAGGGTCAACGAACTCGAGTTATCCGTGCGCAGCACACCCGAGTACTCGTTCGCGCTGTCCCACACGAAACCCACGTCCAGCGTGAGCGAGAAGCCCTTCTCCGGGAACGGGTACTTCTTGCCGAACACCAGCTGCTCCCGCACCACCTGGCCGCCGTGCTGCGAGAACGAGAGCTGCAGGTCCACGTCGGAGTTCTTGAACCAGCTCAGGAACGGCTGGTTGAAGTCCAGGTTGTTGCGGTGGATGCCGAGGTACATCACGTCGGTGATGTCGGGGTTGGCGTTGAACTTGCCGCCGACGCGGAAGCTCCAGGACAGCTTCTGCGCCGCGTCGTTGAGGTCGCCCTTGATCTTCCACTCCACCTCGTACCACTTGTCCTGGATCAGCACGTTGTCCTTGATGTGCTGCGCGCCGGCGCTGACGAGGTAGCCGGTGTAGCCCAGGTTGTTGCTCTGGTGCTCCTGGCCGGGCCGCTCCAGGTTCGCGATGTTGCCGAAGAACGCCGACAGCGCCCAGGGTTCCTGGAAGCCGGCGGTGGCGGACTCGATCACGTTCACGCCGGTGTGGCTGATCTCGCCCTCGCGGTAGAGGCCGGGGTCGTGGGACTTGATGTAGGTGCCGAGCACCGGCATCGGGTACACGCTCGCCTCGAGCAGCATGAAGCGCGGCACCAGCGAGCCCTCGATGAGGTCGCGGTAGATAACCGCCTCGCTGTCGGAGCGGATGGTGGGGATGGGCGTGTCGGTGAGCGGGATGTTGAGGTCCACGTCCGTGTAGTACGGGTTCGTGTCCCAGGTCACTTCCATGCCGGGGGCTTCCGGGGTCTGTTCCTGCTGTGCGTTAACCGCGGGCACGGCAGGTGGCGCGCCTTCCGCGCGCACGGAGAACGTGGCGAGGAGGGCGAGCATTCCTGCCGCGGCGGCCGGGGTACGCAACATGCGGATCCAGACGATGATTATTATGTAAAAGCTTAGCGCCCGGCCCCGCGTCGCACAAGGCTTCCCAGGGCATGACGGTACAATGCGCGATGGCCACGAGACCTTCCCTCCTGCGCTTCGACCACGGCATCGCGGCCGTGGACACCGACTATGTGCGGCCACTCCTGGACGCGAGCCACATCCTGGTGCGCGGCGGCCGCGCCGCTTTCGTGGATACCGGCACGACCCACTCGGTGCCCTTGCTGCTCGCGGCGCTCGGGGAGCTGGGTGTGGACGCGGCGGCGGTGGACTGGGTGTTCCTCACCCATATCCACCTGGACCATGCTGGCGGCGCCGGCCAGCTGATGAAGCACCTGCCGAACGCCAAGGTGGTGGTGCACCCGCGCGGGGCCGGGCACATCGCGCATCCCGAGAAGCTCATCGAGGGCACCAAGGCGGTCTACGGCGAGGCGGAGTTCCGGCGGCTCTATGGCGACATCCCGGGCATCCCCGTGGACCGTATCGTGCAGGCTGTGGATGGTATGACCCTGCGGCTGGGCGGCAGCGAGCTCACGCTCATCCACACGCCGGGCCACGCGCTGCACCACTATTGCATCGTGGATCCGGCGAGCGAGGGCGTGTTCACAGGCGACACCTTCGGCATCTCCTACCGGGTGTTCGATACGGCCAAGGGTCCCTTCATCTTCCCCGCCACCACCCCCGTGCATTTCGACCCCATCCAAGCCCACGCTTCCCTGGACCGGATCATGAGCTACGCGCCGAAGTACGTGTACCTCACCCACTACAGCCGGGTGGGTAACCCGGAACCATTGGCACAAGACATGCACGCGCACCTGGACGAGTTCGTGCACATGGCGCAGGGCCTCAAGGATGCGGGCGAGGCGCGCCTGGAGAAGCTCAAGCACAAGCTGCATGCCTATCTCGTGAAGCGCGTTCGGGAGCATGGCTGCACGCTGGACCAGGCTACGGTGGATACCTGGCTCGAGATGGATGTGGACCTGAACGCCAAGGGACTGGTCGTGTGGTTGGACAGGAGATGACCTGAAGGATTCCTATCAGGAGTCCGAGCATTCCCCTTCCAGTGTAAGGAAGATTTGACGCGTCGCATGCCGCGCAAAAAGAATGGCGCATGCCTTCCGCATATCCTCCCGAGCTTTCCCCGTGTGCGCGCGCTACTCGCTGATCCCAAGCAAGGTCGGTAGGCCGCCGCGCGGCCTGTGCCTGCCGACGGACATGAAGTCACGCTTCAACATCAGCCCCCACACCCGGGCGCCGGTGGTGCGGATGGTGGGCGGCTCACCGCGTTGCGACGACATGCGCTGGGGCTTCCAGCCGCGGTGGCTGCGTGAGGAGAGCCACGCCCAGATCAACGTGCGGGCCGAGCACATCTTCGACACCCTCATGTTCAAGGAGTCCGCCCTGGAGCGGCGTTGCATCGTGCCCGCCTCCGGCTGGTATGAGTGGCCGGACAACGACAACGCCAAGCAACCCCTGTACCTGCACCGGAAGAACGACGGGCTGATCGCGTTCGCCGGGATCTGGGTGCCCTGCCGCAGCGGCGACTGGGTGGAGGAGGACACCTATGCCATCATCACCACAAACGCGAATCCCACCTCCACGCTGATCCACAACCGCACGCCGGCGATCCTCTCGGCATACGAGTACGAGGTGTGGCTGGACCCGAACAACCAGGACCTGAAGCGCCTAAGGAACTCGCTGCGGCCGTACAGGCCTGCGGACCTGGAGAGTTATCCGGTGGGACCGTACGTGAACAACCCCGTGCATAACACCGAGAAATGCATCGAGCGGGCGGCACTGCCGCCGGCGGAGGACGGCGGGAGAGCGACGGGACTTACTTGATGTCGCCTCGCAGGGAGGCACCTTCCCAGTCCCTGGGCTTCAGATGCTTGGACTCGTACAGCACGTAGCCGTAGTAGTAGATGTAGTAGCCGGCGAGGGCGAAGAAGGCGATGTAGGTGAGGGGATGCAGCATGTGGCTGAAGTCGCTGATGCCCGGGGTGGCATCCATCGTGGCTACACCGGGCGAGAGGCCGCCGGACACGATCTTGTACGCGAGCCGCCCGATGAACAGGGCCGAGACCACCATGCCGGCATAGGTGTGGGGGATGTAGAACAGCTTGCCATCCACCTTCTCGAAACGCGTGTGTCTGGCGCCCCACAGCCCCAGGCCCACACCCACGGCGGCACCCGCGATCGCGGCCAGGGCCAGCTTGGTGGCGAAGAACGAGGGGATGAGCAGGAACGCGGAGATCACCGACAGCAGCACGACGCGGAAGATCATGCTCTTGGGCCTGAACTCCTGCCGGCCGAACAGGCGGCGGAAGCGGCGATAGATGATCCACAGGAAGAAAGCGAAGAATGCGGCCTGTCCCAGCAGGTGATTGATGTCGGAGTTCATCCTGTACGCCCCTTCAGAAGATGCGCTGCGACTCTAGCACGGCCTCAAGGTCCCTCGGGACGCAGCAACAGTTCGATACCCTCCGGTGTCGGGACCCGCAATCCTTCCGGGTCCGGCCGCACCGGCAGGCCGCGCATCTCCAGCAGCGCGCCGGCTTCCTCCAGGTTGGCGCTCTCGAACACCAGCGTCGGGCGGGCGCGGCCTCGGGGCCGCTGCAGCCCCAGGTTGATGCCGCCCCAGGAAGCCTGGGTGTAGTCCGCGCCGCCGGGCTCGACGATGAGCCCCAGGGATTCCCAGAAGCGGGCGCTGGCATCCAGATCCTGCACCGGCAGCCGGTACTCGGTGAAGTAACCGCAGAGCGAGGGTGTGAGATGGGAAGCGTGCACCGGCGAGAAGGTGCGGGCCTCCACCAGCGCCACCTGGCCCTGGTCCGGGTCGTCGAAACCCAGGTGATGGAACTGGTCCAGGCCGATCTCGCACCAGGCGAACTCGATGCCGAGCACCTCGAAGCCCCCCATGCGTGCGCGCAGGTCCGGCAGCACGAAGCTCAAGGCCGGCGGCCGAGGCTCACGCTTGTGCAGGCCCACGTGGATGCGGCCATCGGTGAACACCAGGTAAGGGTGGCTCCAGCTCCCGCCCACCGTGGCTTCGTGGAAGCCAAGCTTGCGGTAGAACTCCATGGAGCCGAGCATGTCGGCAGTACTGAGGCTGAGCTCCAGGAAATCGCCGAGCATGTCAGCCCTCCGCCAGCGCCGCGGCCGCCAGGTCCGTGAGCGCGCGCACGTGGGACTCGCCGGCGTTGAGCGCCGGGATATAGCGCAGCGCCTCGCCACCCGCGGCGCGGAAGCTCTCGGCGTAGCGCAGCGAGATCTCCTCCAGGGTCTCCAGGCAGTCGGCGGGAAAACCCGGGCAGATCACGTCCACGCGCTTGTCGCCCCGGGCGGCGCATTCCCGCAACACTTCTTCGGTGTAGGGCTTGAGCCACTCCGCCCGCCCGAAGCGGGACTGGAACGCCAAGCGCCAATCTGCATCCGCGAGGTCCAGGCGTCGCGCCAGCAGCTTCGCCGTCACGGCGCACTGGCCGGCATAGGGATCGCCGGCTTCCGAGACCTGGCGGGGGATGCCATGGAAGGAGATGATGAATCGCGCGCCGCGGCCGTGGTCGGCCCAGTAGTCATGCACGCTGGCGGCGAGCGCCCCGATGTAGGCAGGGTGATCGTGGTAGCCGGGGATACGCTGTACCGCCGGCGCCCAGTCCAGTCGCTTCAGGGCCTGGTCGACGGCCCTGAAAGCGGAGCCGGTGGTGGCGGCCGCGTATTGGGGGTAGAGCGGCAGCACCAATAGGCGCGTGGTGCCTGCGCGCTTCAGTTCCGTGAGCGCGTCGGCGAGGGACGGATTTCCGTAACGCATCCCCAGCGCCAGGCTCACCGGGCCCAGCCGTCCGCGCAGCGCGGGCGCGAGCTTCGCGGCGAGCGCGCGGCTGTTGGCGAGCAGCGGCGAGCCCCCGGCGGTCCAGACCGAGGCATAGGCCGCGGCGGACCTGGCAGGGCGGGTGCGCAGCACCACGAGATACAGGAGCGGCAGCCACAGGAGGCGCGGGAGCGTCACCACGTCCGGGTCCGACAGGAATTCCGCGAGGTAGCGGCGCAGGGCCGGCACCGTGGGCGCGTCCGGGGTGCCGAGGTTCAGGAGCAGGATGCCGGTGGAAGGTGCCGCGCTCGCCATGCGCGCATTCTAGCAAGTGGCGGATGCGGTGCTATGCTCCCGGAGGATACGGAGGTGCGTGATGCTGAAGGAATTCCGTGAATTCGCCGTGCGCGGCAACGTGGTAGACATGGCGGTGGGCATCATCATCGGCGGGGCCTTCGGCACCATCGTGAAGTCGCTGGTGGACGACGTGGTGATGCCGCCCATCGGCCTCCTGCTCGGCGACGTGGACTTCGCCAACCTGTTCGTGGTGCTGAAGCGGGGCCCCAAGGCGCCAGGGCCCTATGCCAACCTGGCGGATGCCCACGCCGCCGGCGCCGTGACCCTGAACTGGGGCCTGTTCGTGAACAGCGTGATCAGCTTCATCATCCTGGCGTTCGCGGTGTTCATGCTGATCCGGGCCATGAACCGGGTCCGCCGCAGCCTCGAGAGCCACCCCGATCCGGCAGCCACCACCAAGGACTGCCCCTACTGCTTCTCCAGCATCAACATCAAGGCCAGACGGTGTCCGGCGTGTACGTCGGAACTGAAGTGAGCTCCGGCGCCGGCCGGCGCCGCGCCAGCGACAGCAGCTCGCTGATGGGCCGGGGCTTGGCTATCCCGTAGCCCTGGGCGTAGTCGAGACCGACCTCCCGCGCCGCCTGCAGCGTGGCGGCGTCTTCCACGAACTCGCCGATGGTGCGCTTGCCGAGGGTATGGCTGATCTCGTTGATGGAGGCGACCACGGCCCGGTTCACGGGGTCCGCCGCCATGCCGCGGATGAAGGCGCCGTCGATCTTGAGGAAGTCCACCGGCAGCGAGCGCAGGTAGGCGAAGGAGGACATGCCGCTGCCGAAGTCGTCCAGCGAGAAGCGGCAGCCCATGTCGCGCAGCGCGCCGATGAAACGGCCGGCGGCGGCGATGTCCGAGACCGCGGTGGTCTCGGTGATCTCGAAGCACAGGAGGTGCGGCGGCACCGAGTAGCGGCGGATCTCGTCCTCCAGGAACTCGAGGAACCGCGCGTTGCCGAGCGACTGGGCCGAGAGGTTGATGCTGCACAGGCCGATGTGCCCCAGCACCTCGCGGTGCGCGGCGAGCCAGCCGAGAGCGGCTTCCACCACCCATTCGTCCACCTTCGAACCCAGGTTGTAGCGCTCCGCCACCGACAGGAAGCTGCCGGGCGGCACCGGCAGGCCGTCCCGCTGGTGCATGCGCAGCAGCACCTCGAAGTGCTCGCCCTGGCCCGGCACCGGCGCGAGCGGCTGGATGGTCTGGTAGACCAGCGACAGGCCCTCGCCCGTCAGCGCCTCGCGCAGGCGCGTGATCCACTGCATCTCCACGTGACGGCGCGCGGTCTGCTCGCTGTCCGGCTGGTGCACCTGCACCAGGTTGCGGCCGCGGTCCTTGGCCGCGTAGCAGGCCTCGTCCGCGTCGCTCAGTAGCTGCTGCACGGAGACGGTCTTGCGGTCGATCGGCACCACCCCGATGCTCACGCCCACCCGGTACTCGCGCCCTTGCCAGAGGAAGCGCTTGTTGTCCACGCTGCGGCGCAGCGCCTCGGCGATGACGCTGGCGGCATGCACGTGGCAGCCCTCCAGCAGCACGCCGAACTCGTCGCCGCCCAGCCGCGCCAGGGTGTCGCCGGCGCGCAGCCGTGCACCCAGCTCCTGGGCCAGCTGGCGCAGCAATTCGTCGCCCGCCACGTGGCCAAGCGTGTCGTTGATGATCTTGAACTGATCGAGGTCGAGGTAACAGAGCGCGCCGTCCGGCGCGCCGCCCTCGACGCGGCGCAACGCCTCGGTGATGCGCTTCTCGAATTCGAAGCGGTTGGCGAGGCCGGTCACCGCGTCGTGGCTGGCCTGGTAGGAGAGCTGCTCGGTGAGGCCCTGCTCGCTCGACACGTCCTCGATCACGTTGAGGAAGTAGTCGGGCCTGCCCGCCTCGCCTCGCACCAGGCTGGTGGTGATGCGGGCCCACACCTGGCGGCCGTCCTCGCGGCGCAGGCGCCGCTTGGCCACGCGCACCCAGTCCTGGCCGTTCAGGACGCGCGCGTCATGCAGTTCCGCCTCCAACGCATCCTGGGCTTCGACGATGCTGCCGAACGCCCGGCCCACCAGCACCTCGCGCGGCAGGCCGGTGATCTCGCAGCAACGCTGGTTGACCCGCAGCACGCGCCCGTCCGGCGCCACGTGGCAGATGCCGACCGCTGCCTGCTCGAAGGTGTCGCGGAACAGCGCTTCCGAGACGTGCATGCCGTCCAGGAGCCGCTTCACCACCGCGAAGCCCAAGCCCAGCACCAAGAGCGCGCCCATGGCCACCGCCGTGAGCAGCAGCTTGTTGACGGAGAGCGCGCCTTCCGCCAGCGCGCCGGAGAAGCGGTCCTCCAACGGTCGCAGGCGCGCGTTGATGTCGAAGGCGCGCAGGTAGAGCGCGTGCACCGCGCCGGCGGCGGGCCGGGGTGCGGCGTACGCGGCCTGCATGGCCTCGCCGATGCGCGATAGCTCCTCGATGGAGGGGTCCGCCTCCGTCCAGATGCCGATGGCTTCGGACATGTAGGGCAGCCGCCCGCCGTAGCGGAACAACCGGATCATCAGGGGGATGTCCGCCGGCGCGTTGCGGCCGGCGGCGAGGCCGCGGGCGGCTGCGTCCCGGTCCAGCTTGGGCGCGAGCATGGCGAGCCGGGCGTCCCGGTCTCCCAGCGGTACCGCCAATTCCTGGCGGAAGCGCGCGTAATCCTCCGCCGCGCCAGCCTCTGCGTAGCGGGCGAGGTAGATGAACGCGTCCTTCTCGGACTTCGACCACTGGCCCTCGCCGGCCACGTAGGCGCGCACGCCCGACTGCACCGCGATGGCGGTGTAGGCGATGGCGAGCAGGCTGCAGAACACGAGCACGGCCACGCCTAGGAGCGCCTTGGGGCGCACGGGGGCAGGAATACCGGCCTTCCGGATAGAAGGAGTCATGGCGCCCTGTTTCCTCCTTGAAAGCGAAGGGGCCTGTTAAACCAGTATAGGTAAAGCCCGGCGGCTCATCCAAGTCATTGTCAGATATGGGAAATATCGCCCACCGGACAAGGAAAAGCCCCATGACCGGGGCTTTTCGAGAGGAGCGCCGGCAGAAGGATCAGCGTTCGAGTATCGCCGTCACGCCCATGCCGCCGCCGGTGCAGACCGAGACGAGTCCGCGACCCTTGCCCTTCTGGGCGAGGATCTTGGCCAAGGTCCCGATGATGCGGCCGCCGGTGGCGCCGAAGGGGTGGGCCAGCGCCACGCTGCCGCCCTTCACGTTGAGCTTGGCACGGTCGATGGAGCCCAGGGGTTCCTTGCGGCCGAGGCGGGTGCGGCAGTACTCCGCCGACTCCCAGGCCTTCAGGGTGCAGAGCACCTGCGCGGCGAAGGCCTCGTGGATCTCATAGAAGTCGAAGTCCTGGAGCTTCAGGCCCGCCCTGTCCAGCATCTTGGGCACCGCGTAGGTGGGCGCCATCAGCAGGCCCTCCCGCATGCCCTGTTGGCCGGCGAAGTCCACCGCTGCGGTGGCGGTGTGGGTGAGGTAGGCGAGCACCGGGAGGCCGTGGGCCTTGGCCCAGTCCTCCGTGGCGAGCAGCACCGCGGAGGCGCCGTCCGAGAGCGGCGTGGAGTTGCCGGCGGTGAGCGTGCCCTGGCCGCTCTTCCTGTCGAACGCAGGCTTGAGCCTGGCGAGCTTCTCCAGGGAGGTATCGGCGCGCACGTTGTTGTCGGCGGTGGCGCCGTGGAACGGCGTGACCAGGTCGTTGTAGAAGCCTTCCTTCCAGGCTGCCGCCGCCTTCATGTGGCTCTCGTAGGCGAGCTGATCCTGGGCCTCGCGGGTGATCCCCCATTCCTTCGCCATCAGCTCGCAGGACTGGCCCATGTTGAGGCCGGTGCGGGACTCGGTGACGCCGGGCAGGTGCGGCTTGAGGTCGCTCGGACGCCAGCCGAGCCAGGGTGCGAGCTTCTGGCCGAAGCTCTTGCCGCGGCTGCTCTTGAGCAGGATCTGCTGGAAGTGGCGCCCGAACACGATCGGCACGTCGCTCGCCGTGTCCACGCCGCCGGCGATGCCGCAGTCGATCTCGCCGATCGCGATGCGCGCGGCGATCTCCGCGGCGGTGCTGACCGAGGTGCCGCAGGCGCGGTCGGAGTTGTGGGCCGGCGTGTGCACGTCGAGGCCGCTCGAGAGCACTGCCTCGCGCGCCATGCTCCAGTCGCGCGAATGCTTCATCACCGCGCCCGCCACAACGTCGCCCAGGATCTCGCCCTTGAGGTTGTACTTGTCCACCAGGCCCTTGAGCGCGGCGGAGAGCATCTCCAGGTTCCCGATGTCGGCGTAGTCGGTGAAGATGCGGCAGAAGGGAATTCTATTGCTGCCGACGATGGCGACGGGGCGTACGTTCTGTGCCATGGGGAGACTCCGATGAGGACGGCCTCTGCGCCGTCCGGGGCCATCCATCATGCCACTTCGCCCCGACGCTTGCTATGATGCGACACGTCCACCCCGCCGCAGCAGCGCCCATGTCCGTGCGTTTCCCCACCTCGCGCTGGCCCGCCGTCAAGATGGAAGCGCGCGCCATGCTCGGCATCGGCCTGCCCATCATCGTGCATAACCTGGCGCTGGTGGGCATGGGCCTCACCGACGCGATCATGGCCGGCCTGCTCGGCGCCAAGACCCTGGCGGCGGTCGCGGTGGGCTCGAGCCTGTGGGCGCCGGTGTTCCTGTTCTCGCTCGGCCTCATCATGGCCCAGTCGCCCACCACCGCCCACCTCTACGGCGCGGGCAAGCACGGCGAGATCGGCCGTTACGCGCGGCAGATGGCGTGGATCGCGCAGCTCATGGGCTGGAGCGGCTTCCTGGTGCTGCGCCACACGGTGGCGTTCATGCAGGCCATCCACATCGAGCCCGAGCTCATCCCGGTGACCGACGGCTACCTGCGCGCGCTCGCCTGGGGCATGCCGGGCCTGTGCATGTACCAGGTGCTGCGCTTCACCAGCGAGGGCGTCGGCCGCACCCGCGTGCTGCTGGCGATCGCCTGCGGCGCGCTGGTGGTGAACGGCGTGCTGGACTACGTGCTCATGTATGGCAAGCTCGGCCTGCCAGCCATGGGTGCGACTGGCACCGGCTATGCCACCGCCGTCACCCAATGGCTGATGTTCTTCGGCATGCTCGCCTATACCGCGCGGCGCGCGCACTACAAGCCGCTGCAGCTCTTCCAGGGCTTCGACTGGCCCCAGGCGGCGATGCTGAAGGAACTCCTGTGGCTCGGAGTGCCGATCGCGGTGAGCATCTTCATGGAGTCGAGCCTGTTCGCGGGCGTGGGCCTCATGATGGGCACGCTCGGCACCGACATCGTGGCGGCGCACCAGATCGCGCTGAACTACGCTTCGTTCGTGTTCATGGTGCCCATGAGCGTGGCGCTGGCCATCTCGGTGCGCGTGGGCCACGCGCTGGGGCGCGGCGACCGGCATGAGGCGAGGCTCGCGGCCTTCACCGGCATCGGCCTGTGCCTGTGCTTCGAGGTGCTCTCGGCCTTGAGCATGGCGCTCCTGCCGCACCAGATCGTGGACTTGTACACCCGCGACGCGGCGGTGGCGGGCATCGCGGTGGGGCTGCTGTACATGGGCGCCATCATGCAGATCTCCGACGGCGTGCAGGTGAGCGCCATGGGCGCGCTGCGCGGCTACAAGGACACGGCGGTGCCGACGCTGGTGACGGTGCTGGCCTATTGGGGCGTGGGCTTCCCGCTGGCCTGGGTGTTCGGCATCCCCCTGCACCTGGGTCCCCAGGCCATCTGGGCCGGGTTCATCGGCGGGCTGACGGTAGCGGCCGTGCTGCTCACGGTGCGGCTGGTGAAGCTGAGCAAGGTGGCAGCCCACTAGTCGGTGGCCGGGCAGCCCGCAAGCTTGCTTGAACCGGCCTCACCCGTTAGCCTCTCGCAACCTTATATATGGGAATGGGGAGACGGTCATGGCCAAGGGCAAGCTGCGCAAGGACGCAGGCCTCATCGGTCTGCTGTTCGCGGGCCTGAGTTCCACCATCGGCTCGGGCTGGCTGTTCGGCCCGATGCACGCGGCGCAGATCGCCGGTCCCCTGAGCATCGGCTCCTGGGCCATCGCCGCGCTGGTGGTGGGGCTCATCGCCATGGTCTACGCGGAGCTGGGGCCCCTGTTCCCCCGCAGCGGCGGCCTCATGCACATCAGCCTCATCAGCCACGGCCGCCTGGTGGGCCGGGTGTGGAGCTGGATCCTGTTCCTGGCCTACGTGACCATCGCCCCCGTCGAGGCGATGGCGGTGGTGACCTATGCGAACGGCTACCTGCCGGGCATGGTCAACCCCGATACCGGCCTGCTCACCACCCTGGGCGTGATGGTCTCCATCGGCGTGCTGGGCGCGTTCGTGGCGCTCAACTTCCTGATCCTGCGCCTGGTGCTCCTGTTCAACACCTTCGCCACCTGGATCAAGGTGTGCGCGCCCATCGGCACCATCCTGGTGCTGATGTTCACGGCGCACCACCCGGAGAACTTCTCGGTCAAGGCCCACGCGACCGGCGACGTCACCAACATGTTCCTGGCGATCTCCACCGCCGGCGTGTTCTTCTCACTGTTCGGCTTCACCCAGGCGATCCAGCTCGCGGGCGAGACCGCGGACCCGGCGCGCAACATCCCGCGCGCGGTGGTGGGCACCATCGTCACTTCCGCGATCATCTACATCCTGGTGCAGTACGCCTTCGTGGCGGCGGTGCCGCCGGAGCTCCTGGCAAAGGACGGCTGGGCCGGCCTCACCTTCGGCGGCGGCGCCACCAACGGCGTGCTGGCCTCCGGCCCCATGGCGGGCCTGGCGCTGACCCTGGGCGTCTCCTGGTGGGCGGCGGCGCTCTACGCCGACGCCATCATCTCGCCGGCGGCCTGCGGCTACATCTGGACCACCGCCACCGCGCGGGTGGTGATGGCCGCCTCGGAGGAGGAGTTCGCGCCGGAACGCCTGGCGGACATCAACCGCCATGGCACGCCCTGGACCGCGCTGATCCTCTCATTCGTGGTGGGCTGCGTGTTCTTCTTCCCGTTCCCGAGCTGGCAGAAGCTCGTGAACTACGCCTCCTCAGCCACGGTGCTGTCCTATGGCCTCGGCTGCGTGGTGCTGCTGCGCCTGCGCCGGGTGATGCCGGACCTCAAGCGCCCGTTCCGCCTGTGGAGCGCCTGGGCGGTGGCGCCGGCCGCGTTCATCGCCTCCAACCTGGTGATGTACTGGGCGGGTTTCGGCACCGTGAACGTGCTGTTCGCCATCATCACCGTGATCATGGCTGTCTACATGCTGCGCTTCCTGTACCTCTACACCCAGGGCCAGGAGCCGGACGAGGACCTGGCCCACGCCTGGTGGCTGATGCCCTACTTCGCCGGCATGTGGCTCCTGAGCTACTTCGGCCCCGTGGAGATGGGCGGCACCGGCGCGTTCGGCATCTTCAACGGCATGTCCGCCGTGGCGGTGTTCAGCCTCATCATCCTGTACATCGCGCTCGCCACCGGCGTCGCGCCGGCGCGGGTGAAGTCCTACTACGCGAGCGTGCTCAAGAACGAGCGCTAGGCCAAGGTCAGCGGGGCGCGGTGCCGGACGCCGCCGCCGGCACCGGATAGCCGTAGTCGAAGATGCTCTTGCAGGCGGCGTCGCAGCCGAACATCACGTAGCGGCCTGGGGCCACCTCGATCTGGCCGGTGTAGGCGGCGTTCACGATGAAGGCGAACTTCTGGTCCTGGTAGAGGAAATGTCCCTCAACCTCGCAGGCCGCCTGCCTATAGCTGTGCAGCGCTTGCGGGTCCATGACCTGGGTCTTGCGGAAGAAATCCCGGATCTGGCTCTCGGTCAGACTGAAGCCGCGGCAGGTGTCCGCTGCATGGGTACGGGCGGTGGCCACGATCACGCTGGCCCGGTCGAATACCTTGCCGCTGCCGTAGATCTCTTCGACCGTGATGTCCGCGGCTGCGGCCAGGGCCGGCGCCAGCAGCAGCGCGGCGAGGGCGCGCGGCGCCATCAGCTGCGCATCCCCACGCCCCGCCGAAGCAGGAACAGCGCGAGCAGGTACAGCACCACCAGCGAGAGCAGGATGATGCCGTAGGCCGTGTAGATGCCGATGTCCGAGACCCCGAGGATGCCGAAGCGGAACGCATTGACCATGTAGAGGATGGGGTTCGCCCGCGACACCGCCTGCAGGCCGTCCGGCAGCATGTGGATCGAGTAGAACACGCCGCCGAGGTAGGTGAGCGGCGTGAGCACGAAGGTGGGGATGATGGTCACGTCGTCGAACTTCTTGGCGTAGACCGCGTTGATGAGCCCGCCGATGGAGAACACCATCGCCGTGAGCAGCACCACCGAGATGGTGACGAGCGGATGCGCGACGTGCAGGTCGGTGAACAGCAGCGCCACCGCCGTCACCAGCGCGCCCACCAGGAGGCCACGCAGCACGCCCCCCGCCACGTAGCCCATGATGATGTAGCTGTTGGGCAGCGGCGAGACCATCAGTTCCTCGATGTGGCGGCCGAACTTGGCGCCGAAGAACGAGGACACCACATTGGTGTAGGCGTTGGTCAGCACCTGCATCATGATGAGGCCGGGGGCGATGTAGGCCATGTAGTCGAAGCCGTCCATCTGCCCGACGCGCCGGCCGATCAGGCTGCCGAAGATCACGAAGTAGAGCGTGGCGGTGATGACCGGCGGCACCAGGGTCTGCACCCAGATGCGCAGCACGCGCGTAATCTCGCGGTTGACGATGGTGCCGAAGCCGACCAGGTTCTCGCGCAGGCGGCTCATGCGGCGTCTCCCTTGCGCTCGGTGAGCTTCACGAACAGCTCCTCGAGGCGGTTGGCCTTGTTGCGCATGCTGAGGACCTGTATCCCGGCACGGGTGAGCTGCTCGAACAGCGCGTTCACGTCCTGGTCCCTGGTGACCTGCACCTCCACGGTGGTCTCGTCGGTCAGCACGGCCTGGTAGCCCGGCAGGGCGGGGAGGGCCGCGAGCGGGTTGCGCAGGTTGAGGATGAAGGTCTCGGTGTGCAGCTTGGCCAGGAGGTCGCGAGTCGAACCCTGCTCGACGATGGTGCCGTGGTCGATGATGGCCACGCGCCGGCACAGGTTCTCCGCCTCCTCCAGGTAGTGGGTGGTGAGGATGATGCTGATGCCTTCCTTGTTGATCTTGCGCAGGAAGTCCCACATGGAGCGGCGGATCTCGATGTCCACGCCGGCGGTGGGCTCGTCCAGGATCAGGAGCCGCGGCTCGTGCACCAGCGCGCGGGCGATCATGAGCCGGCGCTTCATGCCGCCGGACAGGGTGCGCGACATGGCGTCCCGCTTCTCCCACAGCGAGAGCTGGGTCAGGTACTTCTCGGCGCGCTGGCGCGCCAGCGCGCGCGGGATGCCGTAGAAGCCCGCCTGGTTCACCACGATGTCGAAGACCTTCTCGAACTGGTTGAAGTTGAGCTCCTGCGGCACCAGGCCGATGCAGGACTTGGCCGCCTCCAGCTCCCGGTCGATGTCGTGGCCGAACACCGTCACCTGGCCCGCGGTCTTGGTGACCAGCGAGGTGACGATGCCGATGGTGGTGGTCTTGCCGGCGCCGTTCGGGCCGAGCAGGGCGGTGAAGCCGCCTTCCTCCACCTCGAAGTCGATGCCCTTGAGGGCCTGCACGCCATTCTTG
The DNA here is from genome assembly GCA_036383255.1 of Gammaproteobacteria bacterium. Lineage (NCBI taxonomy): Bacteria > Pseudomonadati > Pseudomonadota > Gammaproteobacteria > Gammaproteobacteria bacterium. The sequence goes on along the minus strand of DASVOS010000004.1, from coordinate 258,688 downwards.
TAGGTCTTGGTGAGCTTCTGGATGGAGAGGGCTTTCATGCCTGCCGGGGGTGGGCTGCGCGAGGGGCCAAGATGATAGCAAAAAGCTGCCACCCCAAATAAGAAGGCCCGCGGCGTCTCCGCCGCGGGCCTGGATCAAGACGATCCTAAGGTGGTTACAGGACCATCAGTTCGGGTGCTTCAGGCACAGCTGGAACGTGCCGCTGCCGGAGTAGGCATAGATGTCCCACTCGTAGTAGCCGCTGCTGCCGCTGTAGTTGATGGTCTCACTGGCGGTGGTGCCAGTCGAGCTCTTCACCACAGCCCAGCGCGAACCGTTCCACTTGTACAGGTACAGGTCGAAGTCCTTGCCGGCGGGGCCGGTGAGGATGCCCGAGTTCGTGCCCGTCACGGTGGTGTGGTAGTACGTCCCGTTCGGCTCGTACACGTCCTGACCCTGGCTGATGCTGCCGGTGTAGGCCGTGTAGCCCGAAGCGCAGCCGGTGGAGGCATTCACGGTCACGCTCTCGGTGGCGGTGTTCGACGCCAGGCCGCCGCTGTCGGTGGCCTTGAACGTGAACGAGTCGCTGCCGGAGTAGCCGGAGACCGGGGTGTAGGTGAAGGCGCCGGTCGAGGCGTTGGTGATGCTCACCGAGCCGTGGGCCGGGCTGGTCACCACGCTGAAGGTCAGCGAGTTGCCGTCCTGGTCCGTGGCGGCGAGCGTGCCGTTCACCGCCGTGTTGGCGGTGGTGGTCACCGAGCCGTTGCTCGCGACCGGGGCATGGTTCACCGTCGAGGTCACCGTGACGCTCTCGGTGGCGGTGTTCGACGCCAGGCCGCCGTTGTCGGTGGCCTTGAACGTGAACGAGTCGCTGCCCGAGTAACCGCTCGCCGGCGTGTAGGTGAACGCACCGGTGGAGAGGTTATTGATGGTCACGCTGCCGTGGGCCGGGTTGGTGACGATGCTGAAGCTGATCGGGTCACCGTTCGGGTCCGTCGCCGACAGGGTGCCGCTCTTCGGCGTGTCCTGCGCGGTGCTGATGGAACCGTTGTTGGCGGTGGGCGCGCTGTTGCCGCCGCCGCCGCCCACGATGGCGTGGGAGATGGCGCAGCTGTTGGTGTCGTTGGACCAGCTGGCCTGCTCCGCGAAGGTGCCGAAGGAGCCGAAGCTCACGTTGGCGGCGCCGCCGGCCGAGCCGGGAGCGATCCACGCGCACTCGTCGGAGTTCTCCTCGCCGTTGTAGGAGGAGCCCGTCTGGTTGATCCAGCCGCCGGCCGGGTACTGGTCGGACATGTACTCATGCCACTCGTGGCCGAGCGTCATGGTGAAGCCGTCCAGGGTGCCCGGGCTGTTCACGAAGCCCACGCCGCAGCCGGCGCCGGAGTCGATGTTGTAGGGCTGGTTGCTGAACGCCAGGTCGCCGTACTGGGACGACACACCCACGTCGCCGTTCCAGTCGTGCCACGCGCAGTACTGGCCCTGGTAGTTGTCAGGGTTCGTGCCCTTCGGGGACAGGATCACGTAGTAGGCGTAGCGGTTGGAGGCCGAGGTGGTGTTGCCGAAGTGGCCTGCGGCCTTCACGGCCTCCTGCCCCAGCTGGGCAGCCGTCGCCGCGGAGGGCGAGGACACCGAGTTGTCATACCACACGCCGGCGAGCACGCCGCCGGTCTGGTAGGGGATGAAGGTGGCGTTGGAGGGACAGCTGGTGGCGCCGGACGAGACGTTCGAGCCGTCGCACCACTGGGTGAGCTCGGCGGACCAGAGCTCGCCGTTGGTGCCGACGCCCTTGAACATCTGCTGCGCCGCGCCGGCGGCGCCGGCGGTGTCGTTGGAGAACTTCAGGTTGCCGTTGGCGTCGGTGGTCTGGGTGCCCCACTGGGTGCCGTAGAACACCAGGTAGACCTTGGAGTGGCCGCTGTTCACGCCCACGTTGCCCTGGCTGCTGCTGGTGCCGCCCGCGTAGCTCAGGGTGCGGGTGCTGGTGGCCAGGATGGACTGGTGACGGGCCCGCCACTGCTTCATCTTCTTGTGCACGTCACGGGTGGGGATCACGCCGTGGCGGTAGGAGTGCCCGTAGGCGGGCGAGTAAGGGTTGCTGATCTTGCTGGTGGGATGGGACGTGAGCGCCTGGGGCGCGCCGGCCCAGCTGGTCACGGCCACCAGGCCGAGCGCCAGACCGGCCGCTGTCAACATGGAACTCTTCATATAACCCCCGAGTTGGTGTTGCGCCCAAGCGTGCCCGCGTCACCCGTTTTCCCGCGGGCGGCGGAGGGCACACGGAGGCGCGTGCTGCAAACAGCTCCACCGGGGGTGTGCCCGAAATGGGCACACAAGACCCCTACCTCCGGGATGCTCTGATAGCGCGATCCCGGCGAACGAGCGGAGCCATGACTTGTGGCCGCTGATCCCCTTCCTTGGGTTTCCAGCGGTTGCCGGGAGTCCTCATTGGGACGCGGCCACAGCGCTTGACTATAGACAAAGGCCCCTGGAATCCCAGGGGTTTTTGACAGAATGACCGACGAATTGAATTCGGTGAAAATGCGCTTCGCTTCTCGAATCTGCGGTGTGGGAAGATGCGTCACCGGCCGGACATACACGCGGTTCGGCGTGCCCCGGCTGTACGATGCGGGCTGCAGGAAATCACTGTCTTTGGACGCGAGGGACCCGAGTGGAACGTGCTGCGAGCAAGCGCCTGAGGCTGCGTGACAACAGGCTGACCCGCCACATCGTGGACCTGCTGAAGCAGGGCATCACGCCCCACAAGATCGCGCTGGCGGTGGTGCTGGGCGCGCTGCTCGGCATGGCGCCGGTGCTCGGCACCACCATCATCTCCTGCACGGTGGCGGCGCTGGCGCTCAGGCTCAACCTGGCGCTGATCCAGATCGTGAACAACCTGGTCTATCCGCTACAGCTGCTCTTGCTCATCCCCTTCGTGCAGGCGGGGCAGTGGCTGTTCCGTGAGCCACCCATGCCGCTCTCCGTGAGCCAGATCCTGGACATGGTGAAGGCGGACTTCTGGGGCAGCCTGGCGGCGCTCGCGGGCTACACGCTGCACGGCGCCGTGGCATGGCTCCTGTTCTCGGCCGTCGCCGGCCCGGTCAGCTACTTCCTGCTGCTGTTCCCCCTGCGCCGGGCCATGGCCCGCAAGGGCTAGCCCTTCAGGTACTTCGCGTACCAGTCCACGTAGCGCTTGTAGCGGTCGAGGATGTAGCTCGGCCGGGTCAGGCGGTGGTACTGCCCCGGGTAGATCACGAGCCCGGTCGGCACCTTCAGGCTCTGCAGCGCCTCATACATCTGCTCCTGGTTCAGCAGCGTCACGTTGAAGTCGCTGCCGCCGCCCAGGAACAGGGTCGGCGTCCTGATGCGGTCCGCATGGTAGTAGGGGTAGGAGACCTTCATCCAGGTATCCAGGTCCTTCCACGGCACGCCCAGCTCGTTCTCGTAGTCGCGGATGTACTGGTCGGTGCCGAAGCCCGCCAGGATGTTGGAGATGGAGGCGCCGCTCACCGCCGCCTTGAAGCGGCTGTCGCTCGCGATCACGTAGTTGGTGAGCATGCCGCCGTAGCTCCAGCCGCCGACGCCGAGGCGCTCCGGGTCGGCGATGCCGCGCCGGATCATCTCGTCCACTGCGGCGCGCACGTCCTCCACGTCCTTGCCGCCCCAGCTCGCGTAGATGCCCATGGCGTAGGGCGTGCCGCGGCCGGTGGAGCCGCGGTAGTTGGTGGCCACCACCGCGTAGCCGTTTGCCGAGAAGAGCTGCCAGTTGAAGTCGAACTCCGCCTCGGACTGGGACTGGGGCCCGCCGTGGTTGAAGGAGATGAGCGGGTAGCGCGTGCCCTTGCTGTAGCCGGCGGGGTAGGTGAGGAAACCGTGCACCTCGGTGCCGTCGGCGCTCTTGAACGCCACTTCCTCCACCTTGGCGAGGTCCAGGCCCTTCAGGAACGCCGTGTTCTGGCGGCTGAGCGCGCGGCGCTTGCCGCCCTCCCAGGCGTAGATTTCACGCGGCTGCGCAGGCGAGCTCCACAGCATCGCCACCTTGCCGGCGGCGGCGTCGAACTCCGGCAGCGTGCCTTCCATGCCGCTGAGCTCGGTCAGGTTCCCGCTCGCGGCATCCACCTGCGCCAGCACCGTGTGCCGGTCCTGCTCCAGCCGCACCAGGATGCGGCGGCCGTCGGTGCTCCACTGCGGCGAATAGACGTTGCGGTCCAGCTTCGCTGTGAGCACGCGCGGCTCGCCGCCGGCGGCCGCGATCACCGCCAGCGAGTCGGCGGCGTACTCGATCTCCTTCGCCGGACCTCCGTGCAGGTAGGCGATGGACTTGCCGTCCGGGCTCCAGGCCGGCGGCGACTCCCAGTCCGGGTTGCCGTCCGCTTCGGGTGAATGGGTGAGCTGGCGCTCGGCGCCGCCCGCGGCCGGGATCACGTACACGTCCCAGTCGTCGCTGCGGTCGGGGTCCGCGCCGCGCTTCGTCACGTAGGCGATGGACTTGCCGTCCGGCGAGAACGCCGGCAGCAGCTCGTCGTGGGCGCCGGAAGTGAGCTGCTTCGGCTCGCCGCCGTCCATGTCCAGCAGGAACAGGTGGGTGCGCCGCTCCGTGAGGTAGCCGGTGCGGTCTTCCTTGAAGTAGTAGCGGGTGATGACGATCGGCGGCGGCGCCTCATCTTCCTTGGCGTGGGCAGCCGGGTCCGCGTCGCGCACCACCAGCACCAGGTGCCGGCCGTCCGGCGCCCAGGCGTAATCTTCCACGCCGCCCTTGAGCTCGGTGAGACGGCGCGCCTCGCCGCCGGCTAGGTCCATGAGCCAGAGCTGGTCGCCGTCCTGGTCATCGCCGCCGCGGCCGGAGAGGAACGCGAGATGCCGGCTGTCCGGGCTCCAGCGCGGCGAGTACTGGCTCTTGTCGCCGAAGGTGAGCTGCCGCTCCTCCGAGCCGTCCCACTTCGCCAGCCACAGGTTGGTGGCGCGCTTGTCCTTGTCGAGGTCCGTGGTGCGCACCGTGTAGGCCACCCAATGCCCGTCCGGCGAGAGGCGGGGGTCGTCCACCTCGTGCAGCGCGGCGAAGTCCTTGGGTTGCAGCAGGCGCGCCTCGGCGGGCAGCGCAACGGTCATCAGGGCGAGGAGGCACAGCAACAGGCGCATGGAGGTCTCCGGCGTCGTGAGGTTGTTCAGTCGATCGGCATCCCGGGGGGTTGCTTGGTGAAGTCTTCCGGCGAAGGTTTGCGGGTGAGGCGGTACACGCCCTCGCGCACGATGCGCTTGAGCACGATGTCCACGAGCGTGGTCTGGTTGGGCTTGATGAAGTCCTTCAGGTGCCGCGCGTCGGTCTTGAGCATGGCAGGCTGGTAGAGCACGAAGCCCGACTGCGGGAAGGGGATGACGCGCAACCCCAGGCTGCCGGCGGAGGGCAGCGCGGGACGGATCTGCCGGTCCCCGTGCATCACCGGCGCGGCGCCCAGCAGGCGCGCGGCGTTCACGTAGTAAACGATGCAGCCCGGATCCAGGTGGTTGCGCTGGCGGTCCACGAAGAACCCCGGCGGCAGGTGGTTGGGGTTGTCCTGGGGGCCCGCGGTGAGCACCACGTCGAAGTCCTTGACCGGGTTGCCTTCGTCGTCGCGCACGCGGAACACCAGCATGCTGCAGGGGTCGTGGATGAGCTGGTGGTCGAAGCCGGTGACGGGCTTGCGGTCCTCCACCCGCTGGCGCTCCTGGGTGGCGGCGGTGAGCGCCGCGAACTCGTCGAAGGCGCGCGCGTAGCCCGCCATGTCCGTGACGGCGAGCGCCTTCAGCAGCGCGTCCACGGTGGGATGCGGCGCGTCGCCCTCCGGCACGCTGCGCACGATACCCATGCGCACGTCCGAGTGGCACACGCCCGGCAGCACCGCGAACGGCACCGCCGGCGGCAGCCGCGGCGTGTCTGCGCTGAGGCGCGGTGCGCTGAAGCCGAGCTTGGATTGCTTGTCCGGCAGCGGCGCCTGCTGGGTGAGCCTGAGGTGCGTGAAGTTGAGGTTCGCGGAGGCGACGCGGACCGCACCGTCGGAGCCGGTCTCGCCGCTGTAGCTGTTCACGAAGTCATAGAGCAGCGGGTCGTGGGACTGGCCGGCGAGCACGAAGGGGAACATGCCGTCCGGGCCGATGAGCCCCGCGCCCTTGTCCAGCCACTCCAGGTTCAGGGTGAGGCTCTGGGCGCTGCCGAGCTCGAGCCAGTCCAGCACGCCGGTGCCCACGTCCACGCCCTCGAACCAGGCGCTACGCAGGCGCGAGAGCTTCGCGAGGCCGAGCTGCACCAGCGCCGAGCCGAAGTTGGCCGGCGCCAGCATCACGAGGTGACTCATGGGGCAGCGGCGCTTGTCCTTGTCGAGGTAGTAGCGCTGCAGCCAGCTCCTGATCACCGGTCCCCCGGTGGAGTGGGTGATGCAGGCGAAGCGGCGGCCCTTGGCGAGGTCCTCGCCAAGCTCCCGTTCCAGCGCCGCCTGGAACGCGCGCGCGATGTCAGGGATGCCGACCTCGTTGTGGAAGCTGATGTATTCCGAGAGCCAGATCTCCTTCACCTCGAGGCCGAGCTCGGGGCGGCGCTTGGCCTCGCGCTTCAGGCGCTCCGGCAGGCCGCCGTAGGTGGAGGTGTCGCGCACGCTCCAGCCGTGCACCAGGAGGACGAGGCGTTTGTCGCGGGACATGGGGCGGGACGTTCCTTCGCATGGGGGGCGGCCCTTGAAAAGGGGGCCGACAGACATATTAAGCCCTGGCGGGCGCCCGGCGTTATGATGTCGGTCACTCGCGCCTCTTACATATATAGGGAGTGCATCATGGCCAGCCTGCGTACCGCCGCCCGCGTCCTCATCCTGGGCCTCACCGCCGGAGCGATGCTCGCCCTCTCGGGCTGCGGCATCAACAACATCCCGCGCTACGACCAGCAGGTGAAGGCTGCCTGGGGCCAGGTGCAGAACGAGTACCAGCGGCGCGCGGACCTGGTGCCGAACCTGGTGGCCACGGTGAAGGGCTATGCCGCCCACGAGGACAAGGTGCTGGACGAAGTGACCGAGGCCCGCGCCAAGGTGGCGCAGATGCAGGTGCCGCCGGACATCCTCACCAACCCGCAGGCCTTCAAGACCTTCGAGCAGAACCAGGGCCAGCTCACCCAGGCGCTGTCGCGCCTGCTGGTGGTGACCGAGAACTACCCCAACCTCAAGGCCAACGAGAACTTCCTCTCGCTGCAGTCCCAGCTGGAGGGCACGGAGAACCGCATCGCGGTCTCTCGCCGCGACTACATCCTGGCGGTACAGCAGTACAACACCGAGCTCACCACCATCCCGGGCCGCTGGTACCGCGCCATGTTCTATGGCGACAAGCAGGTGATGCAGAGCTTCAGCGCCTCGGAAGCGGCCCAGCAAGCCCCGCAAGTGAAGTTCTAAGGACCTAGATGTCCCTTCGTCTCAAGTCCCTGGCCGCCGCGTTGTTCTGCGCGGCGGCCTTCTTGCTACCGGGGGCCGCCTCGGCGGCGGACGCTTCCATGCCGCCGTTCCCGGCCTTGAGCGGGCCGGTGGTGGACGAGGCGGGACTGCTCTCCGGCTCCACGCGTGCCGAGCTCGACCGCAAGCTGCGGGCCTTCGCCGAGAACAGCGGCGACCAGCTGGTGGTGGTGACGGTACCGACCCTGGACGGCTATCCCATCGAGTACTGGGGCTACGAGCTCGGCCGCCACTGGGGCATCGGCGCGAAGGACAAGAACACCGGCGTGCTGCTGATCGTGGACCGGGACGAGCGCAAGGTGCGCATCGAGGTGGGTTACGGTCTAGAAGGCACGCTCACCGACGCGCTCTCGGACGACATCATCCGCAACACCATCCTGCCGCGCTTCAAGCAGGGCGACTACGACGGCGGCATCAGCGCCGGCGTGGACGCGATCCAGCAGGTGCTGGGCGGCCACGCGGATGAGGTGCGCCACGCCAAGCGCAAGGATGGGATGTCCACGTTATTCCTCATCGTGTTCATCTTCTTCATCCTGCTCAACGTGCTGCGCGCCGGGTTCGGGGGACGCACCGGCGGACGGCTGTTCTGGCTGTGGTGGCTCCTGGGCGGCATGAACAGCGGCCGTGGCCGCAGCGGCTGGGGCGGTGGTGGGCTCGGAGGCGGGGGCTTTGGCGGAGGTGGCTTCGGCGGCGGCGGCGGATTCTCAGGCGGCGGCGGATCGTTCGGAGGCGGTGGCGCCTCCGGGAGCTGGTGACATGATCCAGTTCAGCATTGATGACAAGCAGAAGATCAGCGCCGCCATCCAGGCGGCGGAGCGGCGCACCAGCGGCGAGTTCGTGGCGGTGGTGGCGCGGCGCGCCGACCCCTATTCTTCCATCGCGCTGCTCTGGGCCGCGGGACTGGCGCTGCTCCTGCCGGCGCTGCTGCTGTCCCTGCCCATGGGCCTGCGCTTCCTGCATATCTACCAACTGCAGCTCCTCAGCTTCGGGCTGGCGGTGCTCATCATCATGCTCTGGCCGGCGCTGCACCTCGCACTGGTGCCCAAGGCTGTCAAGCATGCCCGCGCCAGCCGCCTGGCCCGCGCCCAGTTCTACGAGCAGGGCGTGCAGCTCACCGCCGGACACTCCGGCGTGCTGTTCTTCGTGTCGCTCGCGGAGCACTACGTGGAGATCGTGGCGGACAAGGGCATCCACGAGAAGGTGGGCGCGGAGCGCTGGCAGGGGATCGTGGCCTCGTTCGTGGCGCAGGTGCGACGCGGCGAGGTGACGGAGGGATTCAGCGCCGCCATCGGCGCCATCGGCGACGCCATGGCGGAGCACTACCCGCGCGCGGCGGACGACCGCGACGAGCTCTCGGACGGCCTGATCGAGATCTAGATCGGGTCCTTGGTGCTGGTGATCGCCGAGCGGTTGGTGGTGTCCTGCTCGATGTCCCGCACGAGGTTCTGCACGAAGTTGCGCATGGAGACCGGCGCGAAGTCGAGCGCGGTCTGTCCGCCGGCGGAGCGCGCCTCCGGGTCCGCGCCCGCGGCGAGCAGCATGGCCGCGAGGTCGCGGTTGGTGGGGTTCCAGGCGTTGGTCACCTGCATGAGCGCGGTGCGGTGTGTCCCCTCGACCTTCAGGTTCGGGTCCCAGCCCGCGTCCAGGAGGTTCTTCACCCGCCGCACGCCGGCGTCGCTGCGGTCCGTGACGAGCTCGTAGAGGAAGTTCTCGCGCGGCCCGAAGGGCTGCCACAACCTTGCGTTGCGCCTGATGGCGTTGCTGGCGGCGCCGGCCACCTCCAGGATCGCCAACACCACCGCCTTGGCGTGCGGGCCTCCCAGCAGGATCTCCAGCTCCACCCGCGCCGCCTCGTTGTCCTTGAGGCAGGCGTCCACGCCACGGGAAGTGACCCGCGACATGTTCTTGATGCGCTGGCGCTCGATCTCGGCGTCATCCACTCTCGGGATCTCCGTCCCTTAACCCCTGCATCCATTATGGAGCGTCAAGCCGGATCCGGCGCGGGCTTTGGCCAAAGAAAAGCCCCGCCGCCGGAGCACCGCGTTTATTTAGTACGCGGCGCATCCACCCGGCGGGGCTGGATCTCAAGCGGTCAGTGCTTGGGTGCTTCCTGGATGCCGAGGCTGTAGGCCAGGAACGCCCATACGTCCGCCGTCTGCGCGATGCGCTTGTCGGTGGGCATGTAGTTGTGGCTGGTCTTGGTCTCGATGCGGATCAGCACCGGGTTGTCGCAGCCCTGGGCCTGCTGCAGCGCCGCCGCGAACTTGTAGGAGTGGCTCGGCACCACCCGGTCGTCATGGTCGGCGGTGGTGAGCAGCGTCGGCGGGTAGCAGGTGCCGGGCTTGAGGTTCTCCAGCGGCGAATAGGCGCGCAGCCACTGGAAGGCCTTCGGATCGTCGGAGTCGCCGTACTCCGGTGCCCACAGGCTGCCGCCGGAGAACTTCTGGTAGCGCAGCATGTCCATCACGCCCGCGCCGCCGTAGGCCGCGCCGAAGAGCTGCGGGTTCTGGGTGATGCTGGCGCCGACCAGGAGGCCGCCGTTGGAGTAACCGGAGATGCCGAGCTTGGCTGTGGAGGTGACCTTCTCATCCACCAGGTACTTCGCGGCGCTGGCGAAGTCGTCGAACACGTTCTGCTTCTTGCCGAGCATGCCGGCCTCGTGCCAGGCCTCGCCATACTCGCCGCCGCCGCGCAGGTTCGCCACCGCGTACACGCCGCCGAGCTCCAGCCACACCGGCAGGATGGGGTTGAAGGAGGGCGTGATGCTGATGTCGAAGCCGCCGTAGGCGTAGAGCAGCGTCGGGTGGCTGCCGTCGAGCTTGAGGCCCTTCCTGGCGGTGATGAACATGGGCACGCGGGTGCCGTCCTTGGACTTGAAGAACACCTGGCGTGTCTCGTACTGAGAGGGGTCGAACGGCACCTTGGGCGCGAAGAAGGTGTCGGTGGCGGCCGTCTTCATGTCGTAGTGGTAGACGGTGGTGGGATAGAGATAGGACGCGAAGCTATAGAAGAGCTCCTGCGTGTCGGTGCGGCCGCTGAAGCCGATCACAGCGCCGATGCCGGGGAGCTTGAGCGCACCCTGGTCCTTGCCCTCCGTGCTGTAGAGATGCAGTTCGCTGTGGGCATCCTTTAGATAGCCCACCGCGATCTTGCCGCCGACCAGGAACGAAGACTGGATCAGGTCGGCGCCTTCCGGCACCAGCGTCTTCCAGTGCTCCGGCACGGGATCCGAGAGCTTGAACGAGACGATCTTGTACTTGGGCGCGCCGTGGCTGGTCTGCAGGTACAGCGTGTCGCCGATGTGGTCGAGCGGGGTGTAGGCCGCGTCGTTCGCGGTGTAGAGCGGCTTGATGGCGGCGCCGATGTCGGGATGCTTCGGGTCGCCCAGGTCCGCGTAGAACAGCTCGTTGTTGGCGGAGCTGCCGTCGCTCAGGATCACGTAGAGGTAGCGGCCGTCCTCCGACACCGAGCCGTTGACGATCCAGTGGGCCAAGTCCGGCCGCGCGTACACCAGCTTGTCGGCGCTCTGGGGAGTGCCGAGGGCGTGGTAGTAGAGGGTGTGATCCTTGATCTCGTTGCTTAAGACCTTGCCCTCCGCCGGCGTCGGATAGCGCGAGTAGAAGAAGCCCTTGCCGTCGTCGGTCCAGCTCAGGCCCGAGAACTTGATCCACTTCACCACGTCCGCGGTGTCCTTGCCGGTGCGAAGGTCCCGCACGTGCATCTCGATCCAGTCCGAGCCGCCCTGGGAGAGGCCGTACGCGAAGTAACGGGCGTCGTTGGAGGGCGCCCAGGTGAGCAGCGCCACCGAGCCGTCCGGCGAGAGCGCGTTGGGGTCCATCACCATCACCGGCTCCTTGTCGCCGGGGCCCTGCATGTAGATCACCGCCTGGTTCTGCAGGCCGCTGTTCTTGGTGAAGAACAGCTTGCCGCCGATGCGGTAGGGCGTGGTCACCTTCGCGTAGTTCCACAGCTCCTTGAGGCGCGACTGCATCCAGGGCCGCTCGGGGATGCGGTCGAGGTAGGAGAAGGTGAGCGTGTTCTGCTCTTCCACCCACTTCGCGACCTCGGGGCTGTCCTGGTCCTCCATCCACTGGTAGGGCGCCGGCACCTTCACGCCGTGATAGTCGTCCACGGTGTCGTCGCGCCGCGTCGCGGGATAGGTCACCGAGGGCGAGATCTTCTGCGCGGCCAGCGCGGCGCCCACCGTGGCCATGGGCGGGACGGGCCTCGCGACGGCCAGCAGCGGGAACAGGGAAAGGATCAGGGACACCCAGAAAGTGCGTCGCATCGGTGAGTCTCCTGGAAGGATGGCGCGGAGACCCAAGCATAGACCGCGGCATCGCGGCCTACTAGGCAGTTAGTATCGGAACTTTAGCGCAGGGGCGCGGTCGCGCCGTTCAGATGCGTCCCGAGTTCTCCAGCATGTCCATGCCCTTGTGCAGGTCAGCGCCCAGGTTCTTCTCCTCGGCGAGGAATTGCACCGTGTCCTTGTCGAGCTTGGCGCGGGCCTGGATCACCAGCGCTTCCCAGTGCTTGGGCGTGTGGCCGTCCTTGCCGAGCCAGAGCACGGCCTTGAGCTCGGCGAGCTGGTCCTTGTCGAGCCGCACCAGCACGCCCACCACGTTGTCGAGCTCGCCCTTCTCGGCGAAGCCGATGAGTTCACGCACCTGGGCGGGTTTGAGGGCCTTCATGGTGGGGGCTCGCTTGGGCGGAGGCGGAAGGGGGTAGTAAGCCTAGCGCAAAACGCCGGTCATAGCCCGTCCAGGCCGGCGGGCGGGGTGGTGGCCTTCTGGTAGCCCTTGGGGCGTATGGCGACGGTGTTCTTGATGAGCGTGCAGAGGCTGCCGTCCGTCAGGTAATAGCCGTACTCGAAGGTGGGGGTGGCGCGGCCGCGGGCCTTGAGCTCCGCCGCGATGGACGCCTCCTGCTCCGGTCCCATCTCGAAGCGCAGCTCGAGGTCCGTGCTGCCGCCCTTCTGGAAGTCCATGGTCATGGCGCGGGTCCACACCGAGTAGCCGGGGAACACGCGTGAACAAGCGATGGCGGCGATGGGATCCGCGAGGCAGGCCTGGAAGCCACCGAACATCACGCCGCCGGGGTTGCGGGACACGCTGTTTAGCGGCAGCCGGATGCGCACCCTGCGCCAACCGCCGCCGATCTCCAGCACCTTGACCCGCATCATGGCGAAGGCGGGATAGAACTCCAGCCGCCGCGCCTCCGGCAGGAACTTGAGGTTGGAAACGAAGCGCAGGAAGCCCATACTCGATCCCCAGCGAATCCCTGCGACATTCTAGTCCCGAGGAACCGCCCATGCGCAGTGCCGAGAGCTGGTTCAACGAATACGGCGAGAGCCACCGCAATCCGGTCAATAAACGCGTCCACTGGGTCTGCGTACCGCTCATCATGCTGAGCGTGCTCGGCATGCTGTGGAGCGCGCCGCGTCCGGCGGCTTTCGCCGCCGTGAGCCCCTATCTCAACTGGGCGACGCTGCTGATCCTGGCCTCGCTGCTGTATTACTTCCTGCTCTCGGTACGGCTCGGTGCCGGCATGCTGCTGGTGAGCTTCGGCATGGTGCTGGTGCTGGGACTCCTGGCGCGCCTGCCCTGGCCGCTGTTCTGGACCAGCGTCGCGATCTTCGTCGCCGCCTGGGTGGGACAGTTCGTGGGCCACAAGATCGAGGGACGCAAGCCGTCGTTCTTCAAGGACCTGCAGTTCCTGCTGATCGGTCCGGTGTGGCTGCTGGCCGACCTCTACCGCAGGCTCGGCTTCACATACTGATTAATATGGAATGAGACGGCCCGCGATGCGGGCCGTGGACTATTTGCAGGCGCCGCTCTGGAGTGCGGCAGTCTTGACCGCATCCGCCGCCGCCGCGTGCACGGTCTTGTCCAGCGGGTCCGGCAGCAGTTCCTCCGCCGGCGCGAGCTCGGCCAGGGTGTTGGCCGCCGCGAAGAACATGGCGTCGGTGAAGCGCTTGGCGCGGGCGTCCAGCGCGCCGCGGAACAGGGCAGGGTAGCCGAGCGCGTTGTTCACGCTGCGCCCGTCAGTGGCGTAGGCGGCGCCGGCCTCCAGCGCCTTGCGCGCGCTGATCTCGGGCTCGGGGTTCGAGAGCGCGAACACGATCTGCCCCTTGCGCACCATCTCCGGCAGGATCAGGCCCTTCACGCCGGTGGTGGCGATCACGATATCCGCCTGCTGCATCACCTGTTCGAGCGTGGCGCGCTTGCCGCCCATCTTCTCCACCCGCGCCAGCGCCTCCTCGCGCCGGTCCGCGCCCAGCACCGTCTTCACGCCGTACTGGTGCAGCAGGCGCACGATGCCGATGCCGGCGGCACCCAGGCCGATCTGGCCCACGCAGCAGGCCTTGAGTTCGCGGCCCACGCGCCGGGTGGCGGAGAGCAGACCCGCCAGCGTCACCACCGCGGTGCCGTGCTGGTCGTCGTGCAGCACAGGCTTGTCGAGCTTCTTCACCAGCGCCTCTTCCACCTCGAAGCATTCCGGCGCGGCGATGTCCTCGAGATGGATGGCGCCGAAGGAGGACTCGATGGCGAGCACGGTGTCGATGATCTTCTTGGGGTCCGTGTCGTTGAGCAGGATGGGGATGCCGGAGATGCCGGTGAACTTCGCGTAGATCATCGCCTTGCCTTCCATCACCGGCAGGCCCGCGAGGGAGCCGATGGGGCCGAGGCCGAGGATGGCGGTGCCGTTGGTGATGATGCCCACGGTGTTGCCGAGGTTGGTGTAGTCCCAGGCCTTGGACGGATCCTTCTGGATGGCGAGGCTGACGCGCGCCACGCCGGGGGTGTAGAGGTCGCGCAGCTGCTGGATCGCGTCCAGCGGCACCTTCGAGACCATCTCGATCTTGCCGCCCTTGTGGCGGTCGAACACCCGGTCCGACTTGCCGATGATCTTGGCGTTGGGCAGCGCGTTGATCTTGTCGTAGAGGCTGCGGTCCGCGTCCTCGTCCATCTCGATCGTGACTTCCCAGACCGTCTTGTCCTGGTGGCGGCGCACCGCGTGCAGGTGCTCCACCACGAGGTTCGCCTCGCCGATGACCGCCAGCACCTTGGCCAGGCTGCCCGGCTTGTGATGGGACTCGATGAGCAGAATCTCGGGGATTCTCATGGTTTTCCTGGGGTTACGCGCATGCGGACTGCGACGTATATGCAGTTACGGTATCATATGCGCCCCCTGCGGGACCCCCTTCCCGGGGGAAACCCCATCAACGGCAACGAGTTACGCGGACGGCGACGTCTTTGGGAGTGCGTTTGTGAAGTCATTGAACCCGATGGACCTGTATGACGTGCGCGGCCTCCTCTCCGAAGAGGAGCAGCTGGTGCAGGACACCACCGCCCGCTTCGTGGACGAGAAGGTGCTGCCCATCATCGGAGAGTGCTTCGAGAAAGGCCGCTTCCCCAAGGAGCTGATCCCGGAGATCGCCTCCCTCGGCCTGCTCGGCAGCTCCATCCAGGGTTATGACTGCGCCGGCCTCAACGGCGTGTCCTACGGACTCATCTGCCAGGAGCTGGAGCGCGGCGACTCGGGGCTGCGCAGCTTCGTCTCCGTGCAGTCCTCCCTCGTGATGTATCCGATATATAGCTACGGCTCCGAGGAGCAGAAGCAGAAGTGGTTACCCGCGATGGCGCGTGGAGAAAAGATCGGCTGCTTCGGCCTCACCGAGCCCCACGGCGGTTCGGATCCCTCCAACATGAAGACCACCGCGAAGAAGAACGCGAGCGGCGACTGGGTGCTGAACGGCGCCAAGATGTGGATTACCAACGGCACCATCGCGGACGTGGCGGTGGTGTGGGCCCAGACCGAGCAGGGCATCCGCGGCTTCCTGGTGGAGAAGGGCGCCAAGGGCTTCGACGCCCCCGAGGTGCACCACAAGATGTCGCTGCGCGCCTCCATCACCTCGGCGCTGTACTTCGACAACGTGGTCATCCCCGAGGCGAACCGGCTGCCGAAGGCGGAAGGCCTCAAGGGCCCGCTGGGCTGCCTGACCCAGGCCCGCTACGGCATCACCTGGGGTGTCATCGGCGCCGCCCAGGCCTGCCTCAAGGAAGTGCTGGATTACTCCAAGACCCGCGTGCTCTTCGGCCGCCCGCTGGACAACAACCAGCTGGCGCAGCTGCGCATGGCGCAGATGGCGCGCCAGATAACCCTGGCCCAACTGCTCTCCCTGCAGCTCGGCCGCCTCAAGGACAAGGGCGAGATGCAGCCTGCCCAGGTGTCGCTGGCCAAGTGGAACAACTGCCGCATGGCCATGGACATCGCCCGCGATGCCCGCGACCTCCTGGGCGGCGCCGGCATCACCACCGAGTTCTGTCCCATCCGTCACGCGCTGAACCTCGAATCGGTCATCACCTACGAGGGCACCGAGAGCGTGCACCAGCTGGTGATCGGTAAAGAGCTGACTGGCGTAAACGCTTTCTGAGATACCCATGCCTCGCTTGATAGATTTCGACGTCCTGAGCTTCGACTGCTACGGCACGCTCATCGACTGGGAGAGCGGCATCCGTGCCGCGCTCGCCAACTGGCGCCGGCGCGAGAACATCCAGGTGAGCGACGATGCCTTCGTGGAGGCCTTCGGCAAGCTCGAGTGGCAGGAGGAGGAAGAGAACCCCGGGATGCTCTATCCCGAGATCCTCGGCCGGGTGCTGAAGCGCATGGCCGCGGGCTGGGGCGTCTTCGCCACCCCCGACGACATGAAGGCCTTCGGCCGCTCCGTGGGCAACTGGCCGGCGTTCCCGGATTCCGCCCTCGCGCTCGCCTACCTCAAGCAGCACTTCAAGCTGGTGGTGCTCTCCAACATAGACCGGGAGTCCTTCAGCTACTCCAACGCCAAGCTGGGGGTCGAGTTCGACCATGTCTACACCGCCCAGGACATCGGCAGCTACAAGCCGGACATGGAGAATTTCCAGTACCTGCTTTCGAACCTGGAAGACGAAGGTTTCCTGCCCTCGCGCCTGCTGCACGTGGCCGAGAGCCTGTACCACGACCACATCCCGGCCAAGAAGCTCGGCCTGTCCACCTGCTGGATCCACCGCCGCCACGACAAGCAGGGCCACGGCGCCACCCGCGCGCCCGACGAGAAGGTGCAGCCGGACTTCCGCTTCACCAGCCTGCAGGACTTCGCCGTGGCGCACCAGAACCTGTCCCGCGCCGCCTGACTCCGAGAACAGCATGTCCACCGAACCCAAAGCCACAGGTCTCGCCAAAGCCGCCACCCGCAGCATCAACCGCGCGGAGATCGTGGACGGCAACTTCATCAGTTTCGTGCAGGGCTGGGCCGACGAGGCGCCGCGCCCGGATGCGGGCGCCCCCGTACGCCGCGGGCATTCCCTCACGGGGCGGGACTTCCTGGAGCTCTTCGAGTCGCAGATGCTCTCGCGCCACCAGGACATCGAGGCCCGCGCCATGCGCGCCCGCAACGAAGGCTTCTACACCATCGGCAGCTCCGGCCACGAGATCAACGCCGTGGTGGGCCGCGTCACGCGCCACACCGACATCGCCTTCCTGCACTACCGTTCCGGCGCGTTCATGCAGGAGCGGGCCCGCAAGCTTGGGCTAGACATGGTGTACGACACGGCCCTGTCCCTCGCCGCCTCCAGCGAGGACCCCATCTCCGGCGGCCGCCACAAGGTGTGGGGCTCGGTGCCGCTGTGGGTGCCGCCCCAGACCTCGACCATCGCGAGCCACTTGCCGAAAGCCGTCGGCACCGCCGTGGCCCTGGCCCAGACCAAGCGCCTGGGTCTCACGCCGCCGATACCGGAAGACAGCGTGGTGGTGTGCAGCTTCGGTGATGCCAGCTCCAACCATTCCACGGCGCTCGGCGCCTTCAACGCGGCCCAGTGGACCGCCCACCAGAAGCTGCCCTGCCCGGTGCTGTTCGTCTGCGAGGACAACTCCATCGGCATCTCCGTGAAGACGCCGGAAGGCTGGGTGGAGGCGAACTTCAGGAACCGCGCGGGCCTGCATTACGTGCAGGCGGACGGCCTGGACCTGGTGGACGCCTGGGACAAGACCCAGGCGGCCGTCGAGCACTGCCGCCGCACCCGTCAGCCCACGTTCCTGCACTTGAAGCTCGTGCGCCTCCTGGGCCACGCCGGCACCGACGCGGAGACCGAGTACAAGACTTCCCAGGAGCTGGAGTCCACGGAGGCGCGCGACCCGCTGCTGATGTCGGCGGAGACGGCGCTGGAGACGGGCCTCATGACGCCCGCCGAAGTGCTGGCGATGTATGAGCGCTGCCGCAGCCGCGTGCAGGAAGCCTCGAAGAAGGCGGCCACGCGCCCCAAGCTCACCACGGCGGAGCAGGTGATGGTGCCGCTGGCGCCGTACCACGCGGACCAGGTGAACGTAGAGGCCGTGCGTGCCGCGGATCACGCGGCGCGCGTCGCCGCATTCGGCTCCGAGGACGCGCTGCCGGAGAAGAGCGCCCCCAAGCACCTCTCCATCCAGATCAACCGCGCGCTGTTCGACCTCATGGCCAAGTACCCGGAGATGACCGTCTTCGGCGAAGACGTGGCGCAGAAGGGCGGCGTGTACACCGTGACCTCGGGCCTCTACAAGACCTTCAAGGGCCACCGGGTGTTCAACACGCTGCTGGACGAGCAGACCATCCTCGGCATGGCCCAGGGCGCGGCCTACATGGGCATGCTGCCGTTCCCCGAGATCCAGTACCTGGCGTACTTCCACAACGCCTGCGACCAGATCCGCGGCGAGGCGGCCTCGCTGCAGTTCTTCTCCAACGCGAAGTACCGCAACCCCATGGTCGCGCGCATCGCCTCCCTGGGCTACCAGAAGGGCTTCGGCGGGCACTTCCACAACGACAACAGCTTCACCGCGCTGCGCGACATCCCGGGCCTGGTGATCGCCTGCCCGAGCCGCGGCGACGACGCCGCCATGATGCTGCGCACCTGCGCCGCGCTCGCGAAGGTGGACGGCCGGGTGGTGGCGTTCATGGAAGCCATCGCCCTCTACATGACCAAGGACCTGCATTCCCCCAAGGACAACCAGTGGCTGTTCGAATACCCGGCGCCGGACAGGGCCATCCCGCTGGGCGAGGGCCGGGTGTACGAGCCCAAGGCGAAGGACCTGCTCATCATCAGCTACGGCAACGGCGTGCCCATGTCGCTGCGGGTGGCGAAGAAGCTGGAGACTGAGACCGGCAAGAAGATCCGGGTGCTGGACCTGCGCTGGCTCAAGCCCCTGAACGCGGAGCTCATGGCCAAGCATGCGAAGGAATGCGGCAAGGTGCTGGTGGTGGACGAAGGACGCGAGACCGGCGGCATCGCCGAGGAGATCTTCGCGCACCTGGAGGAGCACGCGCCGGGCGTGCCGAAGAGGCGCGTGGCGGGGAAAGATTCCTACATCCCGCTGGCTTCCGCCGCGAACCTGGTGCTGCTCAGCGAAGATGAGATACACGCGGCGGCGCGCGAAATTTTGGACTGAAACATTTCGTTTCCGTGTCTTCAAAAAACCCGCTGCGGCGGGTTTTTTCGTGGGCGAAAGAGAATCCGTCCCCGCGCCGTGCCTGCCACATCAGGGAAACCCCGAGCAAGGCTGCTGACATGGATCAAGGCCCGTTCCGCCCGCCGCCGGGAGAATGCACCCCACGAAGAGAGTCTCCGCACAGGGGTGCGGCCCGTCACAGGGGCGGGTCGAACGGTGAGCGGACAAGCCAGGGCAGGGGACGCCAGTTCAGTGCGCGATGCGCACACTGGAAATCAACATGTCAGCAGTAATGACGTCGAAGAAGCTGGTCGTCACGCCGGAGGCACAGCCGAGCGCGGAACGCATCCTGCAGTCGGAGCGCGTGGGCGTCCTGCGCCATCTCGGCCGCTGGATAGATATCGGAGCCATGGGTCTCGCACTGCTGGCGGCGCTGGCGTTCTGGTCCTCGACTCCCCATGCGGTGGTGGTCGCCTGGCTCACGGGCGCGCTCGCCCTCTCGCTGGGCCGGCTCGTGCTCAGCTGGGCGTTCCCACTGCTGGTGCTCAGCGAATCAGCGCGCCGTACCTGGCAGGATGTGTTCATGGTGCTGAGCCTGGGCCTCGGCATCCTGTGGGGCCTGGGCGGCTGGATATTCTTCGAGCCGGGCTCGACCGTGCACCAGATCGCATTGGTGGCCCTGCTGGTGGCCCGGGCGGCGATGCCGACCATGGTGCTGGCGACCCATCGCCACATCTACCTCACCTATCTCGGCGCGCTGTTCGGCCCCCTGCTGCTGCGCCTGGTGGCCATGCTGAACGTGACGGGCGCGCTCATCGCGTTCGCCTGCTTCGCAGTCGCCGCCGTCATGTGGCTGCTGGTGGACGAGGGCGGGCGCGAGATGCTGGCCAACATCGGCTTCCGCCTGGCCTACCGCGAGGCGCGCCTGCGCCTGGCCGATGAGGTGACCACCCGCACCCGTTACCAGAGTCACCTGGTGGACCACGAGGACCGCACCCGCCGCCGCGAGTCGAAGCTCCTGGAAGTGGCGTTGGACCCGCGCATCACCGGCGGCAACTTGCGCGCTGCCTGCGAGCTCATCAGCGAGCAATCCCAGCGCGCCACCGGCGCGGCGCGGGTCAGCGTATGGTTCATGAACCGTAAGGGATCGCTGCTGCGCAACGCGCACACCTATTTGGACG
The DNA here is from genome assembly GCA_036383255.1 of Gammaproteobacteria bacterium. Taxonomy (NCBI): domain Bacteria; kingdom Pseudomonadati; phylum Pseudomonadota; class Gammaproteobacteria; species Gammaproteobacteria bacterium. The sequence continues at coordinate 238,608 of DASVOS010000004.1, read as the reverse complement.
GCACCCATGTCTCGCGGGCCACGCAGGACATCACACGGGAGGACTCCGGCGAGCTCTTCGAGCAGCTCGCGCACAGCCGCGGCATCTCGGTCCCCGACGTGAGGCGGAACGCGTCGCTGGCCTCCGCCTGGAAGCGCTATTTCGCCTCCACCGGCGCCCGCGCCGTGCTGTTCGTGCCGTTCCGCAACGGCAGCGGAGTGCACGGCATCATCCTGCACGAGTGGATGGCGGGCAAGACCGACGGCATGCCGGGCGACATGGCTTTCGCCAGTTCCCTGGCCGACTCCATGACCTTGGCGCTGCATTCCGCCGAGCGCAGCGCCTCCGAGATCGAGATGCGCCGGCTCGCGACGGTGGACACGCTCACCGGGCTGCCTAACCGCACTGCCTTCATGGACCGCCTGAACCAGGCGCTGGCGCACGCCGGCCGCCATCACGAGAGGCTGGCGCTGCTGTTCGTGGACGTGGACCGCTTCAAGACCATCAACGATTCGCTCGGCCACCCGGTCGGCGACCAGGTGCTCAAGGAGATAGGCCGGCGGCTGGTGAACTGCGTCCGGGCCGAGGACGTGGTGGCCCGCCTGGGCGGCGACGAGTTCATGGTGCTGATGGCGGGCTGCGAGGACCCCAAGGCCGTCACGTTCACCGCGCAGCGCATCCTCGACACCGTCAGCGGCACCCTCAACGCCGCCGGGGTGCAGGTCCACACCGGCTGCAGCATCGGCATCAGCACCTACCCGGAGGACGGCGCGGACGCGGCGACCCTCATGAAGAACGCCGATCTCGCCATGTACCGGGTAAAGGAGCGCGGCCGCAACGGCTTCCAGTTCTTCACCCGCGACATGCAGGCCCTGGCCACGCTGCGCCTCGCGCGCGAGAACGCGCTGCGCTGGGCCCTGGAGCGGCACGAGTTCAAGCTGCACTACCAGCCACAGTTCGACGTCCGCAGGGGCGGCATCTACGGCGTCGAGGCCCTGCTGCGCTGGGAACACCCTGAGCTGGGCACCGTGCCGCCCGCCGAGTTCATCCCGCTGGCGGAGGAGACAGGCCTGATCGTGCCCATCGGCCGCTGGGCGCTGCGCGAGGCCTGCCGCCAGATGAAGGCCTGGCACGATGCTTCCGGCGACAGGAAGCTCCAGGTGTCGGTGAACCTCTCGGTGCGCCAGTTCGCCCAGGGTTCGCTGGTCGGCATGGTGAAGGAGGCGCTGGACGCCACGGGCCTGCCGCCGGCATGCCTCAAGCTCGAGATCACCGAGAGCCTGCTGATGCGGGACATCGAGAGCAACCTGCAGATGCTGGAGGAGCTGAAGCTCCTGGGCGTCCGCATCGCGCTGGACGACTTCGGCAAGGAGCACTCCTCCATGACCTACCTGAAGCGCCTCCCCATCGACGCCATCAAGCTGGACCGCGAGTTCGTGAAGGGCGCGCCGGAGAACAGCTACGACCGCGCCATCATCCACTGCCTGCTGGCGCTGGCGGACAGCCTGCGTATCCAGGCCGTGGCCGAGGGCGTGGAGACGCCGGAGCAGTTGGCGTTCCTGAAGTCGGAGGGTTGCCGCTACGTGCAGGGCTACCTGTTCAGCCCGCCGCTCCCCGCCCGTGAGGCAGGCCGGCTGCTGTGCAAGGAGCTGGACCTGGCCGTATAGGGGCGCGGGCGGGCGCTTCAGTCGTCCGAGAGATAGCCCGGCTGCGTGCCGGGACGCGGCACGCGGCCCCGCGCGCGCTGCTCGGGGCTGAGGCGGTGCCGGCGGGTGTTGCGGGGCTCACGGTCCAGCCCGCGCTGCAGCGCCTTGAGCACCGCGTGCCTGTCCTCGAAATGCTGGCGCACCGTCTCCTCGGGAAGGCCCGCGGCGCGGGCGATGTCTCCGAGCGTGGTGTCCTCGGCCCGGAAGCGCAGCAGCCGCTGGCGCGCGGCGGCCAGGATGCGGCCGCGCAGCGCGAGCTGGGCGGCGCTGGTGATACGGAGCAAGGGGTGTAAAGAATCCGAAGGGGCCTGCGGCACCATGTTTTCCCGCCTGTTTTTGTCCTGTAGGCGGAGTATGCGTTCCGGCGCCGACCCTTCCCATCGGGGTTAAACCCGCTTATGTCTCCGGGGTTCACCTGAGTTTCGGTTTCGGATCACCCCGGCGCAGCCTTCCAGCGCCAGGCGAGCCGGGCCAGGCAGGCCCCCAGCAGCGCCACCGCCACCCAGGCGAACCAGTCCCCCCACAGCAGGAACAGGGTGCGGTGGTGCTCCACCGGCACCTCCGCCAGCAGCGTGGAGAAGGGGGCGGCGTCGCTCTTGACCTCCGCCAGCACGCGGCCGCGGTCGTCGCTCACGTAGAGGGAGCCGCCCTTGGCGGCGCGCACCACGGCGAAGCCGGACTCCACGCCGCGCATGATGGCCATGTGGCCGTGGGCCACGTCGTCCAGGAAGAAGTCCCAGCCCGGCACCAGCATCAGGCCCACGCCTTCTGCGCCGTAGCGGCGCGCCAGCGGCGTGAAGTCCATGTCCTTGCAGATCTCCACGCCCCACGGCGATGAGGGTTGCTGCAGCGTCACGAGCCCGGTGCCCGGCGTGAGCTTCGACTCGAAGGGCGGCAGCATGTGCTGCTTGTCGTAGCGCAGCACCGGCTGGCCGCGCCGGTACACCCGCGCCTCGTTGTACTTCAGGGGCGGCGCCACCGAGATCATGCCCGCCACGATCACCGCGCCGGTCTGGTCCGCCAGGGACTGGAACACCGGATCCGCGGTGTCCGCGTCCGCATCCACCACCACGCCGAGCTTCTCCGGGATCACGATCACTTGGGCGCCGTCGGAGGCGAGCTTGCCGGCCTCGTCCGCGTAGGCCTGGAACAGCTTGCGGGTGGCCTCGCCTTCGTCCGCCACGTCCTCGTTGGGGCCGTCGGAGCCGATGAGGCCCACCTTCACGCGCTCCTGCGGCGCCGGCAGCCCCAGGCGCACCGCGCCGAACACCAGCACCGCGACGAGCAACGCGCCTGTCACGCCGAGCAGGCTGCGCATCCGCGCCGGCGCGCGCCGGCGCAGGTCCCATGCCAGGGCCAGGGCGGCGGGGAAGAGCAGCAGCAGGAACGTCATGCCCCAGGGGCCAGTGAGGGAGGCGAGCTGCAGGAAAGGCAGGAAGCCGAGCTGCGAGTAGGCGAGGCTCCCGCCGGTGCCGTGGGGCGAGGTGAGGTTCAGCAGCCACTCGAAGGATGTGAGGAAGGCGGGGAAGGCGAGCAGCGCGCTCCAATGCGCGCCGCGCCGCTGCAGCGCCCGGAACAGGAGCACCGCCAGCGCCAGCACCAGTCCCTCGATGAGGTAGATGCGCGCCAGGATCGCGGGCGGCGCTCCCAGCACATGGAAGATGCCCCAGAGGTTCAGGAGGCCCAGCACCATGCCGCAGAAGGCGGCGAGCGCCGCGCCCCACCCGGTGGCGTCCAGGGCGAAGAGCAGCACCGGCAACGGCGCGAACCAGGTGAGCGGCCAGAGGGGGTGCAGGCCGGTGCCGAAGAACAGCAGCAGGGCGGTGGCGAGCGCGGCCAGCAGGCCGCGGCCGAAACGCTTCACGTCAAGCACGGATGCCATCGAAGTATCTCCGGAAGGAGCGCCTATACATGGCGCGGAAACCGGCGGGCGTCACGTCCATGCGCCCGCCGAGATAGAGCATGAGGAGGCCTTGCAGCAGGGCTCCCATCTCGAAGCCGATCTCCCAGTCCGTGTCCTCTTTGAGCTCGCCGCTCGCCATGCCCTCGGCCACCGCGTCGGCCACCACGCTGGCGGTGGGGGAGCGGCGCGCCTTGAAGTCCCGGGGGTACTGGCGCGCGCCCTCACGCTTGGTGAAGAACATGAGCTCGAACAGCTTGGGATGCTCGAGGGCGTGGTCCACGTACACGTCCGTGAGCTGGAGCAGCCGGTGCTCCGCCTCGCCCGTGAGGCGCTTGGCTTTGAGCCGCCCGGCGAGCTCCACGAAGCCCTCGTCCGCCAAGGCGTTGAGGAGCGCCGCCCGGTCCGGGTAATGCCGGTAGATGGCCATGGCGGTGATGCCCACCCTCTCCGCCACCCGGCGCATGGTCACCGCCTCGGCGCCTTCCTTGTCCAGGAGCTTGCGGGCGGCGGCGTGGATCTTGTCGGCAGTAGCGACAGGCATGTATACAGTGTATACATACCGGCGTAAATGACAAGCCCGGCTTCGGGCCGGGCTTGGAGGCGCAGACCGTGAGAGGTCAGTAGTCCGCCGCCTCGTCGTCCTCGCCATAGGGATATTTCACGTGACCGTAGCGCAGCATGAACACCGTCACCGCCAGGATCAGGATGGCACCGGTGATGTAGAGGGCATGGATGTCATGGGCGTCGCCCGTGTCCAGGATGAGGTAGCGGGCCATGGACACCATGGCGATGTAGAGGGGGATGCGCACCGGCAGCTTGCCCATCTTCCAGTAGCTGTCCACCATGGTGATGACTTCCAGCAGGATGAAGATGAGCAGCAGGTCCGCCAGCTCGACCCTGAGGTTCTGGAACATCTCCCAGACCACCTGGCCGATGGCCACGGCGGTGGCGACGAGGATCAGGATGAGCCCCAGGTCCTCGACGATGGCGATGGCGTGGCGGCCGTTCTCGCGGACGGTCTTGCGGTGCAGCATAGATACCCCTTTACCCGATGTGACCTAAGCTTAGACCATGTCAGCCCCGGCGGCGGGCCGTGCGTTTGATAACGGAGAGTCCCATGAGACACTCTATCCTTATGTATCGCGCCCTCTCATTGCTCTTCCTGCTCCTGGCGCCTCTCCTGGCCCAGGCCAAGGGGGATGTCCTGGTAGGTGTCCAGTACCGCGGCGTGGACAGGAGCTACGTCTTGCACCTGCCGGACCCCCTGCCCAACACCGCGCTCCCCGTGGTGGTGGTGCTGCACGGCGGCGGCGGCAACGCGGAGGCGGTGGCGGCGCAGACCCGCTTCGACGCCATGGCGGACAAGCATGGCTTCATCGCGGTCTATCCCAACGGCACCGACCAGGTGCGCCCGCTGCTTAACGTGATGGGCAAGCCGGGCCTGCTCACCTGGAACGCCGGCGGCTGCTGCGGTTACGCCCGCGACCAGAACGTGGACGACGTGGGCTTCATCCGGGCGGTGGTGATGGAGGTGGTGAAGGACAACGGCGCCGACCCCAAGCGCATCTACGCCACCGGCATCTCCAACGGCGGCATGATGGCCTACCGCCTGGCCTGCGAGGCCAGCGACATGTTCGCCGCCATCGCGCCCGTGGCGGCGGTGCAGGAGGCGAAGGACTGCAAGCCCGGGCACCCGGTCTCGGTGTTCCACATCCACGGCGGCGCCGACGAGAACGTGCCGCTCGCGGGCGGCGTGGGCAAGAAGGCGCTGGAGAAGGAGAGCCGCCCGCCGGTGCAGGACAGCCTGGACTTCTGGGTGAAGCAGGACGGCTGCACGGTGACGGTGCGTTCACAGGAGCCGGGCGTGGACATGGTGAACTACGGCGCCTGCGAGGAGGGCACGGACGTGCAGTTCTTCCTGGTGCGGGATGGCGGCCACTCATGGCCCGGCGGCGCACGCGTGGCGGAGTTCCTGGATGCGCCGAGCCCGGTTTTAAATGCTACTGAAGCTATCTGGGATTTCTTTTCGAAACACCAGAAGCCCTGAAAAAGCTGCTGCGCTCGGCAGGGCGTTGTCTGTAGCAGGGATGCGCACGTGCCGCGGAGCACAAGGATGTGCGAGAGCGGCGGCGCGAGGACTCGCAATTAAATAAAGACGGGTGCCCGCTCGCTGCGCAATCCTGCTTCGCTCACGGCCCAGGGCATACATCCTGTACGCCCGCTCGCCGTGTCCGGCGAGCCCCTCTTGCTCGCCTCGCGCGCCTAGCCCTACCTTCGCTCGCGACGCTTTTTTGCAGCCTCTTTCGGCATGGCGAATATCAGCCGGGACGGCCGTTATACACGAAGCCGATGAAGAGCGTAGTGGCGCCGGAGCGGGCCACGATGGGGCTGTCATGAATCGCGCCGGCGAAGTGCAGGTAGCGCAGGTCGCTGCGGAACTGCCAGTGCTCGCTGAGGGGCGTGGAGAAACCCAGGCTAAGGTAGGGGCTGGCCGCGCCGCCGGGCGAGTAGGCCGGCCGGCCGGGACGCGCTTCTGCCGGGCTCACGCCGTAGTAGTAGTCGTCCAGCGCCGCGCTGCCCCAGAGCACGCCGATGCCGGGCGTGAACGTCACGCCGCCGGTGCGGAAGGGGTGCTGGTAGGCGAGGTTGACGCCGGTGCCGTCGTTGCGGCCCAGGAGGTCGTGGAACACGCCCGCGTTGAAGCGTCCCCAGCCGCCGAAAAGGTCCAGGTTCGCGCCGCCGGCGATGGACCAGCGCCGGTCCTGGATGCCGGCGAGCTCGGGCGCGTCGCCGGCGTTAAGGCGGTTGAACACCGGCAGCGCCGTGAGCGAGAAGCGGTAGTGCTCGCCGTTGGAGAGCATGTAGCCCGCGATGACGCCGGCGAAGAAGAAACGCCCGTTGTGGTAGAACACCAGCGGGAAGGGCGTCACCTGCTTCTTGCCGCCCACGTAGCCGGGATTGGATACCGCCATGCCGGCGCCGAAGATCCAGCTGGAGCCCGCGTCGGTGGCGGCCGCCCGTGCGATCTGTTCCTGGGGCGTCTCATCGTCGGCGCACGCCGTGCCGGCGGCGAGCAGACAGATCAGGAAGAAGATATGTCGGAGTGTGAGCATGGGTTTCCCTACGGAGCCGTTCTTTTGGGAACGGCGATGATAATGGAGCGCCCGCGCAGTGTTACGACGAATCCGGTTTGTCCAAAGTGTATAGCACCACTTCCACATCGGGATGACGCTCGGCGAGGTCGTGGGCGTTGCGCAGCCCCTCGTAATGCATGCCGATCTTCTCCATCACGCGGATGGACGCGAGGTTCGGCACGTCGGCGATGGCCACCGCTTTCGGCAGCTTCATCACGTCGAACGCGTGACGTTTCATCGCTTCGGCGAGTTCCGTGGCGAAGCCACGGTTCCAATAGTCCTTCCACACCCACCAGGCGAACTCATAGAAACCGGACTTGTCCTGGGGCTGGAGGCCGGCGAAGCCCACCACCTCGTCCGTCTCCTTCAGCACCGCCGCGCCGACGCAGCAGCCATGTTGCGCCAGGAAGCGAGCCTGGCGCTGCAGCACCGCGTCTATCTGCGCCTCGTCCCAGGCCTGGCCGAAGTTGATGTAGCGCATCATCTCGGGGTCGGTCGCGAACCTGGTGAACGCCGGCCGGTCCGCCGGCTCCCAGGGGCGGATCAGCAGGCGCGGACTCTCGATGCGGAAGGCCATCTAGCGGTCCTGCTTACCCGCGAGCGCCATCATCGTCCCGACCATGTGCGCCACGGCCTTCTCGCCGCCACCGTCCAGCATCACGCCCGAGGCCTCGCAGACCGTGAGGGTGCGGCCGGCCCGGAGCACGCGGCCGCGGGCCAGCAGCCGCTCGCCGGCAGCGGGGGCCAGCAGGTTGGTCTTGAACTCGACGCTGAGCACGGTGGCGTCCGCCGGCATCAGGCTGAAGGCGGCGTAGCCGCAGGCGCTGTCCAGGAGCGTGGTGACGATGCCGGCGTGCAGGTAGCCGTGCTGCTGGGTGAGGTCGGCGCGGAACGGCAGCTCCAGGTCCACCTCGCCGGGTGCGACGCGCACGAGGCGCGCGCCCAGCGTCGCCATCACCCGCTGGCGCGCGAAGCTGTCCCGCACGCGCGCCTCGAAGCCGGGATCCGCGGGGGTGAGCGCCATGGTCAGAGGATGACGGGTTCGGGCTCAAGCATGACGCCGAAGCGCGCCGCCACCGCCTCGCGGATGCGGCCCGCCAACGCCCACACCTGGGCGCCGGTGGCGTGGCCGTAGTTGATGAGCACCAGCGAGTGCTTGGGGGAGACGCCGGCGTCGCCGTCGCGCACGCCCTTGAAGCCGCAGGCCTCGATGAGCCAGGCGGCGGAGACCTTGGTGGAGCCGCCCACACCCGGCCACTGCGGCATCTCCGGGTGGGCTGCCGCCAGGGCCGCCGCCCGCTCGTTGGCGAGCAGCGGGTTCTTGAAGAAGCTGCCGGCATTGCCGGTGATGGCGGGATCCGGCAGCTTGCGGCGGCGCAGCGTCTCCACCGCGTGGGCCACGTCCGCGGGCTTGGGGTGCTGGACGCCCTGGGCCTCCAGCTCCTGGCGCACGCCGGAGTAGTCCAGCGCCAGCGGCCGCTCGCGCGGCAGCGCGAAGTCGACCGCGGTGACGATGAAGCGCTGCGGATCGCGCTTGAACACCGAGTCCCGGTAGGCGAATCCGCAGGCGGCGTTGTCGAGCTGCACGAACTGCTCGCTGCGCCGGTCCCAGGCCTCCACCCCGGTGATGAACTCGCGCACCTCGGCACCGTAGGCGCCGATGTTCTGGATCGGCGCGGCGCCGACGGTGCCGGGGATGAGCGCGAGGTTCTCCAGGCCCGCGAAGCCCTGGTGCAACGACCAGCGCACGAAGCCGTGCCAGGATTCGCCGGCGGCGACCCGCACCCGGCCCACGGCGCCGTCCTCCAGGAGGTGTACGCCGCTGCTCGCCATGTGCAGCACCAGGCCGTCGAAGTCGCGGGTGAAGAGCAGGTTGCTTCCGTCACCCAAGACCAGCAGCGGCATGGTCTTGAGTTCGCGCCGCTGCAGGAGCTCCGGCAGCGCCGCAGCGGCGCGGAGCTCGGTGTAGCGGGCGGCCTTGGCCGCCACATGGAAGGTGTTGCGCGCCTGCAGGGGCGCGTCGCGCAGCAGGAAACAGGTGACGGAAGGGCTGTCGCTCATGCGGCTCCCATCCTACCCGAGTGCCCCGCCGCGCGGGGCCTCAATGCAGGTAAGGCTTGATGCCGGAGTAGGCCTCGTCGGCGCTGGCAGCGACCTGATGGATGTCCTCCTTCATCTCGGTGGCATCCATCGAACGGAGGCTGGCATCCAGGCGCACGAACGCGTCCCCGTCGTCGTCGGTGCCGACCTTTACGCGATCGTATTCGTGGTTCATGGAGAGCATACGCGTGGCGAGGCCGAGGCCCATGTCCATCTGGTCCTTCTTGGCGATGATCACGAAGATGACCACCAACCCCTCGCCTTGCGCCACGATCACCTTGAAGTCGCCGAGCGAGTCGCCTTTCTGCGGTACCACCCACACGCCCTCGGCGCGCTTCTCATAGGTATAGCCGGACTGGTGAAGCAGCGCGTCGATGCGATCCTCCTCGCTGTCGGCATGCACGGGCGCCTGGAACAGGAGGGCGGAGGCGAAGAGCGCCGCCGCCGTCACGATGCGTAAGGTCTTCATGTGGTTCTCCCCTATGGCCTCTGCGGGCCTGACTCCAGCATACGCCTGCCGCGGGCTCAGTAAAGCACCCTGAATCTCAAGGTGTGCGGGATGCCCCGGATCTCGTCCAGCAGCGACTCGGAGTAGTGGCTGTCGATGTCGGTGATCACGTAGCCGATGCGCTCGTTGGTCTTGAGGTATTGGCCGGTGATGTTGGCGCCGGCGGCGGCCAAAGCCTGGTTGATGCGCGCCAGGATGCCGGGCACGTTCTCGTGCAGATGGATGAGGCGGTGCGCCTTCTCCTGGGGCGGCAGGCGGATGGCGGGGAAGTTCACGCAGTTCTCGGTGCTGCCGGTGTTGATGTAGTCGATGATGCGTCCGCTCACGAACCGGCCGATATCGTGCTGTGCTTCCAGGGTGCTGCCGCCGATGTGCGGGGTGAGCAGCGCCTCCGGGACGTCCCGCAACGGGTGCTCGAAGCGCTCGCCGTTCCCGTGGGGCTCGTCCGGGAACACGTCCACCGCCGCGCCGGCCAGGTGCCCGGACAGGAGGTGGCTGCGCAGCGAGACGAGGTCCACCACGTGCCCGCGGGAGAGGTTCAGGAACACCGAACCTTCCTTCATGCGCGCGAACTCGCGCGGGCCGATGAGGCCGGCGTTCTCGCGGCGCCCGTCCACGTGCACGGTCACCGCGTCGCTGGTCTCGAGGAGCTCTTCCAGGCTGTTGCAGCGCTGGGCGGTGCCGAGGGCGAGCTTCTCGGCCACGTCGTAGAAGCAGACCTGCATGCCCATGGACTCGGCGAGCACCGAGAGCTGCATGCCGATGTTGCCGTAGCCGACGATGCCGAGGCGCTTGCCGCGCACCTCGTGGGCGCCCTGGGCGGACTTGTCCCAGGTGCCGGCATCCATCATGCGCATCTTCGCCGGGATGCCGCGCATGAGCAGGATCAGCTCGGCGAGGGCCAGCTCCACCACCGAGCGGGTGTTGCTGAAGGGCGCGTTGAACACCGCCACGCCGCGCCGCTCGCATTCCGGCAGGTCGATCTGGTTGGTGCCGATGCAGAACGCGCCGACCGCCAGGAGGCGCTTCGCGGCCGCGAGCGCCGGCGCGTCCAGCTGGGTCTTGGAGCGGATGCCGAGGATCGCCACGTCCGCCAGGCGCTGGGCCAGCTCGCCGGAGGGCGGGCTGCCCTTCAATGACTCCACCGCATAGCCCTCGCGCTCGAAGGCCGCCACCGCCTCGGGATGGATGCCCTCCAGCAGCAGCACCTTGAGCCGGTTCTTGGGGTAGGACACGGCGGCCCTGAGGCCGCAGTCGTACAGCACCTCGTCGAAGCTCGGCGCCTGCCGCGCACCGCTGGCGCCGGTCACCTCCTCGCGCTGCACGTTCTCGGTGAAGGCGTAGAAGCGCTGCGCCGCTCCGGCGGCGAGGATCTCGTAGTCGCTCCAGCCGTCGCCGACCACCACCACTTCGCCCTCGAGCTTGAGGCCTTTCACCACCTTCACCTTGCCGCCGTCGGTGGCCAGCGGGTTCTGCCAGTCCACGCCGTCGATGTAGCCCTCCGCGTCGAAGTGCAGGGTGTTCGCGTAGACCTGCTCGGGCCGCAGGCCCAGGCCCTTCACCACCGGCAGCACCACCTCGCGGAAGCCGCTCGTGACGACATGGATGTCCGCGGCGTTGGCGGCGAGGAAGGCGCGGTTGCGCTTGAAGGAGGGACTGATCTCCTCCCTGAGCTGTGCGCCGAGCTGGGTGAGCTGGTCGCGGTGCATGTGCAGGAGCTTCAAACGCTCGCGCAACGCGTCCTGGAAGTGCATGTGGCCGCCCATGGCGGCGTCGGTGATCTCGCGGATGCGTGCGCGCAGCTTGGCGCCGCCCGGGACCAGGTCGGCCATGATCTCCAGCGTCTCGACGCGCACCAGGGTGCTGTCGAAATCGAGGATGAACTTGATGTCGCCTGCCGCCATCGGATTTTTCTTATGCCATCGGACCCCTGCGGGCATCTTACCGCGCGCGGCGGGGCCTGGCGCGGAACCCCGGGTCCCCGGCCAGGCCGTCGGCCCAGCGGGTGGTCTCGGGCAGGCGGTAGCCGCGGGTGCAGGCCAGTACCCAGGCGACCGCGCTGTCCAGGTCCAGCTTGTGGCCCACCGACACGAACAGCGGGTTCACCCCGTCGCGGGTGCGCAGCACCGTGCCCACGGTCTCGCCGCGGTACGTCAGCGGAGAACGGGAGCCGACCGCCGTGGCCGGCATGTGGAACTCACCCACCAGGCGCGACTTGCCGGCGCCGATGGCGGGCAGGCCCGTCTGCACCCCCAGGTGGCAGGCGATGCCGAAGCCACGCGGGTGTGCATAACCCTGGCCGTCCACGATCAGGAGCTGGGGCCGGGTCTTGAGCTGCTCCAGCGCCAGCAGGATGGCCGGCACCTCGCGGAAGGAGAGGAAGCCCGGCACGTAGGGGAAGTCCGTGGGCCGCTCCACCACCGTGAACTCGTGCAGCTCCAGGCCGGGGAACGTGAGTACCGCCACGGCGGCGCGGGTCACGCGGCCCTGGTGCTCGCCCGGGAAGGCGCAGTCCACCCCCGCCACGTAGCGCACGGCGTCGAAGGGGAGCTTGCCCTGGCGCTCCACCTGGCCGCGCATCGCCTCCTGGCGGGCACGGGCTTCGGCGAGGCTGATGTAGGGGACGAGGGGCGTGGCGGCGGCCTCTATATAGATGTGGGTCCAATCTGACCCGCGGGCCCGTTGCCGTCAAATCTTACCCTGCAAAAAAATAGGGCCGGCCCATAGATGGCTTGCGCAGTCGCGCATCCCCGCGCTCCAGCGAGGCGTGGTGTTGATACATCCCGGCTACGCATCCTGCTCCGCCGTGATGTCCAGGGCAGGCATCCTGCCTGCCCGTTCGCGACGATGCCGCGAACCCTTGTATCAAAAAACAGGCCGGCATAACGCCGGCCCGTGCTGACCCACACTGGTGGGAGGTGGTCAGCTCTTCGTGAAGCTCACGTCGCCGGAGCTCGCGTCCAGCTCGGCGGTGCCCTTGGCGCCGTTCACGTCGGCGCGGATGGAGTGATGCTTGGCGGACACGTTCTGCATGCCGGGCAGGTCCACGTCCACGTCGCCCGAGTCGGAAGTGGCGGTGATGTGCAGCGAGGGCACGCGGCTGGTGCGGATCGTGATGTCGCCGCTGCCCGCGTCGGCGGAGAGGCGCAGCACGTCGCCCAGGTCGCCCTCGATGCTCACACTGCCGCTGCCGGTGCTGATCTCGAGGACTTGACCGGCCTTGAAGCCGGTGGCGGTGATGTCGCCCGAGCCCGCCTCCAGCTTCATGGAGCCGGTGGCGTCATGGATCACGATGCTGCCGGAGCCGGTATCGAGCTTGGCGCCGTTGCCGCTGTATTTCTGCAGGTTCACGTCGCCCGAGCCCGTGTCGGCGGTCAGCGTGCCGGCCACGTCGGTCAGGTTCACGTCGCCCGAGCCCGTGTCGGCGTCCACGTCTCCGCCCTTCTGGTGGGTGAGGATGATGTCGCCGGAACCGGTGTCCATCTTCACCGCGCCGTTGTGGTCGGTCACGGTGATGTCGCCGGAGCCGGTGTCGCCGCTCAGGCTGTCGCTGCCCTTCTCGGCCTTGATGTCTCCGGATGCGGACTTCAGGGTGAGCGGCGCATTCACGCCGCTGGCCTCGATCAGGCCCACCTTGTTGTCCACGGTCACGTGGACGCCCTTGGGCACGTGCACCACGAAGTCTGCATGCAGGTTCGCGCCGGAACCGAAGGTGCCGTTGCTGATCCGCACGCGCTCGCCGTCGTAGCTCACGGTGCTGGTGCTCATGCCGAAGTTGCTGCCGTTGCCGTGGTAGTAGTACTCGGTGTAGTCGTCCAGCGGGTACTCGGCGTGCAGCGTCACGCTGTTGCCGTCCACCTGGGGCACGATCTTGAGCTTGGCCGCCAGGGCCTGGGCTTCGGCGTCGCTGCCGGAGGCCGCGACCACCTTGCTGTCCACGGAGAGCACGCCGTCGGCGGCAGTCACGACGCTGACGTGGCCGACCAGGTTGCTCAGGCTCAGGCTGCCGCCGGCCTTGATGGCCGGGTTCTTGTAGGTGTCGGTCTTCTCGAAGGATTGGGCCGCGGCCACCGGGCCGGCGGCGGCGGCCGCCAGGACGGCGGCGCAGAGGAGGGCGGGGATGCGCATGAGCTTGGCTCCTGTCGGGGGCGCCCGGGGCGGGCGTGTTACTGTATTATCTTACTATAACACAGGCTTGGGACATTTCAAGCCTGGGACCTGAAGAGCCCGGGTCTCGAGTCTTCCCAGCTTGGACGTCTCAACAGGGTCCTGGGTTTAGTCCAGGTGAGAGGACACCGTCCCGAAGCGCCCCATGCCCGGGCGGCTGGGCGATTCCCTAAAGGCAGCGTCCCGTCCCAGAATAGCCCCTCGCTCCGTCACCCTGGAGAAAGTCCATGCTCAAGCGACTGCCTTTCCTGCTCGCTCTCTTCCTCAGCGGCACGGCCCTGGCCGCGGACCTCGCGCCGCCGCCGGACGAGCACCCGGTGCTGGGCGAGATCGCCCAGGGCATGGACCCGGCGAGGCTCAAGGCCACGCTCACCACGCTGGTGGGCTTCGGCACGCGCCACACGCTCTCCGACACCCAGTCGAAGAAGCGCGGCATCGGCGCCGCGCGCCGCTGGGTGCAGGGGCAGTTCGAGTCCATCTCGAAGGACTGCGGCGGCTGCCTGGAGGTGATCACGCCTTCGCAGGTGTTCACCGGCGAGCGCATGCCGAAGGGAGGCGCCGAGGTGATGGACGTGGTCGCCATCCAGAAGGGCAGTACGGACCCCGACCGCTACGTGGTGATGACCGCGCACCTGGACTCGCGCGTGAGCGACGTCATGGACGTCAAGTCCGATGCCCCCGGCGCCGACGACGACGGCTCCGGCGTGGCGGCGCTCCTGGAGACGGCGCGCGTGCTCAGCAAGTACAAGTTCGCCGCCAGCATCGTCTATTCGGCGGACAGCGGCGAGGAGCAGGGCCTGTTCGGCGGCAAGGTCATCGCCCAGTACGCCCAGGACCACAAGTGGTACGTGGAGGCGGACCTCAACAACGACATCGTCGGCAACAGCCGCGGCCAGAACGGCGTGACCGACGACACCACGGTGCGGGTGTTCTCCGAAGGCACCCGCGCGCTGGAGACGCCCCAGGAAGCGAAGGACCGGCGCTACCACGGCGGCGAATTGGACTCGCCCTCGCGCAACGTGGCGCGCTATATGCAGGCGCTGGCGGAGCGCTACATCCCGAACTGGCACGTGATGCTGGTGTACCGCACCGACCGCTACGGCCGCGGCGGCGACCACGTGGCGTTCAACGCGCTCGGCTATCCCGCGGTGCGCGTGACCGAGTCCCACGAGGACTTCACCCACCAGCACCAGGACCTGCGCACGGAGCGCGGCCTGCGCTACGGCGATGAGCTCTCGGGCGTGGACTTCCCCTATCTCGCCAAGGTGGCGGGCATGAACGCCGTCACCCTCGCCGCCCTGGCCTGGGCGCCGGCGCCCCCGGCCGGCGTCGCCATCGCCTCGGACCCGGCACCAGGCATGTCCGGCGGCACCGATACGGTGTTCGACTGGCAGCCCACCGCCGGGGCTGCCGGCTACCGCCTGCACTGGCGCGCTACCACCGATCCGCGCTGGAACGCGGGCCGTTACGTGGGTCCGGTGCAGCATTACGTGCTCAAGGACGTGAGCATCGACGACTGGTTCTTCGGCGTGGCGGCGGTCTCGGGCGAGGGCTTCGAGAGCCCGGTGGTGTTCCCGGGCCCGGCCGGCGCGTTCGTGCCTGCCGCACCTGTGCCCGGCGGCTGAAGCCTGTCATCCCCGTCCCCGGCCGGGCGTTCCATCCCGGACGGGGCGGGGCTGTGGGTATAATGACGCCACATTTTCAGGACCCACGCCGCCGCCCATAGACCCCCGGTCGGGCCTGACCCTAGCGGTCGAAGCGCCCGGTCTTTTTGAGGAACAGCATGCACAGCAGACGACACCTGCCCGGCTACGCCCTCGGGCTAGCGGCCCTCGCCTATTGCGGACTGGCTGGGGCCAATGGCCTCTACCCGGTCCCCTTCTTCGGCACCCTGGATACGCCCGGCGCGGTGGCGCTGGCGGACGTGAACGGCGACGGCCACCTGGATGTGGTGGAGATCGGCGAGATCGGCACCATGGCGGTGCTGCTCAACGACAGTCTCGGCAAGGGCAAGTTCAGCAGCCCGACCTCCTACTACTTCGGCGGCGCCAACCCGGTAGCCCTGGCAGTGGCGGACCTGAACGGTGATGGCAAGCCTGACGTGGTGCTGGCGGACAACGACGGCGCCAACGTGATGGTGATGATCGGCAAGGGCGACGGTACCTTCGTGGCGCAGACCGCCGCCCAGGCGACGACCGGCAAGGGCACGCCCGCGCCGACCTACCCGACCGGCGCCGGCCCCTTCTCGGTGGCGGTGGCGGACGTGAACGGCGACGGAAGCCCCGACATCGTCACCGCCAACTTCACCGACAACGACGTCAGCGTGCTGCTCAACAAGGGCGACGGCACCTTCAAGGGGCAGGCGACCTACGCGACCGGCCTCAGCCCGACCTATGTCGCCA
The DNA here is from genome assembly GCA_036383255.1 of Gammaproteobacteria bacterium. Lineage (NCBI taxonomy): Bacteria > Pseudomonadati > Pseudomonadota > Gammaproteobacteria > Gammaproteobacteria bacterium. The sequence goes on along the minus strand of DASVOS010000004.1, from coordinate 222,709 downwards.
TCGCCGACCTCAACGACAACGGTCCGGACATCCTGGTGGCGAACACCGGCGAATCCACCCTCGGCGTGTTGCGCAACAAGGGCGACGGCACCTTCGCGGCCCAGACCGCGACCACCATAAGCGGACCGCCGACCACCAGCACCGTGCAGACGATCGCCGCCGCCGATTTCGACGGCGACGGCAAGGTGGACGTGGTGATCACCAATACCGATCCCAATGGCACCACGGTGATCTACGAACCGGGCGAAGGCAGGGGCCGCTTCGGCCAATCGCGCTCCTTCACCGCCGGCCCGCAGCCGCGCTATGTCCAGGCGTTGGACGCGGACGGCGACGGGCATCTCGACCTCCTCACCGGCAGCATCGCCACCGGTCTCCTGCGGGTGCTCAAGGGCAACGGCCAGGGCGGTTTCCACGCCGGCGTCTACTACCCCGCTGCCGGCATCAACTCCGGTCTCGCTGTCCAGCCCTTCGCCACCGGCGACGTGGACGGCGACGGCAATCCCGACATCGTGGCCATCAACCCTGCGGGCAGCTTCATCCAGGTGCTGCACAACGACGGCAGCGGCGGCTTCCCGCTGCAGGGTTCCTATGCCACCGGTGCGGTCCCTAGCGATGTGAAGGCGGCCGATCTCGACGGAGACGGCCATGCCGATGTGGTGGAGGTCGACTCCGCCGACGGCACGCTGGGCGTGCGCCTCGGCAACGGCGACGGCACGCTCCGCGCGCGGCAGGTCTTCAGCGTCGGCGGCACCGGCACCCATCCGCAGCGGCTCGCGCTCGCGGACCTGGACGGCGACGGGAAGTTGGATGCGGTCTGCGCCAACAACGGCGACGGCACCGTGAGCGTGCTGCTCGGCAACGGTGACGGCAGCTTCCAGACGGCAAGGCAGTTCGCCGCGGGCGACAACCCCGTGGATCTGGCGGTGGAAGACATGGACGGCGACGGCAAGCCGGACTTGATCGTCGCCAACGCGGTGGTGAACAAGGTCAGTATCCTTCCCGGCCACGGCGGCGGCGGTTTCGGCGCGCCGCGCAGCTTCGCCGCGGGCGGCGTGATCAGCGCGCTGGCGGTGGGAGACGCGAACCGCGACCACATCCCGGACGTGGTGACGGTGGGCAGCAACGTGGCGATCCTCGTGAACGACGGCGGCGGCAAGCTCCAGCCGGTCACGTTCGACGAGAATGGCGCGAGCTCCTTCGTGTATGCAGGTGTCGGCGTACGGGCGGCTCTGGCGGATCTCGATCACAGCGGCTTCCCGGACATCATCGTCGCCGACTATGGCAACAGCCGGATCACCGTGTTGCGCAGCCACGGCAAGCGCTTCGATGCGGCGTTCAGCTATTCCACCTGCACCAACCCCAGCAGCCTCGCGGTGGCGGACCTCAATGCCGATGGTGACCCGGACGTGGTCACCACCTGCGTGGGCAGCAGCAGCGTGGGCGTGCTGCTCGGCAACGGCCAGGGCGGCCTGATCAGCAACAGCTACCCCGCGGAAGTGGATGCGCGCGGCGTGGCGGTGGCTGACTTCGACGAGAACGGCCAGCCGGACCTGGCGGTGATCAACGGCGGCAGCGACGACCTCAACATCTCGCTGCAGATACCCGGGGTGGTGGCAGCCGATACGGCGCCGGTGGCGAAGAGCGGCCCGTTCTTCATACGGGACGGCACCCAGCCCCTCAGCGGCACCTTCAATGCCAGCGACAAGGACGGCGACGGGCTGAGCTTCTCCGTGCTGTCGCCGGCCACCCACGGAGCGTTGAGCTTCGGCGGGGGAAGCTTCACCTATTTCGCGAACACGGGCTACATCGGCAAGGACAGCTTCACGTTCCAGGCCAGCGACGGCGTGAAGCTGTCCAACATCGCCACCACGAATGTCACCGTCCAGAACAACAACACCGGCGGTGGCGGTGGCGGCGGGTTCCTGGGGGGTTTCTGGCTGCCCCTGTTGCCCCTCCTGCTCGGCGTGCTAGGTCTGCGGCGCCGGCGCGGCTGAAGCATCGCATCACTGGACCGTAACGGGCCGCTCACGCGGCCCGTTTCATCTCAGGGCGCCGGCCACCAGGCGGGCATAGACCCGCTCCTCCAATCCTTTCGGCGCGTCGAGGCCCATGCGCTTCAGATAAGGCGCCGCCGACGGGGACGGCGTCCGCAGCAGCGAGGCGGCGAGGCCAAGACGGCCCGCCCAGCTCCGGCTCGCGGCCTGCAGCCGCTTGAGCGCCTTGCCGAGCACGAGTTCCTCCGGCGTGAAGTCGCTGCCGAAGGGCAGCTCCGGGAAGAGGCCCGCGTCCTGGAAGCGCTTGAGGTCCGCCCTCAACCGCTCCGGCGTGTTGTGGCGGTAGAGCTCGGGCAGCGCGAAGTCCGGCCTGAGCTTGCCGGCGCGCTTGGCCTCGGCCATGAGCGCGTCTTGGAAGCGCGAGTCCGCCACCTTGAGCATCGCGACGATGGTCTCCTCGTCGGTCCTGCCGCGCAGGTCGGCAATGCCGTACTCCGTCACCACCACGTCACGCAGGTGGCGCGGGATGGTGCTGTGGGCGTACTCCCACAGGATGTTGGATTCGGCCTTGCCGCGCGCCGAGTATGTGCTGCGCAGCATCAGCACGGAGCGGGCCTGGCGCAGCGCATGGGCCATGGCGACGAAGTTGTACTGGCCACCCACGCCGCTCACCACCCGGCCGCCGTCCAGCGCGTCCGAGACCGCCGAGCCCAGCAGCGTCATCTTCATGCAGATGTTGAGGAACCGCGCATGCCGGTGCTGCAGCTTCTCCAGCTCCACGTCGCTGAAGAGCTCGTTCACCTGCGACACCGCCTCCATGGCGAACATGCGCCGCTCAGGCTCAGGCATCGCCTGCAGCGTGTCGTAGAACCACTGGCTGCCGAGGAAGAACGCGCCGTGCATCAGCACGCCCTCTTTGAGGCGCGCGCCCAGGGCGGCGCCGGCGATATGCCGGAAGCTTTCCCGGTCATCCAGGTCCGCCGTCACCCGCGCACCATCCGCCAACAGCAGCACGCCCCCTTCCAGACGCAGGTCCGGCCGCAGGATGCCGAAGCGCTGCAGGAAGGCCATGTCCTCCGGCGAGAGTTTGGCGCCGATGATCCCTTCGTCCTTCAGCGTGGTCAGGGTGTCCGGCCCCACGCTCTCGGAAAGGCGGCCTGAGTTCAGCAGCGCCTGCAGGCCCGCATGGTCGTAGACCTGGCGCTTGAGGATGCCGGCCTCGTAGAGCCGCAGCAGCCCGTCGCCGAACATCTCACTGCCGGCATAGAGGCCCTCCCGGTAGGGCGAGAGCCCGCCCATGGCCTCGATGGCCACGCCGCACTTCGCCAGCGCGCCCGTGGCGTCCAGGGCCGCCCGGTAGTCCGGGTTGCGGGCATGGCGCAACTGCGAGGCGTAGACGCAGGCGTCCCCCAGGGAGCCGATGCCCACCTGCAAGGTGCCGCCGTCTTTCAATAGCGCGCTGGCGTAGAGGCCGATCATGTGGGCAGCGGGGTCGATCGGCATGTTCGGCACGGCGAAGAGATGGTGGTCGAGCCCGGGAGCGTCCACCATGAAGTCGAAGAACTCCGGCTCCACTTCGGCCGCGCCGTACATGAACGGCAGCCGGCGGTTCACCATGCCCGCCACGGCGACCTTGCGGCCCGCGCGTTCGGCCGCGCGCAGGCCGGGCATGATGTCCAGGGTCACGTCAGGGTTGGAGGAGAGGCTGTAGCGCGGGCCCGGCAGCGCGGCCACTGCCTGCAGGATGACGTTGGCGCCTGCCGCCAGCATGTCCCGTGCCACGTGGGTGTAGTTGCTGCTGATGTAGTGGCGCTGGGCGGAGGGGACGCCCAGCATGCTGCCGGACTTGAAGTAGAACTCGGAGATCTCGACGTTGGGCGGCAGCTTGCCTTGGCGCAGCGGCGCCACGTACTCGAGCTCGGGATAGTCGCCGAACACCCGGTCCGTGAAGGGACCCAGGAAGCGCCGTTCCAGTCCGCTCTTGCCCACGGGACGCTCCAGGGACAGCGCGGTGACGAGCCTCAAGTGCAGCGAGGGGTCGCGCGCCACGCGGCGGTAGAGCGCGTTGACGAGGTGGTTGGGCTTGCCGATGCCGAGCGGCGCGCCCACCACCAGGCGCGGACCCACCCGCTGGAGGATGGCCTCCACGCATTCGTCCGGACTGCTGAACTTCCTCGGTGCCATGAAAAAAGACCCCGCCATGAGGCGGGGTCCATATTAGCAGCCCATGGAGCCCTTGCTCACTGCGGGTCCACGTAGGTGTCGAACAGCCGCCAGATGCGGCGGTACTCGTCCAGCCAGCTCGCCGCGTCGCGGAAGTCGTGGTGCTCCGTCGGGTAGAACATCACGTCGAAGTTCGGGTTCCTGAGCTCCTGCAGCTTCTGCACCATGTGGACGGTGTCGATGAAGAACACGTTGTCGTCCTGCATGCCCTGCATGATGAGCAGATGCCCTTTGAGCGCGCCGGCATAGTTGATGGGCGAGCTGTCGAAGTAGGCCTGCGGATCCACGTCCGGGCGGTTGAGGATGGCCGCGGTGTAGCCGTCGTTGTAGTCCGCCCAGTCGCCGACCGGGCGCAGTGCGGCGCCGGCCTGGAACAGGTCCGGCTGGCGGAACATCATCATGAAGGTCATGAAGCCGCCGTAGGAGCCGCCATACACACCCATGCGCTTCGGGTCGGCGTGGTAGTTCTGGCCGAGCCAGTGGGCACCGTCGGTGATGTCCTCCACCTCAGGATGGCCCATGTTGCGGTAGATGGCCGTGCGCCAGTCGCGGCCGTAGCCGGCGGAACCGCGGTAGTCCATGTCCAGCACCAGGTAGCCGTGCTGGGTCAGGAAGGTGTGGAACATGAACTCGTGGAAGTAGTAGGACCAGCCGCTGTGCGCGTCCTGCAGGTAGCCGGCACCGTGGATGAACACCACCGCCGGGTAGATCTTCGCGGGTGAGTAGTCCTTCGGCAGGTACAGGCGCGCGTACAGCGGGCGCGACTGGTGGCTGGAGGGCACCTGCACGATCTGCGGCTCGACCCAGTCCACCGCGCTGAACGCGCCGGACACGGTGTGGGTGAGCTGCACCGCGGCGCCGGCGGGCTTGGCGTCCACCGCCCAGATCTCCGGCGGCCGGTCGGTCATGGAGTGGTACACGAGCAGCCTGCTTTCGTCCGGCGAGAGCTGGAAGCTCTCGCCGTCATGCATGGCTGGCTGGGCGCCATTGATGCCGCCGAGGTTCGTCACCGCCTCGAATGCGCCGCTCTTGGCGTCCACCCGGTAGATCTCCCAGGTGCCAGGTGCGGGCTTGTTGGCGCTCACGAAGAAGTAGGCGTCATCATGGGTGGCGGCCACGCCGGAGTTGATCTCGAATTCGCCCTTGGTGAGCTGGCGCGCGCTCCTGGCAGCCAGGTCCTTCACGTACAGATGCGACCAGCCGTCCGCTTCCGACAGGAACCACAGGCTGTGGTTGTCGTGCATCCAGGCGAAGTCGTTGAAGGTCCAGTTCACCCAGCGCGGGTTGCTGAGCCGGTCCTGGGTCACCAGCGCCTTCTTCGCGAAGTCCACGGTGGCGAGCCAGCGGTCCTTGAAGTCGTTGGAGATGAACTGCACCGCTAGGTTGGCGCCGTCATCGCTGAAGGCGAGGCCGTTCACCGACACCTCGCGCACCGCCGGCGCCTTGGCGTCGCCGCTGCGGGTGATGCCGTGCTTCGCGTCCCAGTCCACCGCGGACTTGCGCAGCGCCGCGAGCGGGTCGTCCTTGATGCCGGGCAGCTGCGAGAGGTCGAGGTCGAAGGCGGTGTGGTTCTGGAGGTCCAGCACCTTCACCTGCTGGGCCGGCGGCGGGTTCAGGCCGACGTAGGTATGCTCCTTGCTGGTCTCCACGTAGCCGCTGTCGGTGACGTAGGCCGGCATGATGCCGGGCTCACCGGCGTCAGCATCCTTCGGCTGGGTCACCAGCGCGAGCCAGCGCCCGTTGGGCGAGAGCGATTCGTACACGATGTCGAAACCCTTGCCCAGGTACCAGGGCGCGCCCACACGGGTGGCGTCGGCACTCTGCTGCGCCGCCTGCTGGTCCCGCTGCGCCTGCTTGTTGGCAGCGCGGGTGCTGAGGAAGTCGAACAGGCGGGGCTGCTCCGCCTGCAGATAGTTCTTCGGCGCCGCCGGTTTGGCCGGGTCCTCGGTCAGGCGCAGGTCCGCCGCCAGGGAGGTCAGGCCGGTGTTGAGCTCGTAGACATAGACGTCGTTGCCCTGGTGCCATTGCACGCGGTTGCCGTCGGCCATGAACTGCTCGGCGTTGCGCGCGGTGTTGTCGCGGGTGAGCTGGCGCAGGCTGCCGGTGGCGAGGTTGCGTACGAACACGTTGTTGTCACGGATGAACACCTGCAGGGTGTGGGCGCGGTTGAAGGCTCCGCCCGGAGCCGGCGCATTCGCGAGGTCGGCGTCGCCCAGCCTGCGCGGGGCCCCGGGGCCGACCGCATCCACCCGGTACAGGTCCCGCAGCGGGCTGCCATCGCGCTTCACCTTGTACAGCACGCTCTTGCTGTCCCAGCTCCAGTAGCCGTCTTCCGGCGGGTTACCGATCCAGTCGCGGGCGGCCATGATCTGCTCCAACGTGACGGTGGGCGTCACGCCCGAGCCGGCGGAAGCAGGCGCGGCGGCGGCGAGGGCCGGCAGGGCGGCCGTGAGGACGCCGAGGAGGAAGGCGGGTAGGCGGTACTGCATGGGAGTTCCCTTGGAGTCTTGGTTTTCGGATCTAAGACAGAGCTTGCTCAAGGTCGGCGACCAGGTCGCCGGGGTGTTCGAGGCCGGTCGAGATGCGCAGCAGGTTCTTCGGGGTGGGGCTCTCGGGCCCTTCCACCGAGGCGCGATGTTCGATCAGGCTCTCCACCCCTCCTAGACTGGTGGCGCGCGTGAAAAGTTTCACCCGGGACGCCACGCGTAGCGCGGCCTCAGCGCCGCCGCGCACGCAGAAGGATAGCATGCCGCCGGACGCGCGCATCTGGCGCGCGGCGAGCGCGTGCTGCGGATGCGAGGCGAGGCCGGGATGGAACACGCGTTCCACCGCAGGATGCGATTCCAGCCGGCGCGCCAGCGCGAGCGCGTTCTCGCAGTGCGCGCGCATGCGCACGCTGAGGGTGGCGGTGCCGCGCAGCACCAGCCAGCAGTCGAAGGGCGAAGGCACCGCGCCGCCGTTGCCCTGCAGGCCGCGCAGGCGTTCCGCGAGCGCACCGGTCTCGCGCGCCACCAGCGCACCGCCCATCACGTCGCCGTGGCCGCCCAGGTACTTGGTGGCGCTGTGCATGACGAGGTCCATGCCGAAGGCGAGGGGGTTCTGCAGTGCCGGCGTGGCGAAGGTGTTGTCGCAGACCGCGATGGCGCCGGCCCGGTGCGCGATGTCCGCGACCGCCGCGAGGTCGGTGATCTTGAGTACCGGGTTGGTGGGGCTCTCCACCCACACCAGCCGCGTGGCCGGGGTCAGCGCGCCGCGTACCGCGTCGAGGTCGCTGGCGTCCACGAGGCTCACCTTGAGCTGCCAGGGCGCCATGATCTCGCGCAGGATGCGCAGGATGCCGTGGTAGGCGTCGCGGGTGCACACCACATGATCGCCGGGTTTCAGGGACTGGAACACCGCCGTGGCTGCGGCGCTGCCGGAGGCGAAGGCGAACGCCGCCGCGCCGCCTTCCAGCGCCGCGAGGCAGGCCTCGAGCTGGGCACGGTTGGGGTTGTTGCCGCGCACGTAGTTGTAGGGGTCGGCGCCGTAGTCCGGGCTGCGCTGGAAGGTGGTGGAGAGGTGGATGGGCGGGGCCACTGCGCCCGTCACGGGGTCCACCTGGCGGCCGGCGTGGACGCAGGCGGTATCGAAGTGAACAGGCTTGTCTGACATGGGGTTCCTCATGCCGGGACGGGTTTCGGTGCAAGTGATGCGTGCGCTTCCGGCGCTGCGCTACGAATAGAGCATGCTCACGACGCGGTTCCTTCCCTGGTTCTTGGCTTCGTACACAGCGCGGTCGGCGACCTTGAACAGGTCGTCGAAGCTGACCCCCTTGCCCAAGGGGCGCGAGGTCACGCCGATGCTGGCGGTGACGGCCACGCCGTCCGGCCTCAGCTTCTCGATGTCCTTGCGCAGCTTCTCGGCCTGCCGGGTAGCCTCCTCGACGCCGCACTGGTTTAGGATCAGCACGAACTCCTCGCCGCCGACGCGGGCCGCGATGTCGGTCTCGCGGCAGGCCTTCGTCAGCATGGTGCCGACCTTGGCCAGCACCTTGTCGCCGGCGGTATGGCCATGGGTGTCGTTGATGTTCTTGAAGTGGTCCAGGTCGATGATGAGCATCGACAGCGGGGTGTCGTACTCGTTGGCCTCGCTGAAGCACTTGCTGCCGAACTCATCGAGGCCGGTGCGGTTGTAGAGGCCGGTGAGCAGGTCCTGCATGGCGAGCTGGTAGAGCTGGCGCGACTGGGCCTGCACCCGGTCGAAGAGCTGCTTGCTGATGATCAGGTTGCGCACCCGCGCGCGCACCTCCTCCTCCACCGGCGGTTTGGCGATGTAGTCGTTGACGCCGAGGCGGAACAGCTCGATGCGCCGGGAGGTCTCGTCCATGCCGGAGAGCGCCAGGATCGGAACGCGCCGCTTGTCCGAGAGGTAGCTGCGCACGCGGTTCACCAGGCCCACGCCGCTCATCACGCCCTCGAGCAGGATGTCGCTGATGATGACATCGTAGTCGTTCTTCTCGAAAGCGGCCAGCGCCTCGTCGGCGCTGCGGAAATGGTCCACCTGCAGGTTCATGTGGCGCAGGATCTTGATCATGATGTGCGCCGCCACCATGCTGTCCTCGATGTACAGGACGCGGCCGGTGAGTTCCTGCTGCTCCTCGGACAGGTACTGCTTGAGGCGTGCCTCGAGCTGCTCCTTGTCCATCTTCTCCTGGATCTCGGTGACGCCGGCCTCGAACGCCTCCTGGCGCGTGGTCTTGTCCTGGGTGGAGGTGAGCAGGATGAAGGGGGTCTTGTGGTGCTTGGGCAGCGCACGCACGTGGCGGCAGAAGCCGATGCCGTTCTCTCCGGGCAGCGAGAGCGAGGCGCAGATGAACTCCACCTCCTGGCCGTTCAGCACTTCCATGGCTTCCTCGGCGCTCGAGACGGTGAGGCTCTGGTGGCCCAGGTCCGCGACCATCTTGTTCCAGACGGTTCGCACGACCTTCGAGTGGTCGACGATGAGGATGTGCATTGCGCTGTTCTTGAGACCCTTGGCCGGATTCTACCCGCCGGGGCCCGGCGGGGGTAGCGCGACCCCCGCCGGCACGGGTTTTTAAGCGGGAATCCTAGAGTTTCACCGGCCGATGGAAGGGCGCGCCGGCCTTCCACTCCGGCAGGCTGCCCGCGTCAGCCAGCGCGAGACCGGTGCGGTACATGAGGTCCAGCTGCTGGACCATGCCGGAGAGGTCCCAGCCCGTCTCGTAGACGTCCGCCGGCTTGTGGTAGCGCTGTGCGGTGTAGGCGCGCTGCTGGGTGAGGCCCCAGCCGGCAGGATGGTCCACGTAATCCGTCCCGAGCGCGATGCTCAAGGCAGGCACGCCGACCTTGGCGAATTCGAAGTGGTCGGCACGGAAGTACAGGCCCTTCTCCGGCTGCGAGTCCTCCTCCACCTTGAGGCCGAGCGCCTTCGCCTGCGCCACCAGCGCCGCATCCGCGCCGGAGAGGAAGCGCCCGCGCACGGTCACGTCGCGGGTCTTGCCGTAGGTGTCGAGCACGTCCATGTTGAGGTCGGCGGCGGTGCGTGCCAGCGGGAACAGGGGATGGGCCGCGTAGTAGGCGGCGCCCAGGAGGCCCTGCTCCTCGGAGGTGGTGGCGAGGAACAGCACGCTGCGCTGCGGTCTGGACTTCGGCATGACGCGCGCGATCTCCAGCAGGCCCGCGATGCCGGAGGCGTTGTCCACGGCGCCGTGGAACACCTCGGCCTTGCCGTCGGTGCCGGTGCGCTGACCCAGGTGGTCCCAGTGGGCCGAGTACACCACCACCTCGTCCGGATGCGCGCTGCCTTTCACCAGCCCCGCCACGTTGTGGGAGACGATGTCCTTCACGGTGTCGTGCAGCGTGACGTCGGCGGCGAGCTTGAGGGGGATGCCCTTGAAGCCGCGCTCCGAGGCGCGCTTCTCGAGCGCGTCCAGGTCCTGGCCCGCGGCGGCGAAGATGCGGTGCGCGGTGTCACCGGAGATCCAGCCCTGCACCGCGAGCTGGTAGGCGCCGGGCACGGGGGTGAGCTCTTCCAGCGGGCCGGTCCAGCTGCCCTGCACCACTTCCCAGGGGTAACCCGCGGCCTCGGTCTCGTGCACGATGAGTATCCCGGCGGCGCCCTGGCGCGCCGCTTCCTCGTACTTGTAGGTCCAGCGGCCGTAATAGGTCATGGCCCGGCCTTCGAACAGCTTGGGATCATCCCGCTCGTGGCCCGGGTCGTTCACCAGCACCACCACGGTCTTGCCTTTTACGTCGAGGCCGGCGTAATCGTTCCAGCCGTACTCCGGCGCCACCACGCCGTAGCCCGCGAACACCAGTGGGCTCGCCTTGAGCGAGACTGTGGCAGCGGTGCGCGGCGAGCTCACCACCATGTCTTTGCCATAGGCGAACTTGAGCGGGGCATCCTTGCCGCCGCTGACCGTGAGCTCCGCGTCCGGCGCCGCGGTGATCTGCTTCATGGGCACGTCCTGCAGGTAGGATCCGCCGGCGCCGGGGACGAGGCCGTAGTCCTTGAACTTGCCGGCGATGTAGTCGACGGTCAGCTGCTCGCCGGGGCTGCCCGGTGCGCGTCCGCCGAAGGCGTCGGACGAGAGGGTCTGGATGCTGCCGCGCAGGTTCGCCTCGCTGAACGCGGGCATGTCCGTGGCGAGCGCGAGGACGGGCAGGGTGAGGAGGAACGCGAGGATGAGGCGCATGGCACTTCCCTTTGGTTGGATCCGGTGATCAGTTGAGTCGCGGCGGCGCATAGGCCTGCAGGCCCACTACCAGTGCGCCGGGCCCGGCGTGGGCGCCGAGCGCGGGCCCGGCTTCCGTGATGTGTGCGGACTCCACTTCCGGCAAGGCTCTGCGCAGCTCCTCCAGCAGCGCTTGCGCCGCATCCGGCGCCGCGCAGTGGCCGATGAGGAGGCGTAGCGGGCCGCCGGCGGGGGCGTGGCGCGCGAGGTAGCGGGCGAACTTCGCCACCCGGCCGGCGCGGCCGAGCAGCACGCCGCAGGACCTCACCTCGCCGTCGGGCCGGGCGGTGAGCAGCGGGGTCACGTGCAGCAGGTCCGCCACCAGCTTCTTGGAGCGCGGCACGCGGCCGCCGCGCACCGCGCTGGTGAGGTCGGGCACCATCCCGTAGGTGCGGGTGCGCGGCATCATCGCCCGCACCGCCTCGAGCGTCGCGGCGGCGTCGAGCCCTGCGAACGCGCATTCCGCTGCGTACATGGCGAGCAAGCCCTGGCCACAGGAGACCGTACAGCTGTCCAGCGCGGAGACCGCCGCGTCGTCGGTGCGCGCGGCGGCGGACGCGCCCGCCTGGAAGGTGCCGCTGGCGCGGGAGGTGAGGCCTATATAGAGCACCGCCTCGTAGTGACCGCCCAGGATGCTGAACTCGCGGCGGAAGTCGCCGGGGGGCGGCTGCGAGGTCTTGGGGGCCTGCGGGTTCTCGCGCAACTCGCGGTAGAAGTCCGTGGGCTTGAGGGAGACCTTGTCGAGGTAGGCGTGGTCGCCGAAGTGTACCCGCACCGGCACCATGTGGATGTCCAGCGATTCCAGCAGCGCCACGGGGATGTCGGCGCCGGAGTCGGTGACGATCGCCGGGCGCGCCACGCGCTTGCCCGCGAGGCGCGCCTGCCGCCACATGTCGTCTGCCTTCTCTCCCGAGACCTTGCCGTGGCGCGCGGCGATGCGGAACAGCGCGTCCGGCGAGTTGAGGTGGATGTGCACGCGCAGCTTGCGCGCGCCACCCGCCACCACCAGGCTGCCGCCCACCACGGCGAGCTCGGCGCTCAAGGCGGCCCGGTCCAGCGCCTCGTCCTGCACCAGGCACTCGGTGCAGTAGCGGTACTCCTTGTCCAGCTCCACGCCCTTGGGGTGGGCTTCCACCGGCAGAGGCGCGTCGGCGGGCAGCTCGTCGAGGCTCCCGTCCTCCAGGAATTCCACCACGCCCCGCACCAGGTCCACGAAGCCCTGGGCGCCGGCATCCACCACGCCCGCCTTCTTGAGGACTTCCAGCTGGTTCGGCGTGTTGGCCAGCGAGACCTCGGCCCGTGCCAGGCCCTGCACCATGAGCTCCTGCACGTCCGCGCCGGAGCGGGCCGCCAGCGCCTCGCGCAGTGCCGCGGCGAAGTCGCCCATCACCGTGAGCAGTGTGCCTTCCCTCGGCTGGGTGAGGGCGCCGCGGGCCGAGCTCGCGGCGTGGCTGACGGCGGCGCTGAAATCAGCGGGACCGAGGGCCGCGAGCTCGCGGGAGCGCTCGGCGAGGCCCTGGAAGAACTGCGCGAAGATCGCGCCGGAGTTGCCGCGCGCGCCGTCCAGGGCGGCCGAGGCCACCGTCTCCAGCATGTGGCCGGCGTGGCGGCCGGGCTCGTCGCTCATGGCGGCGAGCACGGCGCGCAGCGTGAAGGCGATGTTGGTGCCGGTGTCGCCGTCCGGCACCGGGAACACGTTGATGGCGTTGAGGTGCTCCTGGCGCGCGATCACATGCTGGATGCCGGCGCTGAGCGCGCGGCGCAGGCGCACGCCGTCCACATAGGCGATGGCAGCGATGGCTTCCATGCCTTAGCGGCGCGGCAGCATCAGGTGGCGGGCAGGAGGAACGTGGCGCCGCGGAACTCCAGCACTGCGCCCTGGGGCAGGATGTCCACCAGCTTCGGCCCCTCCGCCAGGAGGTCGCCGATGTGGTAGCGCTGCAGGTTGATCACTACGAAGCGCTCGGCCGGATCCTTGGCGTAGGCGTGCACGTCCAGGTGCAGCGCGGGCAGGGCCTGGCGCAGGTCCGCGGGCAGGCTGTCGATGCCCTGCACGGCAGGCTGGTTGCCGTAATGGCGCACCGGCGGCACTTCCGCCGGCACCGCGGCGGCGAGTGAGGGATTGCCGGGCGGCGCGACCTTGGAGACGGGTCCCGGCACCGGCAGCACCGGCACCGTCTCGTCGCCGGGACCGATCTCGGAGGCGAGCGGCCGCACCGTGGGCCGGTAAGGTGCCGCGGGCGCGGCCGGGGTGCTCGCCGTGGGGATCGCGGGGGTGGACGCAGCGTGCGGCCAGAAGAACCAGAGCAGCATGGCGTTCATGAGCAGCAGCGCACCCACGAGCGGTACCCAGGGCACCGGCAGGCGGCTCAACGATGTCGGCACTTCACCGGCACCGAGCTGGCCCGTCAGGCTCTGCTGGCGGGTGCGTTCGGACTTGCGCAGGGCATCCAGTATCAGTGACATCAGCTGCCTCCGCTCAGCAGCGGCGTGCCGGGTTGCGCCAGCACCGCGGACAGGCGCACCAGCGTCTCTTCGCCGGCGATGCCGTCCACCTGCATGTGCTGCTCAGCCTGGAAACGCTTCACCGCGGCAGTGAGCGCCGGGTCGTAGATGGCGCTGCGGGAGTCGTCGGTGTGCTGCAGCGTGGCGAGCTGGCTGCGCAGCCAGGCGACACCGGTGCCCACCATGCCGGGGGTGAGCGGGTGCTGCGCGTGGCTGTCCGGGCGCCACAGCACCAGGAACTCGCCGTACCACATGGGTTCCACCTCGGCGATGGGGAAGCTGGCGCTCGCGCCACCGGCACGCAGCGTGACACCGTGCCCGTCGATGCGCGTCATCACCAGCTGGTGCGCGCCGCCGGCCCCGTCCGTGAGGGTGACGATGGCGGGCAGGTCGAAGCCCCTCAGGTTGTTCCAGGTGCCGCGTCTATATAGACAGCGCAGGCCCGCATCCGCCGCCTCGCGGCAGCCGCTGCCGCTGCCCCCCGGCGCATAGCCCGCGCCCCACAGGGAGAAAAGGGTGCCGAAGGCGGCGTCGGTGTCGCTGGGATGTCCCGGGTCCGCGAGCCAGTCCGCGAGGGTAAGCGCGGGCGCGGGCTTCGCGGGCGGCGGCACCGCCGCGGCCTCTAGCTTGGGACCGGCGGCCCAGAACGGTACGGTTAGCACCACCGCTATCACAGCCAGCACGCCCAGTCCCAAGGCCAGTACGGGGCGCGGCCGCCACCAGGATGCGGCGGAGGGCGCTTCACCCAGCACTTCCTGCGCCGCGCGGCGCACCAAGCCCGAGTCCACCTGCCGCAGCTCATGGGTATAGGCGCCGAGCAACGCCCGGTCGCAGATGATGTTGATGAGGCGGGGGATGCCGCCGGTGACGCGCTGCAGGGTGCGCAGCGCGCCGCCGCTGAAGATGGGCGCCATGGCGCCGGACACCGTCAGCCTGTGGTTCACGTAGGCGCGGGTCTCGGGGCGGGAGAGAGGTGTCAGGTGGTAACGGCCGGTGATGCGTTGGGCGAGCTGGCGCAGTTCGCTGCGCGCCAGCATCTCCCGCAGTTCCGGCTGGCCGACGAGGATGATCTGCAGGAGCTTCTGCTCGCGGGTCTCGAGGTTGGTGAGCAGGCGCACCTGCTCCAGCACCTCGGCGGTGAGGCCCTGGGCCTCGTCGATGATCAGCACCACGCGCCGGCCCTTCTCATGGGACTTGAAGAGGTGCGCGTTGAGGGTGTCGATGAGGTCCTGCGGGGTCTGGCTCTGCTTCCAGTCCATGCCGAGTTCGCGGCAGATGCTGCGCAGGAACTCCAGTACCGAGACGCGCGGGTTGATGACCAGCGCCGCGTCCACGTTGTCCGGCAGCTTCTCCAGCAGCGTGCGCACCAGCGTGGTCTTGCCGGTGCCCACCTCGCCGGTGAGCTGGATGAAGCCTCCGCTCTCGGTCACGCCGTACAGGAGATGCGCCAGCGCCTCGGTGTGCCGCGCCGACAGGAAAAGGAAGCGCGGGTCCGGCGTGATGGCGAACGGGTTGTCGCTGAGGCCGAAGTAGCTGGCGTACATGGGTCTTAAGCCGGGTCCTGATCGTCGTCCAAGGATACGCCTCGGCGCAGGGCGCTGTCGCCGAAGCGGTCCCGCACCGCATCTGAAGCCGATTCCAGGCGCTGGCGGCGGGCCCGGCTTTCGTCAAATAAGTCCTGCTGCTCGTCGCCCGCGAAGTCCCTGGCTCCTACGCCCAGGAGCCGAAGCTGGCGGTGCGGATGCTCCTCCAGCCAGCGGACCAGCAGTCCCCGGGCGATGGGGTAGAGGGCGTCGAAGCTGGCGTCCGCGGGGGTGAAGCGGCGCTGGCGGGTGTGGCGGCTGAAGTCCGTCTCCCGCAGCTTCACCACGAGCGTATGGGGCTTGAGGCCGTTCTTGCGCAGGATGCGGCACAGGTCCTCGGTGAGGCCGCGCAGGATCGGGTCCAGGTCGCGCATGTCGCCCAAGTCCCGCTCGAACGTCGTCTCCTGGCTCACGGAGCGCTCGCCGCCGGAGTCGTCCACCGGCCGCGCATCGCGGCCCTCGGCGAGCGCCTTGAAGTGCAGCGCCTGGGAGCCGAACAGGGCCTTGAGCTTATGCTCCGGTGCACCGCGCAGGTCGCGGATGGTGGCGATGCCGGCCTTCTTGAGGGATTCCCCGGTGCGGGGACCGATGCCCCACATGGCGGTGACGGGCAGCGGGTCCAGGGTGGCCTGCACCTCCTCCGGTTTCACGTGCTGCAGCCCGTCGGGTTTGCACTGCTGGGAGATGATCTTGGCCACCAGCTTGTTGGGCGCGAGGCCGATGGAGGCGGTGAGGCCGGTGGCGGCGCGCACGCCATCCTTGATGCTGCGGCCGAGGGCCAGCGGATCCTCGCTGCCGATGGCGCCGGTGAGGTCCAGGAAGGCCTCGTCCAGGGACAAGCCCTGGATGGTGGGCGTGAACGACTCGAACACCTGGAAGACCTGCTGGGATACTTCCTTGTAGCGCGACATGCGCACCTGGATGTACACGCCCTGGGGGCAGCGCTGGCGAGCCTCGTACATGGGCATGGCCGAACGCACGCCGAAGACGCGCGCCTCGTAGCTGGCGGCGCTCACCACGCCGCGGGTGCCGATGCCGCCGACGATGACGGGCCGGCCCTTGAGGGAAGGATCGTCGTGCTGTTCCACGGACGCGTAGAACGCGTCCATGTCCACGTGGGCGATGAGCCGCGCCGGCATCATGGCGGTACCGGCGCGGGCATGCGGGGAGGCTTACTGTGCGGGGAACTTGTCGAGGATGTTCTTGACGGCCTCGGCCACGGACTTGTCGCTGTAGTTGTCCTGGTTGAGCAGGCCGGTGGTCCAGCCGCGCCAGGCGAGGCGCTTGCTCTTGCCGTCGATGACGTCGAGCATCAGTGTGCCCTCGTCGCGGGTCTGCACGTCGCTGCCCACCGGGAACGCCACGCTGCCGAAGCCGTGTGGGAACGCGTCCACGATGCCGAAGCTGAAGGAGGCGCCGGTGCTCTCCAGCTTCTGCTTGCTGGAGGTATGGTAGGTCACCATGAAGTCCGGTTCGCCGTCCGCCGCCACCTCCTCGAAGCCGCGGGCCTTGAGGTCGGCGCTCACCGCGTTATGCACCCGCGATTCCAGGATCTGGCTGTCCAGGATCGGGTCCCGTACCGGCCCGGCGGGCGGGGTCACCCACGCGAAACGGTGGTAGCCCTGGAGCCCGGCGCCATCGTCCTGTTCCACATAGACGCGGGGGGCGCAGGCGGCCAGCAGCAGGGCGGCCCCGCAGACGGCCAGGATCAGGGGACGGGAGAAAAAGCCTTTGGAATCAAGGTGCATGGCGGTCGCCTCGTGGGTATCCGGCAGTCTAGCACGCGTGTTTTCAGCCGGCTGCCGGGTGTATACCTTTAGTATACAAACATTGTCTTGCACCCCCAGGGTGCCTATGTAACAACAGTGACATCAGGGGAAGAAGTTAACGCCTCACATGAAGAACGCACGGCAAGTATCTGTGGTTTACGCCGCGTTACTGGCATTCGCCGGCTTCGCCCTGCTCGTCTACCTGTCCGTGCACACCCAGCTCGAAGTGGCGAACGTGTCGGCCGTGGTGGGATTCACCCTGTTCGGCATCGTGGTGGTGCTGTTCGGCTTCCCGGCGCCGCACGTGGGCCACGTCTCGCTGGACCGGGTGGTGCAGATCTCCAGCATCCTGATCTTCGGCACGCTGCAGGCGGCTTGGATCGCGGGCATCTCCTCCGTGGTGTGGCCGTTCCTGCCCTGGGGCGCGAACCGCAACCAGAGCATGCGCCTCACGCTGCTGCGCGCTTTCCACAACTCCGGGATGATCATCTTCTTGGTGCTGATCACCGGCGGGCTGTACCAATACTTCGGCGGGCGCGTGCCGCTGGAGCAGCTCGACCTGCACGACGGCATGCTGATGCTGATGCTCGCGCTGGTCATGCAGCTGCTCAACAACTGCTTCGTGGCCGTGATCGCCTGGATGGAGGGCTTCGACTGGCGCAAGGCCTTCGGGTTCTTTTCCGCCGCGGTGGACATCGCCGCCGTGCCGCTCGCGGTGTTCACCGCCATCGTCTACAACCGGCTCGAGACGCCGGTGTTCTGGCTGTTCCTGGTGGTGCTGTTCCTCATCATCTGGATCGTCAAGCACATCGCCGACACCCAGACCACCCTGGCCGTGAAGAAGGACGAGCTGGAGGCGCTGAACCGTGTCGGCCGCGCGGTGTCCGGCGCGCTGGTGCTGGACGACGTGATCGAGATGATCTACCGCGAGAGCAAGAACCTGCTCGAGTCGGACTCCTTCATGCTGGCGCTCTACGACGAGAGCACCCGCGAGCTGGACATCCGCCTGCACCATAACCGGGCCGGCCGCCAGGCGCCGCGCCGGCGCCGCCTGGGCGAGGGCGTGCTCTCCTGGGTGGTGTCCAGCAACAAGCCGGTGTTCATCAGCGATTGGGGCAGCGACGAGAGCGAGTTCAAGAGCATGATGATCCACATCGGCGACACGCCGCAGACCCAGTCGTTCATCGCGGTGCCGATCACCTACCGCGAGCGCGTGCTGGGCGTGCTGTCGGTGCAGGGCTATACGCCCTACATGTTCAGCGAGTCGCAGTTTCAGCTGGTGCTGACCTTCGCCGGGCAGGTGGCGGTGGCGATCGCCAACGCGCGGCTGTTCGAGGAGCTGGAGAAGGGACGTAACGAGCTGGAGCGGCGCGTGGTGGAGCGCACCCACGACCTGGCCCTGCAGAAGGACGAGCTGCACGCGCTCACCGAGTCCCTGCGCAGCGCGAACCGGGAGAAGGAGGAACTCCTGGGCCGCCTGCAGCAGCAGGCCTCGGAGCTCGAGCGCCAGAGCCGCGAAGACGGCCTGACCGGCCTCTACAACCGCCGCTACCTGGACAACCGGCTGGACTTCGAGGTCAAGCGCGCCGAGCGCTACAACCGCCAGATCGCGCTGGCCATGGCCGACGTGGATCGCTTCAAGGGCGTCAACGACCAGCATTCGCACATGGTGGGCGACGACGTGCTGCGCACCATCGCCAACATCCTGCGCACCCAGTGCCGCTCAATCGACATCATCGCCCGCTACGGCGGCGAGGAGTTCCTGCTCTGCTTCCCGGAGACCACCAAGGACAACGCGCTCGCGGTCTGCGAGAAGATCCGCAAGCAGGTGGAGGAGTACGACTGGAGCCGCCTGCAGCCGGGACTGCACGTGACCCTCAGCGTCGGTGTGGCGGCAGCGCCGCCCTCCTATGACGTGGACGCGCTGATCGCGGCGGCGGACGAGAAGCTCTACGAGGCTAAACGCGGCGGAAGAAATCGCGTGTGCGCCTGAACAGGCTACTGGGCGGCATGCCGCCCAGCTCATCCCCCGGCGCCAGCACCAGGGATTCCCGTTCGAACAGCGCGTCGGCGCGCTTCAGGTCCAGGGCCGGCGCGAACAGGTTGCCCTGGCCCGCGCGGCATCCGAGGCCCTCCAGGATGCGCAGTTGGTGGCGCGTCTCCACGCCCTCCGCCACCGTGTTCATGCCGAGCTCCCGTGCCAGGTCGATGATGGTGCGCACGATGGCCGCGTGCTTGGCGTTCTGCTCCATGTCCATGACGAAGCTGCGGTCGATCTTGAGGGTATCCAGCGGCAGCGCCGACAGGTAGTTCAGGGACGAGTAGCCGGTGCCGAAGTCGTCCAGGTGCAGCGCCACTCCCAGCGCGCGCAGGCGGCGCAGGGTGTGCTCGGCGGCCTTGGGGTTCTCCAGGAACACGGTCTCGGTGATCTCCAAGTGCAGGCCGTGGGCTTCCAGGCCCGTGTCGCGCAGCGTGTCCGCCACCCGCTGCGGCAACCCGGTGTACATGAACTGCTTGTGGGCGAGGTTCACCGCCACCGTCAGGTCCTTGCCCTGCGGGTGGCGCTCGCGCCAGTGCTTGAGCTGGCGGCAGGCCTCCTCCAGCAGCCACCAGCCGGCGGGCAGGATGAGGCCGGTCTCCTCCGCCACCAGCAGGAACTCGTCCGGCGACAGCATCCCGCGCACCGGGTGCTGCCAGCGCATCAGCGCCTCGAAGCCGAGCAGCTTGCCCGATGCCAGCGACACGATGGGCTGGTAGTGCACGCGGAGTTCGCGCGCGTCGAGCGCCTGCCGGAGCTCCGTCTCGACCCGCAGGCGGGCGCGGGCGCGGGAATACATGTCCTGGTCGAACACCACGTAGCCGGCCTTGCCCGCCGCCTTGGCGCGGTACATGGCGGTGTCGGCGTCGCGCAGCAGCTCGTCGGTGCTGGCGTAATCGGCGTGGCCGGGCGCGATGCCGATGCTGGCATTGGTGTAGATCTCGTTGTCGCCGAGGCGCACCGGGCGTACCAGCTCGGCCAGGATGCGCTCGGCCACCTCCACCGCGTCCTCCGCGTCCTGGGTCTGGCCCACCAGCACCGTGAACTCGTCGCCGCCGTGGCGGGCGAGGGTGTCCCAGGGACCCAGGCACTGCTTGAGGCGCTGCGCCACCTGCACCAGCATGTCGTCGCCGGCGGCATGGCCGAGGCTGTCGTTCACCACCTTGAAGCTGTCGAGATCGATGAACAGCACCGCGTAGCCCGGCGCGCCGCGCCCGCGGCTGCGCTCCATCGCCTTCGCCAGGCGCTCGATGAAGAAGCTGCGGTTCGGCAGGTCGGTGAGCGGGTCGTGGCTGGCGTTGTGCCGGAGCTGCGCCTCGAAGCGTTTCTGCTCGGTGACGTCGCGCACCGTGCCGATCATCATGCGCCGGTCGTCCTGGTCGATGGTGCCGATGCTGTGGGTCACGATCACGCGGGTCTTGCGGTCCTTGTGCAGCAGCGCGGACTCGTAGTCGTTCGCCACCTCCTCGCCGCGCTGGCGGCGCTGGAAGCGCTCGTCGGCGGCGGCCAGCTCGTCCGGCGGGAAGACGTCGCGGTAGCTCATGCCGGTGAGTTCGGCCTCGGTGTAGCCCAGCATCTGCGCGAACGCGTGGTTCACGTAGGTGTAGTAGCCGTTCTCGTTGATGAACACGCCCACCTGGCTGTGGTCCACCAGCAGGCGGTAGCGCTGCTCGGAACGCTGCAGTGCGCTCTCGGCGCGCTTGCGCGCGGTCACGTCCTGCAGCGAGCCTTCGTAGTAGCCGACCTTGCCCTCGGCGTCGCGCACCACGCGCGCGCTTAAGGACACCCAGATGCTCTGGCCGTCCCTGCGGCGCAGCTCCACCTCGCGGCCCGCCACCCGGCCGGTGCGCTCCAGGTCGGCGTTGACGAGGCGGCGGTCATCCGGGTTCTTGTACAGCTCGCTGATGTTCTTGACGCTGGTGAGCAGGGCCTCGGCGTTGGGGTAGCCGAAGATCTCGGCCATGGCCTGGTTGGCGCGCAGGTACTGGCCGGTGGGGGTGCTCTGGTACATGCCGATGACGGCGTTCTCGAAGATGGCGCGGAACTTCTGCTCGGCGGCCAGCAGCGCCTCCTGGGTGCGCCGCTCCTCGGTGATGTCGCGGATGGTGCCGGTGCTGGCGAGCTGGCCGTTGAGGGTGATGGGCCCGGAGCGCACCGAGGCCAGGATGCGGGTCTTGCCGTCCTTCTTGAGCAGGTGCACCTCGTAGGCGCTCTTCTCCCACTGTCCGGCACGGCGCTTGCGCCAGATCTCCTCGAGGAACGTCCGGTCCTCGGGCGCGATGAACTGCTTGTAGGGCGTGCCGGTCATCTCGCCGATGGTGTAGCCCAGCATGGCGGCGTAGGCCTGGTTCACGTAGGTGTAGTTGTCCTCCTGGGTGATGAACACGCCGTCCTGGCTGTGGTCCACCAGGGTGCGGTACTTCTCCTCTGAGACATGCAGTGCCACTTCCGCGGCGCGGCGCGCGCCCACGTCCACGAAAGTGCCCTCGTAGTAGAGCAGCTCACCGGAATCGGTCTTCACCGCGTGGGCGTTCTCCGAGACCCAAAGCAGGCTGCCGTCGCGGCGGCGCACCTGCACCTCGCACTCCTCGAAGTGGCCCTGGCGCTTGAGCAGGCGCAGCAGCTCGGCACGGGCGTCAGGGTCGGCGTAGAGTTCGGTGCCGATGTCGCGCGTCGCCTGCATCAGCTCCTGGGGCGAGGCGTAGCCCAGCAGGCGCGCCATGGCGGGGTTCGCGTCCAGGAAGCGCCCTTCCGGCGTGCTTTGGTAGATGGCCTCCACCGCGTGGTCGAACATGCTGCGGTAGCGGGTCTCGGTGCGGTGTTGCAGGGCGCGGTTGGCTTCCTGCTGCTGCACATCCTCGAGGATGCCGAGGACATAGTGCTCGCCGTCCACCGTGACCACCGAGGCTATCAACAGGGCCTCAAACTCGCTGCCGTCGCGGCGCCTATAGGTCATGGGCCGGGTGGTGATGTTGCGCTGCTCGACCAGTTCTTGGACGAACTGCTCGCGCTTGGCGGCATCCCAGATGCCCAGCTCCACCGAGGTCTTCCCGATCAGGTCCGCGCGCGGGTAACCGAGGGCCCGTTCGAAGCTGTCGTTGACGTCCACGAAACGACCGTCCGAGAGGCGGGTGAGTGCCACCAGACTGGACGAGCCGTTGAATGCGCTGGCGAGCTTCACGCCTGGCACCTGCCCTGTGGATCGCGTTGGGTCCGCTTCCGTGCGGCGCCACCCCCGACCCGTATCTCAAGGGGTGAAGCAATCCTGCATTAAGTCAATTTAGGCCAAAATATCCCAGGCTGACTACCGGCCGGCGAAGAAGGATGGGGGCTAGGGGAAAAAAATCCCCAGGCATAGGCACTTAGAGGGGCTAGCTGGAACCGACTTCAATACGACATATCCGGCATAGGCCGCCGGACGCGCCGCCCGTCAGATCTCCGCCGCCGTCAGCACCGCGCCGAGCACGAAGGTGATGGTGAGCGCCACGAAGTAGCTGATGAACAGCATGAAGAACTTCAGCGCGGTCATGAACCAGGACTGGCGGTAGAAGAAGCGCAGCGCCAGGAACAGGTAGATCGCCATGTACCAGCCGGCCACGGTCGCGATCTCCGACTTCATGGGCGCGAGCCAGGCGATGTGCCGTGCGGCGGACCCCAGCGTGAGCACCAGCAGCATCACCACGAACACCATGGAGTGGTAGTGCAGGGTGAACACGAAGTGTTCGGTGAGGAAGCGCTTGGTGTCGATGTAGAAGAACTTGAGGAACAGCGCGATCAGCGGCATCAGCACGAACATCATCTTCGGCAGGTTCTCGTAGAGCTTCTTCTTGAACTGGTCCGGATTCTTCTTGACGTTGAGCAGCGCCCTGGCGAAGCGGTTATCCACCTTCTCGTCCCCGCTGTCGATGCGCACGAAGCCGTCATCGTCGTCCGTCTTGCCCGCGGGCCTGGCGCCGGTGGCGGCGGGCGGGGTGGCAGTGGCGGCCGTCGCGGCGTCCATCCGGTCACGCTGGGCCACCAGCAGCGAGCGGGCGAAGGACTTGCCGGCCTCGTCGCCGGGCTGCGCATCCAGCGCCTGGATGGACTTCTCGATATCGGCGCGGGCCTGTGCCCGGTCCGTCGCGCTCATGTGCGCGACCTTGATGTTGGCGGGGTTCTTGCCTAGGTCCATGTCCGGCCAGAAGATCGCCGCCAGGAAGAAGAACACGATGCTGCAGAACAGGTACATGCGGAACGGCTTGACGTAGCGCTCCTCGTGGCCGAGGCAGTACTCGCGGGTGAGGAAGCCGGGCCGGAACAGGAGCGGCACGATGCTGTGGAAGAACTTGGTGTCGAAGCCGAAGTGGTGGGTGGCGAACTCGTGCAGCACGTGCCAGAGCGGGGCCACGTAAGTATGGTTCTTCTGGCCGCATTCCACGCAGAACTTGCCGGAGAGCGGAGTGCCGCAGTTGCGGCAGCGCGGCCCCTCCGGCGCGAGCGCGAGCCCGGGCAGCGCCGGCACCGCGCTACCGGCGTCCAGGTCGAGCACCCGGCGGCTGGCCTTGAGCTTCCCGCCGAAGCGCTGGGTGCCCTCGGCGCGCATGCGCGGCGCATGCTCGTCGAGATAGCGGTCGAGCTCGGCGCGGCTGCCGAGCGTGTACTGCACCACGCGCCGCTCCGCGCCGGCTTCGGCGCCTTCCGGCCTCAGGATGCGGGCGTCGCGGAAGCCGGGCAGCGCCAGCATCTCCCGCACATGCTGCTTGAGCCAGGTGTCGAACTCCGGCGCCGCGCCGGACTCGATGTCGAGCGTGACCTCGTAGACCAGCGGGTTCATGCGCGCGCCTGGGTCCTGAACGGCTTGGTGCCGAGTTCCATGGGATCGAAGTCGTCCACTGCGACGATCTTCGCGGTCAGCTCCTCGAGGCGCACCAGCGCGCGCGCCTCCTGGACGTCGATGATGCCGGCTTCTTCGGCGGCGAGCGCCGGCACCGCGCCGTGGCCGACCTTGAGCTTGCCGGACTTCTCCGCCTCGCGGATGCGCCGCTCCACGGGCTCCAGGCGCGCGGCGAGCTCCAGCGCTTCCTTGAACATGCCCACCGGCGAGCCGGAGTCGCCCGTGTAGGTGTTGCGGGTGAGGCGGATGCGCGCCGGTCCGGGCAGCGAGACGAGCTCGGCGATCTGGTGTCCGAGTTCGTCGCTGGGTGCCGAGTACATGCGGCCGCGGGGGAAGATCAACACCCTCAGCACTCCCGCCACCAGGCGGTTGGGGAGGTTGCGCAGGAACGCGTGCATGGACTCCTGCAGGCGGTAGAGCGCGTCGCGGCAGGCCCATTCGACCAGCGGCAGGTCCTCCTCCGGCCGGTGCTGGTCCTCATAGCGCTTCAGCACCGCCGAGGCGATGTACATGTAGCTCAGCATGTCGCCGAGGCGAGCCGAGAGCTTCTCGCGCTTCTTGAGCGCGCCCCCTAGGCTCAGCATGGCGGCATCGGAGGCCAGCACGAAGGCGGCGCTGAAGCGGTTGATGTGCTGGTAGTAGCGCTCCGTGGGGGTGGCGATGTGCACGCGCGTGAAGCGCGCATAGGTGAGCGCCATCCACAGCGCGCGCGCCGCGTTGCTGAGCGCAAGTCCTATATGGCCGAATAGCGCCAGGTCGAAGTCCCGGAGCGCGTGGGCGTGATCCTCGTCCGCCGCGGCACGCATCTCCCTCAGCACGTAGGGATGCGAGCGGATCGCGCCCTGGCCGTAGATCATGAGGTTGCGCGTCAGAATGTTGGCGCCCTCGACGGTGATGGCGATCGGTATGGACTCGTAGCCGCGCCCGAGGTAGTTCTTCGGCCCGAGCTGGATGCCCTTGCCGCCGTGCACGTCCATGGCGTCGTTGCCCACCTGGCGCGCCATCTCCGTCACGTGCAGCTTGGAGATGGCGGCGCAGACGGCAGGGGCCTCGCCCTGGTCGATGGCGCCGGCGGTCATGGTGCGCACCGCCTCCATGGCGTAGAGCATGCCGCCCATGCGGCCCAGCACCTCGTCCACGCCGTCGAAGCGGGCGATGGGCAGGTGGAACTGCTTGCGCACGCGTGCATAGGCGCCGGTGGTATAGACGCCGAGGCGCGCGGCGCCGGCGGTGTTGGAGGGCAGCGAGATGGCGCGGCCCGCACCCAGGCACTCCATCAGCATGCGCCAGCCGCGGCCGGCCATCTTGGTGCCGCCGATGATGAAGTCCAGCGGCACGAATACATCCTTGCCCTGGGTCGGACCGTTCTGGAACGGCAGGTTGAGCGGGAAGTGGCGCCGGCCGATGCTGATGCCGGGCAGGTGCGGCGGGATGAGCGCGCAGGTGATGCCGTATGCCTCGGTGTCGCCGATGAGGTGCTCTGGGTCGTAGAGCTTGAATGCGAGGCCGAGCACCGTGGCGACGGGGGCGAGCGTGATGTAGCGCTTGTCCCAGTTGAGGCGCATGCCGACGATCTCCTTGCCTTCCCACATGCCCTTGCACACGACGCCAGAGTCCTTGATGGCGGCGGCGTCGGAGCCGGCGTTGGGTGCGGTCAAGGCGAAGCAGGGCACGTCGGTGCCGTCGGCGAGGCGCGGCAGGTAATGGTCCTTCTGCTGCTCGGTGCCGTAGCGCAGCAGGAGCTCGGCCGGGCCCAGCGAGTTGGGTACCGCGACGATGGAGGCGCAGGTGGCGCTGCGGGTCGCGATCTTGGCCAGCACCTCGGAGTTCGCCAGCGCCGAGAACTCCCGCCCGCCGTAGCGCTTCGGGATGATCATGGCGAAGAAGCCCTTCTTCTTCAGGTAATCCCAGGCTTCCGGCGGCAGGTCGCACCACTCGTGGGTGATTTTCCACTCGTCCAGCATCCCGCACAGCTCCTCGACCTCGTTGTCGAGGAAGGCCTGCTCCTCGGCGCTGAGCTTCGGCGCCGGAGTGTTGAGCAGGCGCTGCCAGTTGGGGCGGCCGCTGAAGAGCTCGCCGTCCCACCACACGCTGCCGGATTCTAGCGCGTCCGCTTCGGTCTGCGACATCTCGGGCATGATGCGGCGGAACACGTCCAGCAGCGGCTTCGACACGTAGGCGCGGCGGATGGCCGGCACGTTCACCGGCACCGCGATGACCAGGAACAGGACCCAGAACAGGAGCTTGAGCCAGTCCGGCCCGGTCCCGGCCACGGTATAGACGATGAGGAAGAGGAGGTAGGCGAGGGTGGCCAGGAACAACGGCACCCGGTGATAGGTGAGCGCCAGGCTGCCGCCGATGAACACCAGGATCCAGAGTGCGGTCAGCATGGAAGTTCCCATCCCGTGGGGTGCACCTAAATATACTACTGCCGCGCGGCGGCCGGTGGTTTCAGGCTTGGAGCTTCGCGAGGAGCGCCGGCGGGATGCTGATGGCCTTCTGTGACCTGAAGTCGAAGCACACCATGCCGGTGCGCGCCTCCGCCACCACCGTATCGCTTTTGCGCACCTTATAGAAGAACGCGCAGCCGCGGCTCTGCAGTTCCCCCACGGCGACTTCCAGCGTGAGCGTGTCGCCGTAGAAGGCCTGGGCCCGGTACACCACGGCGGCGTCCCCCACCACGAAGCCGATGCCGTCGGTCCCGATCTCGTCCGCCCCCCGGGAGCGCAGGTAGCGGCGGCGGGCCTCGTGGATCAGGCCCAGCACCTGGTCATTGCCCAGGTGGTTGCCGTAGTTGAGGTCGCCGACCCGCACCTCCAGCTGGGTGGAGAAGGGGAAGCTTTCCGGCAGGGCGATCTCCACGCGGGGCATGGCATACCTTATATAGAGGAAGGCCGTGGAACCCACGGCCTTCTATTGAGGATGACGCGGCACAGGGATGTGCCGCCATCCCCTCCGGGTGCCATTGCGCCCGGAGGGGATGGAGAAGACCGCGGATTCACTCCGCGGTCTTCGAGGCTGAGAAACCCAGGGAGGGGGTTTCTCAGCTCAATCAGGCCGGCAGGAGGTCCTTAACGCCCTCGCGCTCCTCCCGCAGCTCGGCCTCGGTGGCCTGCATGCGCTGCTTGGAGAAGTCGTCGATCTTGAGGTTCTTCACGATCTTCCACTGTCCCTTGCTGCAGGTGACCGGGTAGCCGTAGATGATGCCCTTCTTGATGCCGTAGCTGCCGTCGGAAGGCACGGCCATGCTGACCCAGTCGCCCTTCGCCGTGCCGAGAGCCCAGTCGCGCATGTGGTCAATGGCGGCGGACGCGGCGGACGCCGCCGAGGAGGCGCCGCGGGCCTTGATGATGGCCGCGCCGCGCTGCTGCACCGTGGGGATGAAGTCGTTGGCGATCCAGGCCTGGTCCACCAGCTTGGCTGCGGGCTTGCCTTTCACCGT
Source organism: Gammaproteobacteria bacterium (assembly GCA_036383255.1). Classification (NCBI taxonomy): domain Bacteria; kingdom Pseudomonadati; phylum Pseudomonadota; class Gammaproteobacteria; species Gammaproteobacteria bacterium. The sequence continues at coordinate 195,549 of DASVOS010000004.1, read as the reverse complement.
GGCGGCGCGGATGTCCGGATACTGGGTGGAGGAGTGGTTGCCCCAGATGGTCATGCGCTTGATGTCGGTGACGTGCTTGCCGGTCTTGGCGGCGAGCTGCGACATGGCACGGTTGTGGTCGAGGCGCATCATGGCGCTGAAGTTCTTGGCCGGGATGCGCGGCGCGTTGGAGGCGGCGATGAGCGCGTTGGTGTTGGCCGGGTTGCCCACCACCAGCACCTTCACGTTCTTCTTGGCGGCGGCGTTGAGCGCCTTGCCCTGGGCCGAGAAGATCTTCGCGTTCTCGAGCAAGAGATCCTTGCGCTCCATGCCGGGACCGCGCGGGCGGGCGCCCACCAGGAGGGCGTAGTCCGCGTCCTTGAACGCCACTTCCGCGCTGTCCGTGGCCACCACGCCCGCCAGCAGCGGGTAGGCGCCATCGTTGAGTTCCATCACCACGCCATTGAGGCCCGGCAAGGCCGGGGTCACTTCCAGGAGCTGCAGGATCACGGGCTGCTTCGGGCCCAGCATGTCGCCGGCGGCGATGCGGAAGATGAGCTGGTAGCCGATCTGGCCGGCGGCGCCGGTGACGGCGACGCGGACGGGTTTCTTCATAGCCATTCGAGGGAGCTCCGTAAGTTCTGGTGGGGTCCTGGGCGGCCGGTCCCCTGGGGACGGCCTCTTAAGGGGACGCGATTTTAGCACCCGCTTCCTGCAGGCCTTGGGCAGTGCCGGCGGGTGAGGTGTCACAGGGGTGTTATAGGCGGTGTTATAGATGGACTGCGGGAAGGGGGACCGATAACACCCTGGAGCCCCGGTTTCCGCTGATTTTTATATACGTAAGCCATTGTTTTATATGACTAATACATGGATGTGGAGAATTTCTCTCCAACCCCCTTGCAATCTCTTTTTTTAGTGTTATAGTTAGCTACAACACCACTACGGAACTGGCCCCGGACGGGGTCAGAAGGAAAGAGGAGAGTCATGAACACCACCACCAAATTGAGCGCCGCTGTTGCCCTGGGCCTTTGCCTGATGGGTGCGAGCCTGGCAGCCGATGCCGCCAGCGCCGCTCCCGCGGCCAAGGCACAGACCACCCTGACGACCGGCGCCCCGAGCCATGGCCAGGCCCGCAACGTGATCCACCTCGGCACCATCAAGGTGACCGCGGCGGATGCCGAAGGCGCCCGCCAGCCGAAGCGCAACTACGGCTCGACTGCCTACCTCGGCCGGGTCGAGGTCACTGCCGACGACTCCGCCGTCTCCCGCGCCACCGCGGCCACCGCGGCGAAGCAGGGGGCCTTCTACATCGGCGCCGTGACCGTGACCAACGCCGATTCCGAGGACGCCCGCGTGGCGGCCAACCTGGCCGACGAGCCGGGCACTCTGTACCTCGGCGCCGTGACGGTGACCGCGCGCGATGCCAAGGCCCCGGTGCTCGGCGGCGTGATGGCACTGATCAGCGCGCTGGTCTTTGCCCGGATGGGCGGCTAAGGTAGCGGCAAGCTACTCAACTATTGCGCTATAGCAGCGAGGCCATGGACATGGAACCCAACTGGAGCGACAACCAGCCGATCTACCGCCAGCTGCGGGATCGGGTGGTCGCCATGATCCTCGAGGACGCGCTGAAGGAGGGCGACCCCCTGCCATCGGTGCGCTCGGTGGCCGCCGAGTACCAGATCAACCCGCTGACGGTGCTCAAGGGCTACCAGTCACTGGTGGACGAGGGCCTGGTCGAGAAGCGCCGCGGCCTGGGCATGTTCGTGAAGGAAGGCGCGCGCAAGAACCTCATGAAGAACGAGCGCGAACAGTTCCTCAAGGCCGAATGGCCGCAGATCCTGCAACGCATACAGCGCCTCGGCCTGGACCTGATGGATCTCGCCAAGGACGCGGATAAAGGGAGCAAGTCATGAGCATGCTCGTCAAGGCCAAGGGCCTGACCAAGCGATACGGCGCGCTGGCGGCGCTGGACCACGTGGACTTCGAGATCGAGGAGGGCCGCATCGTCGGCCTGATCGGCCCGAACGGCGCCGGCAAGACCACCGCGCTCAAGGCCATCCTCGGCCTCACCGACTTCGAGGGCGAACTCGACGTGCTGGGCCATGACCCGCGCGGCGACCGCCACGAGCTGATGCGCCAGGTCTGCTTCATCGCCGACGTGGCGGTGCTGCCGCGCTGGCTGCGGGTGTCCAACGCCATCGAGTACGTGGAGGCGGTGCACCCCGGCTTCAGCCGCGAGCGCGCCATGCACTTCCTGGAGCGCACCAAGATCAAGCAGCGCAGCAAGGTGGGCGAGCTCTCCAAGGGCATGGTGACCCAGCTGCACCTGGCGCTGATCATGGCGATCGACGCGAAGCTCCTGGTGCTGGACGAGCCGACCCTCGGCCTCGACATCCTGTACCGCAAGGAGTTCTACACCAGCCTGCTCAACGACTACTTCGACGCGCAGCGCACCATCCTGGTCACCACCCACCAAGTGGAGGAGATCGAGAAGATCCTCACCCACCTCATGTTCATCGACGGCGGGCGGGTGACGCTCAACAGCTCCATGGAGGAGGTGGCCGAGCGGTACACCGAGGTGCTGGTGGCTCACGACAAGGCCGCCGCCGCCCAGGCGCTCAAGCCGCTCTACGAGCGCGAAGTGTTCGGCAAGAAGCTGTTCCTGTTCGAGGGTGCCTCGCGCGAGGAGCTGGCCAGGCTGGGCGAGCTGCACACCCCGAGCGTCGCCGACATCTTCGTGGCGAAGGTGAAAGGAGAGATGAAATGAACGCCGTGGACATGCGCATCAACAAGACCCTTATCCGCCGCGAGTTCTGGGAGAACCGCTCGCTGTGGCTGGTGCCGACGGTGTTCGCCGCGATCCTCACGGTGCTGAGCGTCTACATGCTGGTAGCGGTACTGGTCAACCACTCCGGCGCCGTGAACAACATCGACATCGACAACGGCCCGCACTTCCAGATCTCCGACATGCCGGACCTGCGCGACGCCAGCGACGCCGAGATCACGGGCTTCGTGCGCGTGGTCACCTTCGGCCTGAGCTTCATGTTCAGCCGCCTGATGCTGATCGTGACGTTCTTCTACCTGCTGGACAGCCTGTACGCCGACCGCCGCGACCGCAGCGTGCTGTTCTGGCGTTCCATGCCGGTGTCCGACACCCGCACCGTGCTGTCGAAGCTCGCCACCGCCTTGATCGGCGTGACCGTGGTCGCATTCGCCGTGACTGTGGCCTTCGAGCTGGTGCTGCTGGTGCTGGGCCTGATCCTGGGCTCCGCGCTCGGTACCCATCCCTTCGTGTTGCTGGCGCACCCCGGCGCGTTCCTGAGTTCCTGGCTGCTGGTGGCCTGGGGTGAGCTGGTGCAGGCGCTCTGGTATCTGCCGATCTTCGCCTGGGTGATGCTGGCCTCGTCCTGGGCCAAGAAGACGCCGTTCCTGTGGACCGTGCTGGTGCCGGCCGGGATCATCGTGGCCGAGGCCTGGGTGTTCCACACCGGCTACTTCGCCCGCATGATCGCCCACCAGACCGTGGACTGGCTGCCGCTGGCCTTCAATTTCGATGCGCTGAAGATGCACGGCGACAAGTCATTCGATGTGATCGGCGGGCCCATCTTCGGCTTGGGCAACATCGGGCATGTGTTCACCGCCCCGCGCCTGTGGATAGGCGCGGCGCTGGCCGCGGCCTTCATCTACGGCGCCATCGAGCTGCGCCGCAAGCGTTCCGAGATCTAGAGTCGAAGACTGCAACCGGAGTGAGACAGATGCGCCGTATCCTCGTCACCATGACCCTGTGTGCCGCGATGGCCAACCTCGGCGGCTGCGTGCTGGCCGTCGGCAACGGCATCGACGACGGCTCCTCCTGGAGCTCGGAACACAGCGACACCACGCTGGCCCGCGCGGTGCGTGCGAGCTACGAGGCCGACCCGGCGCTGCGCGAGGCGGACCTCAAGGTCTCCGCCGAGCATGGCCGCGTGTACCTGGAAGGCACTGTGCATTCCGCCGAGACGCTCACCCGCGCTGTGCAGGTGGCGCTCGACACCCCCGAGGTGAAGAGCGTGCGCTGCCGGGTCGTCGTCATACGCTGAACGCGCTTCGCTAAGGAGAGCCGCATGAACAAGACTACTGCCGCGCTCGTGGCCGTCATCCTGGTGCTGGCGGCGTGCTTCGCGTGGTACGCCGCCGAGCATCCCACGCGCGTCCCGGTCGTGGCCGGCAGCGCCCCCGCGGGCGGTCCGGACACGGCCCTGGCCGCGCCCCGCACCCTCTCCCTGGAGCTGCCCGCCGCGGATCTCGACACTGCCGCGCTCGACATCGGCGTGGGCGAGGCCCACGTCAGCGCCTCCGGTGACGACAAGGTGCATGTGCAGGTGACCCTGCATCAGAAGGAGCGCGAGCTCATGTGGTTCTTCCATTGGCGCAGCAAGGGCACCGCGCGCGAGATCGCCGCCGCCTCCCTGCGCCAGCAGGTGCAGGACAAGCGCGTGACGCTGTCGCTGGATTCCCACGGCGCCGAGCTGGACGACGTGAAACAGGACTGGGAGGTGCAGGTGCCGGCGCGCCTCGCCCTGAAGACCATCATGAAGGTGGGCGACCTCAGCATCGAGGACGTGGCCGGCGGCGTGGACGCCGGCCTCAACGTCGGCGAACTCAGCATCGACACGCCCAAGGGCCGCATCCATGCCGAGCTGAACGTGGGCGAGATCCGCGCCACCTCGGGCAGCCAGGCCCACGGCCGCATCGACCTCTCCAGCAACATCGGCGAGGCGGTACTGGTCTCCTCCGGCAAGTCCACCGGCAGCCATGACCGCGGCGGCCTCGGCAACCGGGTGACGCTGGACGGAGAGGGTGCCGACGAGATGCACCTCTCGGTCAACGTGGGCGAGGTCTCACTGCACCTCCTGGCGCCCGGCGAGGACAAACCGAAGCACGCGCGCGGTGCCAAGTCCAAGGGCGAAGACGAGGATGACGACGAATGAATACGCGGACGGCTTTCGCTCTACTGCTCCTGGCGCTCGCGGCGCCGGCCTGGGGCGCCCCCGGCTTGCTGAGCACCGACGTGCCGGCCACGGGCTTGCAGCATGTGGTGCTGCGGGCCGGGGCGGGCGAGGCGGTGGTCACCGTCTCGGGTGACGACGCCATCCACGCGCAGCTCGACCTGCACCAGGACGAGCGCAGCTTCCTCGGCCTGTTCCACTGGCTGAGCGCTTCCACCACCCGCGACCTCGCCGGCGCCACGCTGCAGAAATCCCTGAAGGACGGCATCCTTACGCTGTCGCTGGCCTATCCCTCCGGCGAGAGCCGCAGCGACGTGAAGCAGCGCTGGATGCTGATGCTGCCGGCGCGCCTCGCCTTGGACGCCGGGATGGAAGCGGGGCGGCTGGAGATCGACGGCGTGCGGGGCGGGGTACAGGCCCGGCTCGGTGCCGGCGACATCACCATCCGCAGCCCCGGCGGGCCGATCAAGGCGCAGGTGAGTGCGGGCCGCCTGCATGTGATCTCCGATAGCGCCCAGCCGGGCGCACTCTCGCTGCGCAGCACCTTCGGCCTCGCGGTGCTGAGCCTCAACGGCAAGTACTACGGCCCGCCGGAGCAGCACGGCTTCATGAGCTCGTTCCACTTCTTCGGCAACGGCGTGGCGCAGCAGGCCGGCGGCAAGGACGACATGGACCTCAAGGTCACTGCGGGCCTCGCGGACCTGCGGGTGGGCCCCCTGGGGGACTTCAAGGACTACCACGACGTGTTCAAGGACGACGCCAAGTAAGCGCGCCCCGCGCGGTCCATGGGACAATGCCCCATGCCCCGCTTCCTGCCCATCCTCCTCCTCGCGCTGCTGCCGCTGGCTCCCGTCCGCGCCGCGGACGCGCCCGCACCGCCGCAGGACCTGGAGAGCCTCAAGGCCCAGCTCACCCGGCTCATGCAGGATGCGGGTGTGCCCGGCGCCGGCGTGGCGCTGTTCGGCCGCGAAGGCGTGACCTGGACGGCAGGCTTGGGCTATGCGGACCTCGCCGCGAAGAAGGCCGTGACACCGGATACGCTGTTCCGCGTCGGTTCCATCACCAAGAGCTTCACCGCCGTGGCGTTGCTGCAGCTCGCCGAGCACGGCGCCATCAACCTCGATGCGAGGCTCAAGGACATCGCGCCGGAGGTCCCGGTGGCCAACGCCTGGGACAAGACCGATCCCGTGACCGTGGCCGAGGTGCTGGAGCACACCGCCGGCTTCGACGACATGCATTTCCCGCGCCTCTACAACTTCCACGAGCCGCCGGACCTGCCGCTGCTCACGGTGCTGGAGCGCAGCGCGCCGGAACTGAAAGTCCGCTGGCGCCCCGGCACCCGCATGAGTTACTCGAATCCGGACTACCTGGTGGCGGGCTACCTCATCGAGAAGGTCTCCGGCGAGCGCTACGCGCGCTACGTCACGGAGCATGTGCTGCGGCCCCTGGGGCTCGCCCACGCCAGCCTGGCGCTGGATGCCGCGACGCGCGCGGGACTCGCCCAGGGGTACATCGGCACTCCCGAGCAACCGGTGGAACCGGCGCAGATCTACCTGCGTCCCGCCGGCGCGCTCGCGGCCTCGCCGGCGGAACTCGCGAACCTGGGGGTGCTGCTCCTGGACCGGGGCCAGTGGCGGAACGCGCCGTTCCTCTCCGCCGCCAGCGTCACGCGCATGGAGACGCCCCGGACCAGCCTCGCCGCGCGCCACGGCCTGGACTACGGCTACGGCTTCGCCGACTACTCCAGCTACATCGGCGGCTACCTGTTCCACGGCCACGACGGCGGCATAGACGGGTTCGTCTCACGCTACGCCTACGCGCCGGACGAGGGCGTGGGCTTCGTGCTGCTGGTGAACACCTCCAGCCCCGGCCGCTTCATGCGCCAGGCTTCCGAGCTCATCACCGCCTACCTCATGCGCGACCAGCCCAAGCCGCTGCCGGCCGTGGGCAATGCCGACCCCCAGCAGCTCGGGCGGCTGGAAGGTTTCTACCGGGCCGGCAACCCGCGCAACCAGGTGCTGGCGGGCCTGGACTGGCTGCTCGACACCGCCGAAGTGGAACTGCACACGGACGGCCAGCTGACCTACTCGCCGCTCATCGGCGGCACCGAGCCGCTGGGGCCGGTGGGGCTGGACCTGTGGGCGCGCGGCGGCGATCCGGGCCCCTCGGCGGTGTCCTACGTCGAGGACGGCCGCGAAGTGCTGGACTTCGGGTCCAGCGGAGGCTGGATGGTGAAGACCAGCCGGCTCGCGGCCCGGGGCCCGCTGTGGCTCCTCGGCCTCGCGCTGCTCGCGATGCTGAGCAGCGTGGTGATGGCGCCGGTATGGCTGGTGCGGATGCTCAGCGGACAGATGCGCGGCCTCCGGCACTGGGAGGTGCGGCTGCTGCCTCTCGCCGCCGTCACCGCCTTCGCCTTCATGCTGGGCGGCGCGGTCAGCGTGCAGCCCATGCAGCTCGGCAGTGTCAATGTCCACACCGTGATCTTCTACTTAGGTTCGGTGCTGTTTGCGCTCTTGAGCCTCGCCGCCTGCGTCCAGGCGCTGCGCTCCTTCGGCTGGGAGATGAACCGCTGGGCCAGGTGGCAGGCGCTCGCTGCCGCTGTCGCTTGCCTGGGCGTGGCCGCTTTCTTAGGCCACTGGGGACTGATAGGTCTCAGGATGTGGAATTTCTAACTAGTCTCTGAAATTCGTGTATTGGATGGGTTGTTCGAGCTTGGACTGGCGGAACAGCGCCATGCACGCCTGCAGATCGTCCTTCTTCTTGCCGGAGACACGCAGCTCGTCCCCCTGGATCGCCGCCTGCACCTTGAGGCCGCTGTCCTTGACGAGCTTCACCATCTTCTTGGCCAGTTCCTTCTCGATGCCCTGCTTCACCTTGATGACCTGCTTGGCCTTGTCGCCGCCGATGGCCTCGATCTTCTGCGGGTCGAAGCTGGCCACGTCGATACCGCGCTTGGCGGCCTTCCCGTAGAGGATGTCCGTCACCTGCTTGAGCTGGAACTCGCTGTCTGCGAAGACCGTCAGCACGTCGTCCGACCGCTCGATGGCGGCGGAGGAACCCTTGAAGTCGTAGCGCTGGCCGATCTCGCGGCTGGCCTGGTCCACGGCATTGGTGAGCTCGGCGGTGTCGACCTTGGAGACGGCATCGAAGGAAGGCATTGGAACTCCGTTACGTGTTGCGCATCCAGAAGGGTTCTACTACGCGGTCTGTGCGGACGGCCAATATGATGAACGCGACTCCTGCCGCGAGACAAATCACCACCGCCGCCAGGGAGGCCTCCGGGCCGAAGGCGCCGCCGGTGAGGAGCTCAGGCCCCGTGAACTGCACGCCGATCACGCCTTCGGGCGCGTGGCCGGAGACGCTGGTGGCGAAAACGCCGCCCTCCGTGAAGTTCCAGGCGAAGTGCAGTCCCATCACGAACCACAGGCTGCGGGTGTACATGTAGGCGGCGGCCAGCAGCACGCCGGCTTCCAGCGCGATGGCGGAGGTGCTGACCAGGGTGGCGCCATGATTGCCAGCGTGCAACAGGCCGAAGATGAGCGCAGAGAGGCCAAGCGCGATCCAGCTCCCCAGGCTCTCCTCCAGGATACGGAACAGCAGGCCCCGCACCACGGTCTCCTCCACCAGGGCCGCGAACACGGCACCGGCGAAGGGGAAGGCGAGGGCGGAGAGGGGATAGGTGCCGGTGTAGCTCCATGCGCCGAGCAGTTTCAACACCAGCATGGTGGTGCAGAAGAGCGCGGCGCCCACGAGGATGCCGCGGGCCGCATGCCGCTGCGCACCCTTTGCCGCCAGCTCCACTGCCGTGCGCCGCTCCAGGAGCCTCACATAGAAGACGTAGATGACCAGCACGCCCACGGCGATGAGCAGGCCAAGCATGGCGCCGAGGGGACTCTCTGGCGCCACGCCCACGAGCTTCGAGCCCACCTGGATGGCGCCTATCCAGATGAAGATGGCGAAGAACGCCAGCAGGAAACGCGTCAACGGGAACTGCAGGAAGGCCCAGAGTTTGCCGGGACGGCGGTTGACCGTCGGGATCGTGGTATCCATCGTCGTCTCCCTAGAGACCGTCTGTCGTTCTCAGAACTGTACTTTCACCGCCGCGGCCGCCCGCAGCGCCTTGGCCACGGCGGCCTCGATGCTCGCGTCCCGCGCCAACGCCACGCCCATGCGGCGCTGGCCGCGGATCTCGGGCTTGCCGAAGAGCCGCAGCATCGTGTCCGGCTCCTTGAGCGCCGCGTCCACCTGCCGGAACAGCGGGGCATCCGAGTCGCCGTGGGGCAGGATCACGGCGGAAGCCGATGGACCCCATTGCCTTATCACCGGGATCGGCAGTCCCAGGATCGCCCGCGCGTGCAGCGCGAACTCCGAGAGGTCCTGGGAGATGAGCGTCACCAGCCCCGTGTCGTGGGGCCGCGGCGAGACCTCGCTGAACCACACCGCGTCGCCTTTCACGAAGAACTCCATGCCGAAGATGCCGCGTCCACCCAGGTCGTCGCTCAGCAGCTTGGCGATGCGCTCCGCTTCCGCCAGGGCTTTCGGGCTCATGGGTTGCGGCTGCCAGGACTCGCGGTAGTCGCCGTCCTCCTGGCGGTGGCCGATGGGAGCGCAGAAACTGGTCCCTGCACCATGCCGCACGGTGAGCAGGGTGATCTCATAGTCGAAGTCGATGAAGCCCTCCACGATCATGCGGCCCTTGCCGGTGCGGCCGCCCTCCTGGCCGTACTTCCACGAGACTTCGATGTCACCGTCCTTCTTGATGACGCTCTGGCCCTTGCCGGAGGAACTCATCACCGGCTTCACCACGCAGGGCATGCCGATCTCGTGCACGGCGGCGCGGAAGTCCTCCAGGGTGTCGGCGAACTCGTAGCGGGAAGTGGGGATACCGAGCGTCTCCGCGGCGAGGCGACGGATGCCCTCCCGGTCCATGGTGAGCCGCGCGGTGCGCGCGGTAGGGATCACGGTCCAGCCTTCCGCCTCCAGCTTGAGCAGTTCCGGCGTGGCGATGGCCTCGATCTCCGGCACGATGTAGTGGGGCTTCTCCAGCTCCACCAGGCGGCGGATCTCGGCGCCGTCCAGCATGTTGATGACGTGGCTGCGATGCGCCACCTGCATGGCCGGCGCCCGCGGATAGCGGTCCACGGCGATCACCTCCACGCCGAGGCGCTGCAGCTCGATCACCACTTCCTTGCCGAGCTCGCCGGAACCCAGGAGCATCACGCGGGTGGCGTTGGGGGTGAGGGGCGTGCCGATGTCAGTCATTCAAATACCTTGGGGTTGGGGTTCATGGCCGGGGCTTAGGAAGCGGGTCCCGCCGATTTCTTGCGCGGCTTCTCCTGCAGCAACCGCTCCTCCGCATCCTGCAGCTTCTCCGGCGTGCCCCACAGCACCACCACATCGCCCTGCTTCAGCACCGTGATGCCCGGCGGCTGTCGGCCCACCACGCCCTCGCGGCGCAGCGCCGTCACCACCACGCCCAGGGACTTGAGGTCCATCTCGGCCAGTGTGCGGTTGATGCCGCGGGCGCCGGGCGTGAGCGTCACGGTATGCAGCTGCTCGCGGAACGCATGGGAAGGATCGATCGGCACCGCGTCCTGGCCGCGGAACACGCTGCGCAGCAGGCTGTAGCGATGGCTGCGCACCTCCTGGATCTTGCGCAGGATGTGCGACATGGGCACGTGCAACACGTGCAACAGGTGGGAGGCCAGCATCAGGCTGGATTCCAGCGTCTCGGGGATGATCTCGGTGGCGCCGGCCGCCTGCAGCTTCTCCAGCTCCGCATCGTCACGGGTGCGCACCAGCACCGGCAGGTCCGGCCGCATCTTCTTCACGTGGGCGAGGATCTTGAGGGCGGTGGAGACCTTGAAGTAGCTGATCACCAGCACCCGGGCCCGCTCGACCCCGGCGGCTCGCAATACCTCTCTATTGGTCCCGTCGCCGTAGTACACCGGGTCGCCCGCCTCGCGCGCGTGGCGCACCCGCACGGGATCCAGGTCCAGCGCTACGAACTCGAAGCCCTCCGGTTCCAAGAGGCGCGCCACGTTCTGGCCGACGCGGCCGTAGCCCACGATGATCACGTGGTCCTGCAGGTGCACCTGGTGGCGGCCGATGTCGTGCTGCAGCCGGTCGTGGTCCTCGATGTCGCTCTCGGGGAAGAAACGCTCGGCGATCTGCCGGCTGTAGCGGATGAGGAAGGGCCCGGAGAGCATGCTCACCACGATCACGGCGAGGCCGAACTCGGCGAGCGGCAGGCGCATGATGCCCTGGGCGAGGCCGAGCGAGAGCAGCGCGAAGCCGAACTCGCCGCCCTGCGCCAGCACCAGGCCCGTGCGCAGCGCCGCGTTGTTGTCGGATCCCAGGCGCCGGCTCAGCACGGCGATGAGCGCGGTCTTGAACGTGAGCAGCGCCAGCACCGCGACGATGAGCAGGAACCAGTGGCGCGCCACCGTGAACGGGTTCAGCAGCATGCCGATGGTGATGAAGAAGAGGCCGAGCAGCACGTCGCGGAACGGGCGGATGTCCGCTTCCACCTGGTGCCGGTACTCGGTCTCCGCCAGCATCATGCCGGCGAGGAAGCCGCCCAGCGCCAGCGACAGGCCGAGGTAGGCGGTGCCGAAGGCGGAGGCCATGGTGACCAGCAGCGCGGTGAGCGTGAAGAGCTCGGCGGACTGCGCCGTCGCCACCTGGTGCAGCAAGGGCCGCAGCAGCCAGCGGCCGGCGGCCAGGATCACGATCACCGCCAGCGTGCCCTTGGCGAAGGCCCACAGGAGGTCGGCCGCGATGGCGCCGTGGAGCCCGTCGTGCAGCGAGGGGATCAGGATCAGGAAGGGGATGACCGCCAGGTCCTGGAACAGCAGCACCGCCACCGCCGAGCGGCCGTGTTGCAGGCCGATCTCGTTCTGCTCGGTGAGCTGCTTCACCACGATGGCGGTGGAGGACATGGCGAAGGCGCCGCCCAGCACGATCGCGACCGGCGTGCTGGTGCCCATGAGCCGGGCCAGCGCCATGGCGCCGAAGGTGGTGAGGATCACCTGCGCGCCGCCCAGCACGAACACCGCCTTGCGCATGACGATGAAGCGCGGGATGGAGAACTCGAGTCCCAGGGTGAACAGCAGGAACACCACGCCGAACTCGGCGAGCTCCCGCGTGTCGGCGCTGTCGCCGATGAGCTTGAAGCCGTGGGGACCGACCAGGTAGCCGGTGACGAGGTAGGCGAGCACGGCGGGGACGTTCAGGCGGCGCAGCGCCGCCACCACGAACACCGCGACCCCCATGAGGATCAGGATGGAACGCAGGGTGGTGTGTTCCATGACCCGCTTTCACCCCATATAAATCAGTGGTTTGCATCATAGCATTGAACGATTCACGGCTTTTCGCGTCCAAGGCTCTGCTAACTGCGTATGCTGTCCGTCCCCTTCGGGACCTCCACAGAAAGGAACGCCCCATGACCCTACGCCAGCTTGTGCCGGCCGCCTTCTCGGCGGCGGTGTTGCTGCTCGCCGCGCCGGCCTTCGCCGACGGCCAGGCCGACACCGGTCCCAGCGAGTTCCCGCCGGACCCGTTCCCCTCCACCTACCATGCGCTGCCCTCCGTGCCGACCCTGATCCGGCACGTGACCATCTACACCGGCACCGGCGCCGAGATAGATGACGGCGACGTGCTGATGAAGGACGGCAAGGTGGCGGCGGTGGGCAAGGGCCTGAACGCCCCGGCTGGCGCGCTGGTGATCGACGGCAGCGGCAAGTACGTGACGCCGGGCATCATCGACGTGCACTCGCACCTCGGTGTCTACCCCTCGCCGGCGGTGGACGCGCTGTCGGACGGCAACGAACTCACCAACCCCGACACCGCCCAGGTACGGGCCGAGAACTCGGTGTGGCCTCAGGACCCCGGCTTCAACACCGCCCGCGCCGGCGGCGTCACCACCCTCGAGATCCTGCCGGGCTCCGGCAACCTCATCGGCGGCCGCTCGGTGGTGCTCAAGAACGTGCCCTCGGTGACCACCGAGGGGATGAAGTTCCCGGGCGCGCCCTACGGCCTGAAGATGGCCTGCGGCGAGAACCCCAAGCGCGTCTACGGCAGCCACGGCCAGTTCCCCTCCACCCTGATGGGCGACGTGGCCGGTTACCGCCAGGCCTGGGCCGACGCCGAGGCCTACGACCGCGAGTGGAAGTCCTGGATGAAGGACAAGAAGGGCAACCCGCCGGCCCGCGACCTCAAGATGGAGACGCTCGCCGAGGTCCTGAACGGCCGGGTGCGGGTGCAGATGCACTGCTACCGCGCCAACGAGATGGCGACCATGCTCGACGTGGCCAAGGAGTTCCACTACCACATCGCCGCGTTCCACCACGCCGTCGAGTCCTACAAGATCCCGGCGCTGCTGGCCGCCAACGGCACCTGCGCCGCCATGTGGGCCGACTGGTGGGGCTTCAAGATGGAGGCCTGGGACGGCGTGCGTGAGAACATCCCGATGGTGGACGCGGGCGGCGCCTGCGCCATGATCCACTCGGACGACCAGAACGGCATCCAGCGCCTCAACCAGGAGGTGGCCAAGGCCTGGGCCGCGGGCAACCGCGCCGGCCTGCACGTCGACGCGGCCCGCGCCGTGATGTGGATGACCCTGAACCCCGCCAAGGCGCTCGGCATCGACGAGCTCACGGGCTCGCTCGAGACCGGCAAGATGGCGGACGTGGTGCTGTGGAACGGGAATCCGCTGAGCGTGTACGCCAAGGCCGAGAAGGTCTACGTGGACGGCGCGCTGGTGTATGACCGCGACGACCCCAAGACCCAGGCCCATTCGGACTTCGAGCTCGGCATGATGGGCCAGACCGGAGGTGCGCAGTGAACCGTCTCTCTATATATATCGGCATGATCCTGGCGGCCCTGGCCGCCGCTCCCGTCCAGGCCGACACCTACGCCATCACCGGCGGCACGGTGTACACGCTCGGCGCCGCCGGCAAGATCAACCACGGCACCGTGATCATCAAGGACGGCAAGATCACAGCGGTGGGCGCAGACCTGCCGGTGCCCGCCGGCGCCAAGGTGATCGACGCCACCGGCAAGCTCGTGACCCCCGGCATCTTCGATCCGCAGAGCCAGTTCGGCGTGGACGAAGTGGACCAGGTGGAGGAGACCCAGGACGAGGCGCTGAACAGCACCCGCTACAGCACCGCATTCGACCCGGTGGACGGCATCAACCCGCGTTCGGTGCTGATCCCGGTGAACCGCATGGAGGGCGTGACCCGCGCCATGGTGGCACCGGCCGGCGGCAGCAGCGTGCTGCAGGGCCGCGGCGCGGTCATCGCGCTGGATGGCCTGGATGGGTTCGTGCTCAAGGATCCGGCGGCGCTGTTCGTCACGCTCGGCGAGGCGGGCAAGAAGCTCGCCGGCGGCGCGCGCGACGGTTCGCTGCTGGTGCTGCGTGAGGCGCTGCAGGACGCGAAGGACTTCGGCGCCAACCGCGCCGCCTGGGAGAAGGCCGCGCGGCGCCCGTATGCGCTCTCGCGTCTCGACCTGGAGGCGTTGCAACCGGCGCTGCGCGGCGAGATGCCGGTGGTGGTGCAGGCGGACCGCGCCAGCGACATCCGGGCGGTGCTGAAGCTCGCTGCGGAGTTCAAGCTCAAGCTCGTCATCTCCGGCGGTGCCGAGGCCTGGATGGTGGCGGACGACCTCGCCCGGGCGAAGGTACCGGTCATCCTCAATCCCATGCGTGACCTGCCGGAGGCCTTCGAGTCCCTGGGCGCGACACTCACGGGCGCGGCCAAGCTGCAGAAGGCGGGCGTGCTGGTGGCCTTCGAGACCGGCGACTCCCACAAGTCATGGAACGTGAAGCAGTACGCCGGCAACGCGGTGGCCTACGGGCTGCCGTGGCTGGAGGGCATCAAGGCCATCACCCTCAACCCGGCGCGCATCTACGGCATGGACAAGAGCGTGGGCACGCTGGAGGCGGGCAAGGACGCGGACGTGGTGGTATGGAGCGGCGACCCGCTGGAGGTCACGAGCTTCGCCGACGCGGTGTTCATCCGCGGCCAGGCGGTGCCGCTGACCAGCCGCCAGACCGAGCTGCGCGACCGCTACCTGCCTTACGTCAAACCGAACCCGCCGGCGCTACCGCCGGCCTATCCGTCACATTGAGCCACGCGCCGTGTGCGAGACGGTCAACCTTGTCTCGCACACGGCGGTATACTCGGTACAAGACCTGCTGCGCTCGGCAGGGCGTTGTTGCGCTTCGGACCCGCAGTCGGTCTGCACACCCAGAGTGCACTCCCTCCTGCTCGCCTCGCGCGCCTAGCCCTGCCTTCGCTCGCGACGGTCTTGCACTGGGAACTTCAAATCTTAAGGTTGTGAAATGCCCTTACGTCGCCCGTTCCGTTATCTGATCGGCCTCTGCGCCGTGCTCATGCTGCTCGGCAACAACAACTGCAGCAAGAACAATGACACCGGCACCCCGCAGTTCGTCACCAGCATCGCGGTGCAGGATGCCAACAACCTGCCGGCCAGCGCTTTCGCCCGTGGCGACACCATCAAGTTCGTGCTCACCATCCGCAACCGCAGCAACTCCAGCCAGACGCTGTGGTTCAACAGCAGCCAGGAGTACAACCTGGCGGTGGTGCAGGCCGGCACCAACGACGTGGTCTGGAACTGGGATGCCACCCAGACCTTCGACTCGCAGTTCACCTCGCTCGAGTTCACCGCGGGCGAGACCAAGACCTTCACCGTCACCTGGGACCAGGCCGGCAACGACAGCGCCCAGGTGGACACCGGCAAGTACGAGGTGATCGGCGGCTTCACGGTGTACAACACCACCGGCGCCGGCTCCGCGGCGGACAACGCCGATTCCATGGCCCAGGGGGCGCCCGCCGCCGGCCAGCTGTTCCCCACCGTGTACCGCGCGCTGCTGACGCCCTTCACCATCCAGTAGCCATGCGAGCTTCCCTGCCGCTCTGCCTGCTCGCCCTGGCGCTCGCCGGCTGCCGCACGGGGGAGGCCGGTGCGCCGGGTGCCTGCGGCGCAGACACCGGCGGCGTGAAGCTGGCGGAAGGGTTCTGCGCCACGGTGTTCGCCGACGGCGTAGGCGTGGCGCGCCACATGGTGGTGGACGCGGACGGGACCCTGTACGTGGCGCTGTCGCATCGTTCCCACGGCGGCGGCATCGCGGTGCTGCGTGACACCGATGGCGACGGCCTTGCCGACCAGGTGCAGTACTTCGGCGACACCGGCGGCAGCGGCATCGGCATCCATGACGGCTGGCTCTATCTCGCTGCCGACACCGAGGTGCTGCGCTACGAGCTCAAGCCCGGCGAGGCGGTGCCAGCCGCACTGCCGCAGACGGTGGTGGACGGCTTCCCGCAGCAGGACGAGCACGCCGCCAAGACCATCACCTTCGATGACTCCGGCCACCTCTACGTGAACGTGGGCGCGCCCTCCAACGCCTGCCAGCAGGACGACCGCGCCGCCGGCTCGCCCGGCATCGCGCCCTGTCCTCTGCTTGAGGAACACGGCGGCATCTGGCGCTTCGACGCCGACACGCCGCACCAGCGCTTCCCGCAGGACGGCACGCGCTACGCCACCGGCATCCGCAACGCGGTGGCACTGACCTGGGGCGGCGCACGCGACGGGCTATACGTGCTGCAGATGGGCCGCGACCAGCTCTCCGACAACTGGCCCTCGCTGTATACCGATACCGAAAGCGCCGAGCTGCCGGCGGAAGAGTTCTTCCAGGTGCACAGCGGCGACGATTTCGGCTGGCCCTATTGCTACTACGACTCGCACCGCAGCCAGAAGCTGCGCGCGCCGGAGTACGGCGGCGACGGCAAGCAGCAGGGCGATTGCGGCAAGTACGGCCAGCCGATCGCCGTGTTCCCGGGCCACTGGGCGCCAGAGGCGGTGCTGTTCTACAGCGGCCGCCAGTTTCCGGCCCGCTATCAGGGCGGCGCGTTCATCACCTTCCACGGTTCCTGGAACCGCGCGCCGCTGGCCCAGGCAGGCTTCAAGGTGGTGTTCCTGCCTTTCGAGGGTGGCCGCCCCTCGGCGCCCTACGAAGTGTTCGCCGACGGCTTCGCCGGTAGCGCCGCGCCCGCCTCGCCGGGGGATGCGAAGTACCGGCCCATGGGCCTGGCCCAGGGGCCGGACGGCTCTCTATATATAGGCGATACGCAAACAGGCCGGATCTGGCGCGTCACCTACTCGCCGCAGCACTAAAACGGGCCTTTACCCTCTGGCGTTGTTGCGCTTCGGACTCGCAGTCGGTCATGCACATAAGAGTGCACTCCCTCCTGCTCGCCTCGCGCGCCTAGCCAGAGGTCAAAATTCCTCGTTTTAGTGCCGTAGTCCTTTCATGTCATGTTCTATCCGGTTGGTATCATGGGCGGATGCTCACGCTGCTGCTCTTCTTCTTCCTGGTGGTGATGCTCGCCGGCGCCGGTCTCGCGGTGCTGGAGCGGCGCGGCCGCATGCCGCCGCTCAAGATCAGCGGCGCCCACGGCGTGCTGGGCACCGCCGCCCTCGTGTTCCTGGTGATGCAGGCGGTGGATCACCCGGACAATCGCCTGGTGAACTCCGCCATCCTGGTCTTCGTGCTCGCGGCCCTGGGCGGGCTGCTCCTGTTCGCGTTCCGCGTCTCGCGCCAGCGGCTGCCGCTCGGCGTGGTACTGCTGCACGGTGCGTTCGCGCTCACGGGCTTCGCGCTGCTCCTGGGCGGCTGGCTCCGGGGAGGGGCCTGATGCAGCCGGAAGAGCAGCGGGGACCACTCTCGGACACGCGCCTGTTCATCCTCGCAGCGCTCATCGGCGCTGGCGGCATGTCGCTGGTGGTGGCGCAGGTACTGTGGTTCGTGCCCCGGGCGGCGGATCTCAAGTTCCTGCTCGCGGTGTTCCTGGCGGTGCCTTTCATCACCCTCCTGATCCTGCCGGTGATGCCACGGCAGCGGCACATCGACCTCAAGATCCGCTATGGGTGGCGCTCGCCGGTGGCCTGGATCGAGCTCGGCCTGCCCGGCGCGCTCGCGTTCATCAGCCTGGCAGCCATCGGTTTCAGCGGCGACTTCGGCCACAACTGGGGCCTGCCCATGTTCCTGGCGCTGGTCACGGGGCGGAACCTCAGTCTCCTGGCCCGTTGCCTGCTGATGGAGCGCGAGGCCAGGTCCACTTCTGGACGGCAGCGCCGGGGCTGAAGACCCCCCCGGAGAACCCGTGATCACGGCGGGACTTCTATGCGGCAGGCGCGGCCCCGGCCGCGCCAGGTAACCCCCGTAGTGTCGGATTTGGGAATTTAAGCTACCCTGTGGGTCAAATCCGGTTATGGAAAACCCCCGTCTCGAGGGGTGGACCGGAACAACGGGGACGCTCCAAGGCGCTATCTGCTCATGCCCGCATTCCTCAAGAACAAGCTCGCCTGGGGCCTGGCCTTCGTCGCCGCGCTGACCGTGTATGCCTTGCTGCAGGGGGCGTTGGGCGTGGAATGGGCGGGCTACGGCTTCGGCGAGGCGCTCTCGGCCCAGCGCGCGGCCAACCCGCAGGTGGCGGTGGTGGCGATCGATGCCGCCGCACTCAAGCAGTACGGCCCCTTGCCCTGGCCGCGCAGCCGGTTCGCGAAGCTGGTGGACGTGCTCACCGATGACAAGGTCGCAGTGGTGGCGCTCACAGAGGACTTGTCCTCACCACAGAATGCGGCGGCCCTGGCTTACATCACCGAGCTGCAATCCCTCGCCTCGCCGGATGCCATGGTCAACGCCAAGCTCGGCGAAGCACAGGCCGCCCTCGACACCGACGCGGCACTGGCCGCCAGCATCGTGCGCTCCGGGCGCGTGCTGGTCGCGGCCCGTGGCACGCGCTTGAGCGCCGCGCCCAGCGCAGCGAACGGCGGCAGCCCCACCTTCGCGCTGCCGTTGGAAGCACCTGCGGCCCCGGCGGTGTCGTTGGATGCCCCGCTGCCCAAGTTCGTGAATGCAGCCCGCGGCGTGGGTTTCCTGGATGAGGTGCCGGCGGACACGCCCCAGGCGCCGCTGCTGGTGCAGTCCGACGGCCACGCCTTCGCCACGCTCGCGCTGCTCACGGCGGCGCGTCAGCAGGATATCGAGATCAACCGCATGGGCGTGCAGACCCTGGGCGGCATCACGCTCGGTGACCTCGCGATCCGCACCGATCGCCACAGCCAAGTGCTGCTGCGGGGCGACGCCGAGGGCCTCCCGCGCTATGGGTTCGCGGACGTGCTCAGCGGCGCGGTACCTGCGGAGAAGCTCGCCGGCAAGGCGGTGCTGGTGGGACGCGTGGACGCGGAGGGCAGGGCGCCGGTACTGCGCACCGCGGCGCTGGTCTCGGGCCTCCTCAATGGCGACCTCGTATCCACACCGTTCTGGGCCTGGGGTCTGCGTGCGCTGCTCACGCTGGCCGCGGGCCTGTACCTCCTGCTGCTGTTGCCGCACCTCAGCCGCACCATCGGTCTCGTGGTCACCGCGTTCCTGGCGGTGGCACTCCTCAACGGCGAGTTCGTGCCGCTCCTCGCCAAGTCGTTGTGGCTGCCGCTGATGTTGCCCACGCTGTTCCTGCTGTTCGGGCACTTCGCGCTGGGCGTAATGCATTTCGTGCGCGACCGCAGCGGGGTCTCGCGCGGCGCCATGTCCGAGCTCAACCGCGAGTATGCGCTGGCGCTGCAGGCGCTCAACCGCTTCGACCTGGCGTTCCAGCGTTTCAGGCTGTGCCTGCCCTCGCGCCTCCTGTGCGACAACCTGATGGCGCTCGGCCAGGAGCATGAGCGCGGCCGCCGCTACTCCCAGGCGCTGGAGGTCTATGCCCACGTGCAGCGCATCGCGCCGGCCTATGAGGGCCTGGGCGAACGGCTGGAGCGGCTGCGCCAGCTGGAGAGCACACCGGCGCTCACCCGCACCGGCAGCGCCGCCACGCTCTCCCGCGCGATCGCCAGCGGCGGCGTGCAGAAGCCGATGCTGGGCCGCTATGAATTGGTGCAAGAGCTCGGCCGCGGCGCCATGGGCGTGGTGTACCTCGGCAAGGATGCCAAGATCGGCCGCCAGGTGGCGATCAAGACCATGGCGTTGGCCGACGAGTTCGACGGCGAAGCGCTCAAGGACGTGCACGAGCGCTTCTTCCGCGAGGCGGAGACCGCCGGCCGGCTCAACCACAGCAACATCGTCACCATCTACGACGTGGGTGAGGACCAGGGCTTGGCCTACATCGCCATGGACTACCTGCAGGGCGATTCGCTGCAGAAGTTCACCGACTCCAAGAACCTGCTGCCCATGGGCGAGTCGCTTGCGGTGGCCATCAAGGTGGCGGAGGGGCTGGACTACGCCCATAAGCACCACGTGGTGCACCGCGACATCAAGCCCGCCAACATCATGTACGACCGGGCCAGCGGGCGCGTGAAGATCACCGACTTCGGCATCGCCGCGCTCACCGACATGAGCAAGACCAAGACCGGCACCATCCTCGGCAGCCCCCTGTACATGTCTCCGGAGCAGGTGCAGGGCAACAAGCTGGACGGCCGCAGCGACCTGTACTCCCTCGGCGTCACCATCTACCAGCTCCTGCGCGGCGAGCTGCCGTTCGAGGCGCCTTCGCTCACCGGCCTCATGTTCAAGATCGCGAACGATCCGCATCCGGACGTGACCTTCCTGCGCCCCGACATCCCGGCCACGGTGAAGGTGGTGATGGACAAGGCCCTGCAGAAGGATCCGGACGCGCGTTTCCAGACCGGCATGGAGTTCGCCAACGCCTTGCGCCTCGCGCTCGGCGTGCGCAAGCGCACCCCCGCCTGACATAACGCCCGCGCCTGCGGGATGCTTCACGTTTCGGCGATCCTGCCTGCCGCTTATGTCCCCTGAGTTATCGCTCTGCGCCCCGGGCGCGCTAGCGTGGTTCCAGGCTCGGGGACCGTCCCCGTGATGCAAGGCAGACGCAAATGAAGGCCACGGCGATCGTCTCACTGCTCCTCGTCGCAGCATCGCTATCGGCCTGCTCCAGCGCGCCGCCGCCCGGCTACGTCTGCCCGGGCACGGTGGCGGGCTTCCAGCCCAACGACGCCACCTCGGCGGAAGTGGAGCATTGCCTGGGGACACCGGACCGCAAGACCCAGGAACAGGATGGACGCTATAGCTATTGGTATCAGCTCAAGGATGACGTGAGCGCCACGTTCCTGTTCAGTTCCGGCGGCCGCCTGATCAGCGTCACGAGTCCGGCTCCTCCGTGAGCCTCGTCCCGCGCATGCCTTGTATCCCACGGGGCATGCGCGGGGCGCTCTTCGAAGCCAGCCATCGTTAACTGCTTCACAGTTCCGCCATCGTTGCGGCGCTTATGTCATGAACTGCTCGGTGCCGCGTGGCGTAACCGCTAGAGTGCGCTCGCACGCGGCCAGAGGGATGCCGCATACCCAAGGAGAGAACCATGCTGAAGCGCATCCTGCTGAGCCTGTCCCTGGTGGCCGCTGCGCCGTTCGCGCAGGCCGCCGGTTTCGACTACAACTACGTGGAAGGCGCCTACACCAACTTCAACCCAGACCACGGCGGCAACAGCCTGGACGGTCCGAGCGTGGACGCCTCGCTGGCGCTCACGGAAGACGTGCACGCGTTCGCCGGCTACAGCCACGTGTCCTGCTGCAGCGTGAGCCAGAACACGTTCGACGTCGGGGCCGGCTGGAACACGCACCTCGCCGACCAGGTGGACCTGTTCATCGACGGCGAGTTCCTGAGCGTGAACGCCACCGGCAACGGCACCGACAGCGGCTGGGGTGCCACCGGCGGCCTGCGCGCCTGGCTCGCGCCCATGTTCGAACTGGACGGCTTCGTCAGCCACACGGACGTGAGCAGCGACACCCAGAACACCCTCGGCGTTCGCGGGCTGTTCACCCTCAACCATGACTGGCGGCTGTTCGCGAGCGTGGCCAACAACTCCGACGGCAACACCTTCATGATCGGCGCCCGCTACGTGTTTTGACCGGGCGTACGCCGGTGAACCTAGGCCCCGCCACGAGGCGGGGCCTTTCTTTTGGCATGAGACAATAGCGACATGAAGCAGGTAGTCATCGTCGGCGGTGGTTTCGCGGGCCTGCAGGCAGCCAAGCGCCTGGGCAGCCGGCCCGGCGTCGAGGTGACGCTGGTGGACCGGCACAACCACCACGTGTTCCAGCCGCTGCTCTACCAGGTGGCCATGGCCCAGCTTAGCCCGGCGGACATCGCGGTGCCGCTGCGCGCGGTGCTCTCGCGCCACGCCAACGTGCGGGTGTACCAGGGCGAGGTGAGGGGCGCGGACATCGCCGCGCGCCGCGTCATCACTTCTTTCGGCGAACTCGCTTACGACTACTTGTTGCTGGCGAGCGGCGCGAGCCACGCCTACTTCGGTCACGATGAGTGGGAGCCGCTGGCGCCGGGACTCAAGACCCTGGAGCATGCCCGCGAGATCCGCCGCCGCGTGCTCAATGCCTACGAGGCGGCGGAGTGCTCCACCGACCCCAAGCTGCAGAAGCGCTTGCTGAGCTTCGTGATCGTGGGCGGTGGACCCACCGGCGTCGAATTGGCTGGCGCCATCGCCGAGATGGGACGTTTCACCCTGGCCAAGGACTTCCGCAACATCCACACCGAGCTCACCCGCGTGGTGCTGGTGGAGGCGGGGCCGCGCCTCCTGTCCGCGCTGCCGCCCAAGCTCTCGGATTACGCGGCGCGGGCGCTCACGGAGCTGGGCGTGGAAGTGCTGACCGGCACCGCCGTCACCGGCATCGATGCGAGCGGAGTGGAGCTCGCCGGCCGGCGCATCGAGGCGGGCACGGTGCTTTGGGCCGCCGGTGTCACCGCCTCGCCTTTGGGCAAGACTCTGGGCGTCGAGGCGGACCGCCAGGGCAGGGTGCGGGTGCAGCCGGACTTGAGTGTGCCGGGCCATCCGGAACTCTTCGTGGCGGGCGACCTCGCGCACCTGGAGCAGTCTCCCGGTGTGCTCTATCCCGGCATCGCTGCGGTGGCCTATCAGCAGGGGCTGGCCGTGGCGCGCGCCATCCTCGCGGATCTCAAGGGCCGGCCGCGCAAGCCGTTCCGTTATATAGATAAGGGCCAGATGGCCACCATCGGCCACAACCGGGCCGTGGCGGCGCTGCACGCGCTCAAGGTGCGCGGCTACCTGGCTTGGCTCATGTGGGTGTTCGTGCATATCTACTACCTCGTCGACTACCGCAACCGCATGGTGGTGATGCTGCAGTGGGCCTGGACCTACTTCACCAACCGGCGCGGTGCCCGCCTCATCATGGATCAAGGTTGAACCGCGCTAGAATGGCGCGCACCGCCCGCAGGGACACCGCCATGGACAAGACCTTCACCGCGTTCCGCATCCACGAGGCCGGGAAGGGAGTCGAGGCGCGCTACGAGCAGTTGACGCTCGCGGACCTCGGTCCCGGAGAAGTGGTGGTGCGGGTGCAGTACTCCAGCGTCAACTACAAGGACGCCCTCGCCGCCACCGGCAAGGGCAAGATCCTGCGCCGCTTCCCGCTGGTGGGTGGCATCGACCTCGCCGGCACGGTGGTGAGTTCCAGCGACAAGCGCTACAAGAAGGGCCAGAAGGTGCTGGTCACCGGCTGCGGCCTGGGCGAGGAGCACGACGGCGGCTATGCCGAGTATGCGCGGGTGCGGGGTGAGTGGGTGATCCCCATGCCCCGCGGCTTCACTCCGGAGACCGCCATGATGGTGGGCACCGCCGGGTTCACCGCGGCCCTCGCGATCCACAAGATGGAGCACAACGGCCTAAGCCCCAAGGGCAAGCCGGTGGTGGTCACCGGCGCCACCGGCGGCGTGGGAAGCATCGCGGTCAACATGCTGGCCAGGCGCGGCTATGAGGTGGTGGCGGTCACCGGCAAGAAGGACTCCCAGGAGTACCTCAAGCAGCTCGGCGCCAGCCACATCCTGCTGCGCGGCGAGATCGACTACGGTTCGCGGCCGCTGGAACGCATCCAGTGGCAGGGCGCCATCGACAACGTGGGTGGCGACATGCTCACCTGGCTCACCCGCACCACCGACTGGTGGGGCAACATCGCCTCCATCGGCCTCGCGGGCGGGCACGAACTGCATACCACCGTGATGCCCTTCATCCTGCGGGGCGTGAACCTCCTGGGCATCAACTCCATGGCGACGCCCCGCAAGCTGCGCCTGAAAGTGTGGCAGCGCATCGCCACCGACTTGAAGCCCACCAAACTCAAGGCCATCGGCCATGAGACCGTGCCCTTCGACCAGTTGCCGCAGGTCTTCCCCCGCGTGCTGGACGGCCGCCACCAGGGCCGCATCGTGGTGGACATCGGCGGTAGCCGTGACTGAGATGACAGATCGGCCGCCGGACGCTGTACGGCTCGACAGTGAATTGGAGATGCTGGATGCGGCGGCGCGCATCCGCCGCATGGTGGAGCGCTACGGGCGCGACGTGATCCTCACCACCAGTTTCGGCCCCACCGCCGGCGTCATGCTCAAGCTCGTGACGGATGCCATGCCGGACATGCGCGTGGTGACCATCGTCCACGGCCATGAGACCGGGCGCACCCGCGAGCTCATGGAGATCTACACTCGGATGTTCAAGCTGAATCTTAAGGTCTACCGTGCCCCGCAACTGCCGGTACCCGAGGTCGAGAGCCCCGCGTTCGCCCACTTCACCCGGGTCGTGAAGTTCGATCCCCTGCAGCAGGCGCTCAAGGCCGAAGCGCCGAAGGTCTGGCTGTCCGGGGTCATGCGCGAGGAGAGTGCCGAGCGCCGGTTCTTCCCCTACGCGCGCATGCGAGGCGGCATGCTCGCGGTCTATCCCATGCTTGACTGGACCCAGATGCAGGCCATCGACTATTGCCTCGCCCACAAGCTGCCCATGAACGAGGATTACTACGATCCCAGCAAGGGGCCGAAGCAGGACCAGGAGTGCGGCATCCATACCCGGGCCATGGATGGCTGAGCCGACTTGCCAGATGGGGCGTGGGGAATGCAAAACCGGTAAAATAGGCGGCTCTTAAGCCCGGCTCCGGCCGGCATCCCTAGAGGTCCCGCCATGGCTCATGCTTCCGCCGGCGCGCGGTTCTGGTCCGCGCTCGAAGCCGAACGTCCCCTGCAGGTGGCGGGCGCCGTCAACGCCTACGCGGCGCTCCTGGCGGAGCGGGCCGGCTTCAAGGCCCTCTATCTCTCCGGCGCCGGGGTGGCGAACGCCTCCTTCGGCCTGCCGGATCTCGGCATGACCTCCCTCAACGATGTCTGCGAGGACATCCGCCGCATCAGCGGCGCCACCGAACTGCCGTTGCTGGTGGATGCGGACACCGGCTGGGGCTCGGCCTTCAACATCTCCCGCACCGCTGCCGAGATGATCCGTGCCGGCGCCGCCGGCATGCACATCGAGGACCAGGTGGCCGCCAAGCGCTGCGGCCACCGGCCCGGCAAGGAGCTGGTGGACGCCGCCGAGATGTGCGACCGCATCAAGTCGGCGGTGGACGGGCGCAGTGATCCCAAGTTCGTGATCATGGCCCGCACCGACGCCCACGCCAGCGAGGGCCAGCAGGCCGCACTGGACCGTGCGGCGAAGTATGTGGAGGCAGGCGCCGACATGATCTTCGCCGAAGCGCTCACGACCCTGGACGAGTACAAGCAGTTCACGAAAGCCGTGAAGGTGCCGGTGCTGGCGAACATCACCGAGTTCGGCAAGACGCCCATGTTCACCACCAAGGAGCTGGGCGACGCCGGCGTGCGCCTGGTGCTCTATCCGCTCTCCGCGTTCCGCGCCATGAGCAAGGCGGCGGAGCGGGTGTACGCGGAGCTGCGGGCCCGCGGCACCCAGAAGGGCGTGCTGGACAGCATGCAGACCCGCGCCGAGCTCTACGACGTGCTCGGCTACATGGACTACGAGAAGAAGCTCGACGAGTTATTCAAACAGGACGGCAAGAAAAGTTAAGTAGTTCGGTCTCATCAGGAGCAGGAACATGGCTGATACCAACACTCCGGCCCCGGCCGCCGCCCCCAAGGCCAAGAAGTCCGTCGCCCTCTCGGGCGTGGTGGCCGGCAACACCGCGCTCTGCACCGTGGGCCGCAGCGGCAACGACCTGCACTACCGCGGCTATGACATCCTCGACATCGCCGAGAAGTGCGACTTCGAGGAGGTGGCCTACCTCCTCGTCCACGGCAAGCTGCCGAACCGCGCCGAGCTCAAGGGCTACAAGGCCAAGCTCAAGCGCCTGCGCGGCCTGCCTCAGGTGGTGCGCGCCGCCCTGGAGGCGCTGCCCGCCGCGAGCTATCCCATGGACGTGATGCGCACCGGCGTCTCGGCGCTGGGCTGCGCGCTGCCGGAGAAGGACGACCACAACGCCGCCGGCGCCCGCGACATCGCGGACCGGCTGGTGGCTTCCCTGGGCTCCATGCTCTGCTACTGGTACCACTTCAGCCACGACGGCCGTCGCATCGAGGTGGAGACGGACGACGACTCCGTGGGCGGCCACTTCCTGCACCTGCTGCACGGCAGCGAGCCCTCGGACGCCTGGGTGCGCGCCATGCACACCTCGCTGATCCTCTACGCCGAGCACGAGTTCAACGCCTCCACCTTCACCGCCCGCGTCATCGCCGGCACGGGCTCCGACATGTACTCCTGCATCGCCGGCGGCATCGGCGCCCTGCGCGGCCCCAAGCACGGCGGCGCCAACGAGGTGGCGTTCGAGATCCAGAGCCGCTACGGCAACCCGGACGAGGCGGAGGCGGACATCCGCCGCCGCGTGGAGGCCAAGGAAGTCATCATCGGCTTCGGCCACCCGGTGTACACCGTGAGCGACCCGCGCAACGTGGTGATCAAGAAGGTCGCCTGCGAGCTGTCCAAGGGCGCCGGGGACATGAAGCTCTACAACATCGCCGAGCGCCTCGAGGCGGTGATGAAGAAGACCAAGAACATGTTCCCGAACCTGGACTGGTTCTCGGCCGTGTCCTACCACATGATGGGCGTGCCCACCGCCATGTTCACGCCGCTGTTCGTGATCGCCCGCACCACCGGCTGGAGCGCCCACGTCATCGAGCAGCGCGCCGACGGCAAGATCATCCGCCCGAGCGCCAACTACGTTGGCCCCGAAGACCAGAAGTTCATTTCAATCGAAAAGCGCAAGTAAGAGAGAAAGGAAACATAGATGAGTGGCCATGACATCCGTTCCGCCAAGCGTCCCGCCCCCGACCAGGTCCTGAAGGACATCGCCGACTACGTCTGCGACTACAAGGTGAAGAGCGCCGAGGCCTACAAGACCGCGCGCTACATCCTCATGGACACCCTGGGCTGCGGCATGCTCGCCCTCGACTACCCGGCCTGCACCAAGCTGCTGGGGCCGGTGGTGCCGGGCGCCACCCTGCAGGGCGGCGCGCGGGTGCCGGGCACGAGCTTCGAGCTGGATCCGGTGCAGGCCGCGTTCAACATCGGCGCCATGGTGCGCTGGCTGGACTTCAACGACACCTGGCTCGCGGCGGAGTGGGGCCACCCCTCCGACAACCTGGGCGGCATCCTGGCGGTGGCGGACTACGTGTCGCGCCGCAACATCGCCGAGGGCAAGAAGCCGCTCACCATCAAGGACGTGCTCACGGCCATGATCAAGGCCCACGAGATCCAGGGCGTGCTGGCGCTCGAGAACAGCTACAACCGGGTGGGCCTGGACCACGTCCTGCTGGTGCGCGTCGCCTCCACCGCCGTGGTGACCCACATGCTGGGTGGCAGCCGCGAGGACGTGATCAACGCCGTCTCCAACGCCTGGATCGACGGCGGCGCGCTGCGCACCTATCGCCACGCCCCCAATACCGGCTCCCGCAAGAGCTGGGCGGCGGGTGACGCCACCAGCCGCGCCGTGCGCCACGGCCTCATGGCCCTCAAGGGCGAGATGGGCTACCCCTCCGCACTCACGGCCAAGACCTGGGGCTTCTACGACGTGCTGTTCAAGGGCCAGCCCTTCAAGTTCCAGCGCAAGTACGGCAGCTACGTCATGGAGAACGTGCTCATCAAGATCTCGTTCCCGGCGGAGTTCCATGCCCAGACCGCAGTCGAGGCCGCCATGGCCCTGCACGTCAAGGTGAAGGACAAGCTCGGCGAGATCGAGAAGATCGTGATCGAGACCCAGGAGCCTGGCGTACGCATCATCGACAAGACCGGGGAACTCGCGAACCCCGCGGACCGGGACCACTGCATCCAGTACATGGTCGCCATCCCGCTGATCCACGGCCGCCTCACCGCGGGGGACTACGAGGACGCCGTCGCCCAGGACCCGCGCGTGGACAAGCTGCGCTCCAAGATGGAAGTGCGCGAGAACGGCAAGTACACCAAGGACTACTACGATCCGGCGAAGCGCTACATCGGCAACGCCATCCAGGTGTTCTTCAAGGGCGGCGCCAAGACCGAGCGGGTGGAGGTGGAGTTCCCCATCGGCCACCGCAAGCGCCGCGCCGAGGGCATCCCGGTGCTGGTGAACAAGTTCGAGAAGGCCATCGCCGGCCGGCTCTCGGCCCGCCAGTGCGCGTCCATCAACGCGCTCTGCGGCGACCAGAAGAAGCTCGAGGCGGCTTCGGTCACCGACTTCATGGGTATGTGGACGGTGTGACCTGGACCGCGCAATGACGTGAAGGAAAGCCCGGCTCCGCCGGGCTTTCCGTTCGTGGGCCCTGCTTCCTCAGCGGAAAGCTATACTCCTGCGGGTTAATACCTTGATGAAGGGGAACCTCATGTCCAAGAGCTTCATAGGGTTGCTGGCGGCTTCGCTGGTAGTCGGGGTACTGGTGGCGCTGCTGTCTGGCGTGGCGCCTACCAGCGCCGCGGGCATCGGCTACGTGCTGGGCGCCGCGCTGATGCCGGTCCTTATCGCGTTCGTGCTGGTGGGCATCCCCGCGGGGATCTACTGGCTGGTGAAGCGCAAGCCCATGCCCGGTCTCACCCTGGCGATCTGGGCGGTATGGGGGCTGGTGAACCTGATGTCCATCCTCGGACATTTCATGGGCCGCTGAGGGCGCCCCGTACCTGTCCATGAGCCCGGCCCCGCCGGGCTTCGTTCTTTTCAGGCCCGGCTATACTCGATCCGGGGCAACATTGGGGATAGATCATGCACGCATACGGACTGAACATCCTGGCCATCGTCGTGGCCGCGGCCGCCACGTTCCTCCTGGGAGGGCCGTGGTACTCCGCCAAGCTCTTCGGCACCGCCTGGAACCGCGAGATGAACCGGGGCGAAAAGACGGGCGAGGGGCATCATCCGGCGCGGGTGTTCGCCGTGAGCTTCCTGTTCGCGCTCATCGCCGCGTTTGCCTTCGCCTGGATGCTGGGGCCGGAACCCGAACTCGGCCGCGCACTGACGATGGGCGCGGTGGCAGGCTTCTGCTTCGTGGCGGCGAGCTTCGGCATCAACTACCAGTTCGCCGGCCGCTCGACCCTGGCCTGGGCCATCGACGGCGGCTATCACACGGTGCAGTTCCTCATCTTCGGCCTGGTGCTCGGCCTCTGGCACTGATGGAGCTGCTAGCGAACATCGACGTGGACGACTTGGAGAAGGGCGTCGCCTTCTACACGGAGGCTTTCAGCCTCAAGGTCGGGCGCCGCTTCGGCAGGGAAGGGGTAGAGCTACTGGGCATGAGTTCGCCCCTCTACCTCCTGGTGAAGGCGGCGGGCACGCCGGCGGCGTCGGGCCTCACCCAGGCCCGGGACTACCGGCGCCATTGGACGCCCGTGCACCTGGACTTCGTCGTGCCGGACGTGGAATCCGCCGTGAAGGCGGCCGTGGCGGCGGGCGCGGTGCTTGAAGATCCCATCGAGACCCACAAGTGGGGACGCATCGCGCACCTCGCGGATCCCTTCGGCCACGGCATCTGCCTGCTGCAGTTCCTCGGCCGCGGCTACGACGAGATCGCCGGCTGACGCAAAGCACCCTGCTCGGGGATAATGGGCGATACCCGGAGTGGAGTCCTCCTCTTGAAGAACCGCAGAGCCGCGCTGGCCTTCATCCTCGTCACCGTGGTCATCGACATGCTGGCCTTCGGCATGATCATCCCGGTGCTGCCCATGCTGGTGCAGAGCTTCATGGCTGGCGATCCGGTGAAGGCCGCCGAGATCTACGGGCTGTTCGGCACCGGCTGGGCGCTGATGCAGTTCCTGTTCTCGCCCCTGCAGGGCGTGCTCTCGGACCGTTTCGGCCGCCGCACCGTGATCCTCATCTCCTGCACGGGTCTCGGCCTCGACTTCCTGCTCATGGCCGTGGCGCCCAACCTGTATTGGCTGTTCGCGGGCCGCATCATCTCCGGCATCTGCGCCGCCAGCATCAGCACCGCCGGCGCCTACATCGCCGACGTCACACCCAAGGAGAAGCGCGCCGGCGCCTTCGGCATGATCGGCGCCGCCTTCGGCATCGGCTTCGTGCTCGGTCCTTTCGTCGGCGGCGTGCTGGGACACATCGCGCCGCGCCTGCCGTTCTGGTTCGCGGCGGGTCTGGCGCTCATCAACGCCGGCTACGGCTTCTTCGTGTTGCCGGAGTCGTTGCCGCCGGAGAAGCGCGCCAAGTCCTTCTCCTGGAAGAAGGCCAACCCGGTGGGCGCGCTGGTGCTGCTCCGCTCGCACCCCATCCTCGCGGGTCTCGCCACTTCCCAGTTCCTCATGAACACGGCCCACGCCGTGCTGCCCAGCACCGCGGTGCTGTATATGGCTTACCGCTATCACTGGGACGCGCTCTACGTGGGCTACATGCTCATGGGCGTGGGCATCTGCGCCGTGATCGTGCAGGGCGGCTTGGTGAAGCCCATCGTGCGCAAGCTCGGCGAACGCAAGTCCCTGGTGCTGGGCCTCTTGTTCGGTGCTACTGGCTTCGCCATCTACGGCTTCGCGCCCACCGGCTACTGGTTCTGGCTGGGCGTGCCGGTGATGTCGCTGTGGGGCATCGCCAACCCTTCCGCCCAGGGCATCATGACCCACCTGGTGGAACCCACGGAGCAGGGCCAACTGCAGGGCGCGCTCTCCAGCCTCATGGGCATCGCCAGCTGCATCGGCCCTGGCCTCTTCACCCAGAGCTTCGCCATCGCCATCGGTGCCTATGCCGCCTGGGGCATCCCTGGCGCGCCGTTCCTGCTGGCCGCCTTCATCCTGCTCTGCGCCGCCTTCATCGCCTGGCGCACCACGCGGCCGGGCCACCTGGAGCCCGAGATGACGCAGCCGGCGGTGGGCGGATGAAGCCTGTGAGCTTCGATCCTGCCGACTTCGTGGCACGGCCGCTGGAGGAAGCGTCCACGCTGCCGGGCTACTCTTATGCAGACCCGGCTTTCCACGGTTTCGACCTGGAGCGGGTATTCGCCCGCACCTGGCAGCTCGTCAGCCACGCGGAAAAATTGAAGAATCCTGGTGACCACGTGGTGGCGGAGATCGCCGGCCGGCCCATCATCCTGGTGCGGGGCGACGACCACGTGCTGCGCGGCTTCTTCAACGTCTGCCGGCACCGGGCTGGGCCCCTCGCGCTCGCGGACGGCAACGCGCGCCAGCTCCAGTGCAAGTACCACGGCTGGACCTACACCCTGGCCGGGCAGTTGCGGGCCGCCCACGAGATGCAGCAGGCCAAGGACTTCGACATCAAGTGCATCCACCTGGATGAGATCAAGGTGGCGGAGTGGGAAGGGCTGGTGTTCGCCTGCGTGGGCGAGCCGCCGGTGCCGCTCGCGACGCTGCTGGAAGGTATCACCGCGCGCATCCGGCCCATCGAACTCGGCAAGTTCCGTTATCACTCCCACGTGGTCTACGACGTGGCCTGCAACTGGAAGGCCTACGTGGACAATTACCTGGAAGGCTACCACCTGCCCCATGTGCATCCGGGCCTGAACAAGCTGCTGGATTACCGGGAATACACCACCCACACGGCCCCCTGGTATTCCTACCAGCACAGTCCCCTGGATGGTGACCAAGGCCCTTATACCGCAGGTGATGCCCACTACTACTTCATCTATCCCAACATGATGCTGAACATCCTGCCGGGACGGCTGCAGACGAATCGGGTGGTCCCGGTGGCGGCGGACCGCTGCCAAGTGCTGTTCGATTATTTCTACACCGACATGGAATCAGCGGCAGCCAAGAAGATGATCGCCGAGGACTTGAGTTTCAGCGACGAGGTGCAGAAGGAGGACATCGGCATCTGTGAGCGGGTGCAGAAGGGGCTCGCTTCCGGCAGCTACCAGGCCGGTCGTCTCTCGCCCAAGCGGGAGTCCGGCGTGCACCATTTCCAAGAGTTGATTCGCGCAGCCTATCGCTGAGCCCCGGACGCAAAAAAGAAGGCGCCGGCCGCGAGGCCGGCGCCTTCTTCTTTTCAGCGGGTCAGGCCTTGGCGGTGCGGGTCTGCCACACGTAGATGGGCAGGCCGGCGAGCAGCATGAGCGTGCCGTAGAACAGCGAGTCCTTGCCGGTGCCGTAGCAGGCCCAGATGCCGAACACGAAGGCGCCGGAGGCGATCACCACATCGCGCATGCGCACGTTGGGCGCGCGCTTGTCGCGGCGGCTGAGCACCACGTCCGCCAGGGCGCAGAGCATGTAGGGCACCAGGGTGAAGAAGGTGGTGATGAGGATCAGGATGTTGAACATCTGCACCAGCGCCTGGCCCAGGCCGCCGTTCAGGGTGCTGCCGAAGTAGCTCATGAGCAGCAAGCCGCTGGCGATGACGCTGGAGACGACCAGCGCCGTGACCGGCGTGCCGAACTTCGATTCCTTCGCCAGCGCCTTGGGGAAGAGGCCGTTGTTGGCCACCGCCTGGGGAAGCTGGCCCTGCATCAGTATCCAGCCGTTCAGGGCGCCGAAGCAGGAGATGAGCGCGGCGGCGGCGATGAGCTTGCCGGCCCAGTCGCCCCACAAGAGCTGCGCCGCGTCGGCGAAGGGCGCGTTGGACTTCGCCAGCACGTCGGCGGGGATGATGCCCATCACCACCGAGGTGCAGACGATGTAGAACGCGCCGGCGATCACGGTGCCGAGCAGGGTGGCGCGCGGGATGGTCTTCTCCGGGTCCTTCACGTGGTCCGCCGGCACGGTGGCGCACTCCAGGCCCAGGAACGCCCACATGGCGAGCGCGGCGGTGGAGTTCACCGCCGAGAGCGGGCCCTCGGTGGTGTGGCCGGAGTTGAAGGTGGCGCCGCTGAAGTGGCTGAGGCCGAACACCGCCAGCACCACCAGCGGCGTGAGCTTGAGCACCACGGTGATGAGCTGCAGGCGGCCGGCGGCCTTCACGCCCAGGATGTTGATGCCCGTTAGCAGCCAGCTCGCGGCCAGGGCGGCGAGGGTGCCGTACAGCGGATCCTTCAGCCCAGGCACGAAGATGACGAGGTAGCTCGCGAAGGCCACGGCGATGGCGGCGTTGGTGGCCACGATGCTGAGCCAGTAGATCCAGGCGATCTGGAAGCCGGCGAAATCGCCGAAGGCCTCACGAGGATAAGCGTAAGGTCCGCCGGCCTTGGGCAGACGGCGCGAGAGGTTGGCGAACACCCAGGCGAGCAGCAGCGCGCCGACCGTGCTCACGCTCCAGCCCAAGAGGCTGTAGGCGCCATAGGCGGCCATGGAGGCGGGCAGCAGGAACACGCCCGAGCCGACCATGTTGCCAAGCACGATGGACGTGGTGGTGGCGAGGCCGAGGCTGCGACGGTCCGCCGTGTTCGTTGCCGCTTTCATGTGGTTCCCCTGGAGACGGTCTATATATATGAGCGCGCGCCGGGCGCGCCGTTTGCCTGATGCTACTAAAAAAGACATAGTTCCGACAGGAAAATTCACCGACAAGAGCCCGAATTTTGTACATCGCACTGGTACGTGACGTCAGCCCGGCCCTGGAGCGCTGCGAGCTCAGCTTCCAGGAGCGCGTGACCATCGACCTGGAACTGGCCCGGCGCCAGCACCGCGCCTACGTCGAGACCCTGTCCAGCCTCGGCTGCCGCGTGGAGACCCTGCCATCCCTGCCTGACAACGCGGACGCGGTGTTCGTGGAGGACACGGCGGTGGTGGTGGATGAGCTCGCCGTCATCACCCGTCCCGGCGCCGAGTCGCGGCGCGCCGAGGTGGATTCCACCGCTTCCGTGCTGGCGCGCCACAAGCCACTGGCCTACATCGAGGCGCCCGGCACCCTGGACGGCGGCGACGTGCTGCAGACGGGCCGCACGCTCTACGTGGGCCTCACCGCCCGCAGCAACCACGCCGGCATCGGGCAGCTGCGCGCGCACTTGAAGCCCCATGGCTACGAGGTGAAGGGCGTCGAGGTGCAGGGCTGCCTGCACCTCAAGACCGCCGCCACACGGGTGGCGGAGAAGACGCTGCTCATCAACCCCGCGTTCGTGGACAAGGCCGCGTTCCCGGGTCTCGACTTCATCGAGTGCGATCCCACCGAGCCGCCCGCCGCGAACGCGGTCAGGGTAGGGCGGGAGCTCGTCTATCCCGCCTCCTTCCCCCGCACCCGCGCCAGGCTGGAGCGGGCGGGCCTGAAGCTGCACATCGTGGACATGTCCGAGACCGAGAAGGCCGAGGGCGGCGTCACCTGCTGCAGCATCCTGTTCGGCGGCGGCCCGTAATAAGCCTGCCGCCCGGCGGGTCTTGTACTGCATGACCGGGACAGGAACCGACCCTTGCACGCACTCCTCCGCACCATGAGACATACCGCCTACCTCATCGCCCTCCTGCTGGCCGCCGGCGGCATCCTCGCTGTGCTGCGCTGGGGCGGGCCCTCGCCGCTGCCGCTGGTGGCCGCCGCCGCGGGCATGCCCGACGAGTACCTGGGAAGCCAGGCGGCTCCGGAGTTCCCTGCCGGCCTCGACTGGATCAACACCGGCGGCAAGCCGGTGAGCATCAGCCAGCTCAAGGGGAAGGTGGTACTGCTGGACTTCTGGACCTATGGCTGCATCAACTGCTTCCACATCATCCCCGACCTCAAGAAGCTCGAGGAGAAATACGGGAACAGCCTGGTCATCATCGGCGTGCATTCCGCCAAGTTCGAGACCGAGGGCAAGACCGAGCACATCGCCTCTGTGGTGCGCCGCTACGGGCTCGCGCACCCGGTGGTGAACGACCATGCCATGCAGGTCTGGGAAGCCTACGGCGCCGAGGGCTGGCCCACGCTGGTGGTGATCGATCCCGCCGGCAAGGTGGTGGGACAGACCTCGGGTGAGGGACAGTACGCGCTCCTGGACAAGGTCATCGGCACCTTGGCGAAGGAGTTCGCCGCGAAGAAGCAGCTCGACACCAAGCCGCTCTGGTTCGCAGGCCTCAGGGAGAAGATGCCGGACAGCCAGCTGCTCTATCCCGGCAAGGTGCTGGCGGACGCCAAGGGCGGGCGGCTCTTCATCGCCGACTCCAACCACGACCGGGTGGTGGTGACGACGCTGGAAGGCAAGGTGATCGCCGTGTACGGCGACGGCAAGCCGGGCCTCAAAGATGGTGCGGGCAAGGCCGCCGAGTTCGACTATCCCCAGGGTCTCGCCCTCGCGGACCCGGACACGCTCTACGTGGCGGACACGGACAACAGCGCGCTGCGCCGCATCGACCTCAAGACCGGCGCGGTGAGCACCGTGGCGGGGAACGGCAAGCAGAGCTACATGACCGATGGCGACCAGCCGGCGGCCAAGGCCGAGCTCAACACGCCCTGGGACCTGTTGGCGCACGATGGCCTGGTGTACATCGCCATGGCGGGCCAGCACCAGCTCTGGACCTACGATCCCAAGCAGCAGCGCATCCGCCACTTCGCCGGCTCCGGCCGCGAAGGCATCGACGACGGCGAGCTCACCCAGGCGAGCTTCGCCCAGCCGAGCGGCCTCGCCACCGACGGCGCGAAGCTCTACGTGGCTGACCCCGAGGCGAGCGCGGTGCGCGCGGCCGACTTCGACGGCCGCTTCGCCCGGGTGAAGACCCTGGTGGGCCGCGGCCTCTTCACCTTCGGCGACGAAGACGGTACCGGCGACGCGGTGCGCCTGCAGCATGACCTCGGCGTCGCCTGGCATGCCGACCGCATCTACGTGGCCGACACCTACAACAGCAAGATCAAGGTGCTCGATCCCGCCAACCGCTCCGTGGTCACGCTGGTGGGAGGAGGCGTGCTGGATGAGCCGGGCGGCCTGAGCTTCGCCGGCGACACGCTCTACGTGGCCGACACCAACCACGGCCGCATCGTCACCGTGGACATCAAGACCGGGAAAACGGCACCGCTGGCACTCAGCGATCCTGACAAGAAGCTCTAGCGCGAACGCGGCGCTTCGTAGATCACGCTGAAGTGATGGGGTTGGCCCGCCGCGGCCGGGTCCAGCTGGATGAAAGAGAAGCTCCCGCCGAACTTGGCCTTGATGCCGCCCATGTAGGCATCGAGCGTGGCGTAGTCTGGCGTCGTGCCGCTCACGCCGATGTGCTCCTGCGCGCCGCCGCTGCTGGCCACGTTGATGACCTCGATCCCCTGGGGCGCCAGTTCCCGCACGTCCAGCACCAGGTTCTCACCGGCGTGGGCGCCGCGGATCACCTGACCGAAGCTCAAGGGATAGACGGCGGTGGCACGGCCCAGCAGGAATGCGAGGCCGAGCGCGAGCACTGCGGCCGCCGCCATGGCGGCGCGCTGCCAGAAGCGGGTGCGTTCTTCTGTCTCGTCGCCGTTGGCGAGGGTCTCCGGCTTCACTTCCAGCGCCTGGGCCAGTCGCCCCAGCACGTCCTCTGAGGGTTTGGAGCGGCCGTTCTCCAGCTTGGAGAGGTAGGATTGTTCGATGCCGGCCTTCTCGGCCAGGGTCGGTTGCGTCAGGCCGCGGGCCAGGCGCAGGGTGCGCAGGTTCTCGTGGAAGGGCATGGGCATGACCTCGGTGTGCTCGGATGCCAGGGAGTCTGGTGCAGGGGGGCGGGAATAGGAAGGCTGCGAGCCATGAATCTCGGGTGAATAACGCGGAATAAACAGGCTTTTCCAGGAATGGCGCGGCGGAGCCGGAGTCGCTGCTAGACTGTCCCGATATGTCCAGTGCCCGCGAAACCCGCATCACGCCCCACAAGCTCACGCTCTCCGAAGTGCTGGGCTGGATGGTCGCGGACGGCATGGTGAGCGCCGACAAGGCCGAGCTCCTGCGGGGCCTCGACCAGCGCGGCGCCTACAAGGACAAGCATCCGCTGCTGATCCTGGGCAAGCGCGGCTGGAACGACGAGCGCCCGCCGAACCTGCCGCTCACCGTGGACTCCCTCACCGCCTGGCTGGCGGGCCGCGTCGGCCTGCCCCACGCGCGCATCGACCCCTTGAAGCTGGACGTCCAGCGCATCACCGGCGTGGTATCGCTGCCCTACGCCTCGCGCTTCAACGTGCTGCCGGTGGAGGTCACCAGGCAGGAGATCGTGTTCGCCACCGCCGAGCCCTATGAGGACGAGTGGGAGCGGGAGGTCGCCGCGGTCCAGAAGAAGCGCATCAGGCGCGTCATCTCGAACCCCGAGGACATCGCGCGCTACCTCGTCGAGTTCTACGGCATTTCGCGCTCGGTGACCGGAGCCGAGAAACAGAACGAGGGCCTGCCGGCGGGCGGCGGCATCCAGAACCTGGAGCAGCTGGTCGAGCTCGGCCGCAGCGGCAAGCTCGACGTCAACGACAGCCACATCATCAGCATCGTGGACTGGCTGCTGCAGTACGCCTTCGACCAGCGCGCCAGCGACATCCACGTGGAGCCGCGCCGCGAGCAGGGCGTGATCCGCTTCCGCATCGACGGCGTCATGCAGCAGGTCTACCAGCTGCCGGCGGCGGTGCTCACGCCGGTGACCAGCCGCATCAAGATCCTGGCACGCATGGACATCGCCGAGAAGCGCCGGCCCCAGGACGGGCGCATCAAGACCCGCACCCCGGCCGGCCAGGAGGTGGAGTTGCGCCTCTCCACCATGCCCACCGCGTTCGGCGAGAAGCTGGTGATGCGCATCTTCGACCCGACCGTGCTGCTCAAGGACTTCCGCGCGCTCGGCTTCACCGAGACCGATGAGAAGCTGTGGAACTCGCTGATCGAGAACCCCCACGGCATCGTGCTGGTGACCGGGCCCACCGGGTCCGGCAAGACCACGACCCTCTACTCCACGCTCAAGCAGGTGGCGAAGCCCGAGGTGAACGTGTGCACGGTGGAGGATCCCATCGAGCTCGTGGAACCCGCCTTCAACCAGATGCAGGTGAACGCGGGCATCGATCTCAGCTTCGCCGCCGGCGTGCGCACGCTGCTGCGCCAGGACCCGGACATCATCATGATCGGCGAGATCCGGGACGCCGAGACCGCCGAGATGGCGGTGCAGGCCGCACTCACCGGCCACCTGGTGTTCTCCACGCTGCACACCAACGACGCGCCGTCCTCCGTGAGCCGCCTGCTGGACCTCGGGGTGCAGCCGTTCCTGATCCAGTCCACGCTGCTCGGCATCATCGCCCAGCGCCTGGTGCGCACGCTCTGCCCGCACTGCCGGCGCGAGAGCACCATAGAGGACTCCGACTGGGAAGCGCTGGTCAGCCCCTGGAAGGTGCAGAAGCCGCGCAAGGTCTACGAGGCGGTGGGCTGCCTGGAGTGCCGCAACACCGGCTACAAGGGCCGCGTCGGCCTGTACGAGATGCTGAAGTTCACGCCCAAGCTCAAGCCGCTCGTCACCGAGCGCCTGGACATGGACGGCCTGCGGGACGCGGCTATCCGCGAGGGCATGAAGCCGCTGCGCCTGCGCGGCGCGCAGAAGGTGGCGGAGGGCGTCACCACCGTGGAGGAGGTGATGCGCGTGGCGCCGCCGGCCTCCGTGCAGCAAGACCGGTCAACCTAAAGGCGGGGAAACACAATGAAGCGCATCGGGGTGGGGATCGTGTGGTTCGTCGCGTTCTGGCTGGGGCTGACGCTGCTCATGTCCATCGTGGTCGGCGTGTGGGCCTCGCGCAGCGTGCCGCCGGGCGCCAACATGCAGCAGGGCATGGACGCCGCCACCGCGTTCGTGGCGGACCACGCCTCGCTGCTGACCACGCTGCGCCTGTCCATCCTGCTGCTTGCCCTCTTGGGAGCGGTCATCGGCACGCTCAAGGGTGTGCTGCCGGGCACCAAGAAGCCGCCGGCCTGAGCCCGAAGATGGCGGGCAAGGCGAGGGAGTTCGGGCCCTGGCAGGGCCTGTGGCTGATGCTGGGTTATGTGCTGGCCCAGTTGCTCGGCAACGCGTTGCCTTACGTGGCGTGGGGCGTGGGTGTCGGGCTGGATGCGGAACTGCACGGCCCGCCCGCCGTGCGGCCGCACCCCGGCGACGGCGTGCTGGCCTGGGCCGCGCTGCTCGGTTTCATCATCTCGGCGCTCTGGCTGGTCTTCTATATACGCCGCCGTGCCCGGCCGCTGCTGCGCCAGGGCGACGCACGGGGCATCGCCTGGTGCGCGCCGCGCCGCCGCCACGCCTATGCGGTAGCCGCCGCCGCCGCGCTCGCGGCCATGCTGTTCGCCTCGCTGATGGTGGCGGTGCTGCCACCGGATCCGGACAAGCTCACCGGCCCCCTGTCACGCCTCCTGGGCGCGCCCGGCTGGCCGCGCTTCACGGTGCTGGTGCTGGCGGTGGGCGGCGCGCCGCTGGTGGAGGAGCTCCTGTTCCGCGGCGCGCTGTTCGCCGCGGTGGCGCGGCGCTGGGGCGTGTCGCCGGCCGGCATCGTCACCACCGCGGTGTTCATGCTGCTGCACGTGTTCGACAAGATCGACTGGTGGCCCGGCTTCGTGGTGGTGGGGATGCTGGGGGCGCTGCTGGTGCTGCTGCGGGTGCGCTATCGCTCGCTCTGGCCAGGCGTGTTCGCCCACTTCCTCTACAACTCGTCCCTATTCTTCATCCTCTAGGCGTAGCGCAACGCCGCGGAGCCTGCGGCGAGCAGGAAGCCGATCAGGAAGCAGAGATAGGACCAGCGCAGGAAACGGTACTTGTACGCATCCAGGTACTGGCCGATGCCGTAGATGTCCTCGCACATGGCCTCGTAGATCGTCCGGTCGTCCTTCAACAGCCGCGACATCTCCCGCAGGTAGCGCTCCTGGGAGAGCTGGGCGAAGTGGCCGAAGAACAGCAGGTTGAAGGTGGAGGGCCGGGGCGCGCCCTCCACCCACGGGATGTTCCGGTGCTTGGGCAGCACCGCGACGATGGCGAACAGGAGCGCCAGGGTCACGAACGGCAGGAGCAACAGCGCCGTAGTGCGGTAGACCGGGTCCTCGAAGTGGCTGAGCGCCAGGGTCAGCACGATGGAGGAAGCCGTGATGATGATGTTGGCCTTCACGTCCGCCATGGCGGAAAGCTGCACATGGTGGTTGCCGATCACGCCCAGGAAATCGTCGGCGGTGCTGCGCCCCTCGATGCCCTCGAAGGCTTCCGCGACGGCCGGATGCACTCTCTTCTTCATTCCCCGCTCCAGTGCCGCCGGATCATGGCGGCGGGTCGCATGGTAGTGTGGGTCATGCATGCGAGGCAATTCCATGGCGGGTGACTGGCGTCGGGGCCTGGCGCCGGGGCTGAAAGCCCTGGGCGTGACGTTGCCGGAAGGCGGC
Organism: Gammaproteobacteria bacterium; assembly: GCA_036383255.1. Lineage (NCBI taxonomy): Bacteria > Pseudomonadati > Pseudomonadota > Gammaproteobacteria > Gammaproteobacteria bacterium. Next base: position 155,106 of record DASVOS010000004.1, on the reverse strand, counting down.
GAGGCGCGGCTCCTGCGCTACGTCGAGCTGCTGGTGCAATGGAACCAGGCCTACAACCTCACGGCGGTGCGCGACCCGGCCGAGATGCTGGTGAAGCACGTGCTGGACAGCCTCGCCATCCTGCCCTTCCTCGGCGCCGGTCCCGCGGCGGACGTGGGCACCGGCGCGGGGCTTCCTGGCATCCCGCTGGCGGTGGCGCGGCCGGACATCCACTTCACCCTCATCGACAGCAACGGCAAGAAGACCCGCTTCGTGACCCACGCGACGGCGGAACTCAAGCTCGCGAACGTCGAGGTGGTGCAGGCGCGGGCCGAGGCGCACCGGCCGGCCACGCCCTATGCCCAGGTCATGAGCCGAGCCTTCGCGTCGCTGAAGGACTTCGCCGCCCTCGCGGGCGGCATGGCGGCGCCCGGCGGGCGGCTCCTGGCCATGAAGGGCGCGCGGCCGGACCCGGAACTCCAGGACCTGCCGCCCGGGTTCCGGCTGCTGGCGGTGCACCCCCTCAAGGTGCCGGGCTTGGATGCCGAGCGCTGCCTGGTGGTGCTGCAAAAAACCTAGGATTACCCCGAGGTATCCTGTACGGTATTCCACCTCCCGGTCTTCATATACCAGTCTTCCATGAGCAAGATCCTCGCAGTCACGAACCAGAAGGGTGGCGTCGGCAAGACGACGACGGCCATCAACCTGGCTGCGTCCCTGGCCGCCACCAAGCGCCGCGTGCTCCTGGTGGATCTCGACCCCCAGGGCAACGCCACCATGGGCAGCGGCGTCAACAAGCATGAGATCGAGGCCGGCGCCTACGAGGTGCTGATGGGCGAGGTGCCCGCGGCCCAGGCCGTGGTGAAGGTGCCGGCGGCGGGCTACGACCTGCTGCCCGGCAACGGCGACCTCACCGCCGCCGAGGTGAACCTGCTCACCGCCGAGAAGCGCGAGGGCAAGCTGCGCGACGCGCTCATGCCGCTGCGCGCCGACTACGACTACATCCTCATCGACTGCCCGCCGTCCCTGAACATGCTGACGCTCAACGCGCTCACCGCCGCGGACGGGGTGTTCATCCCCATGCAGTGCGAATACTACGCGCTCGAAGGGTTGTCGGCGCTGGTGGCCACGGTGGAGCGGCTCAAGCAGACCGTGAACCCGCGCCTGGAGATCGAGGGCCTGCTGCGCACCATGTTCGACCCGCGCAACAACCTCGCCAACGAGGTCTCGGCCCAGCTCATCATGCACTTCGGCGACAAGGTGTACCGCACCCTGATCCCGCGCAACGTGCGCCTCGCCGAGGCGCCGAGCTTCGGCCTGCCGGCCCTGAAACACGACTCCACCTCCCGCGGCGCGCTGGCCTACCTCGCGCTCGCCGGCGAGATGCTGCGGCGCGGCGAGAAACAAGCCCCGGGCGTCCAATAGTTGCGTCAAATGCGTGCGCCCCGGGCGCTTGCTGCTAAAATGCCCACCCTCTTCGGGAGCCCCTGCCATCGTGTCAGCCAAGCGTAAAGGCCTCGGCCGCGGACTCGACGCCCTCCTGGGCGGCGAGGCGCTCGCGCCCGCGAACGTGGCTGAAGCCGGCGCCGGCGGCGAGCTGCGCCAGCTCCCCCTCGACCGCATGCAGCGCGGCAAGTACCAGCCGCGCCGCGACATGAAGGAGGAGGCGCTCAAGGAGCTGGCCGACTCCATCAGCAAGCAGGGCATCGTCCAGCCCATCGTGGTGCGCCCGATAGACGGCAAGCGCTACGAGATCATCGCCGGCGAGCGCCGCTGGCGCGCCGCCCAGATGGCGGGCCTGGAGACGGTGCCCGCGGTGGTGCGGGAGGTCTCGGACAAGGCCGCCATGGCCATGGCGCTCATCGAGAACATCCAGCGCGCCGACCTCAACCCCCTGGAAGAGGCCGAGGCCATGCAGCGCCTCATCAACGAGTTCAGCATCACCCACCAGGAAGCCGCCGAGGCGGTGGGCCGCTCCCGCGTCATGGTCAGCAACCTCCTGCGCCTGCTCGAGCTCAGCCGCGAGGTCCAGGACCTGGTGCGCCAGGGCGCCCTGGAGATGGGCCATGCCCGCGCGCTCCTCGCCCTGAAGGGCGCGAGCCAGACCGCCGCCGCCCGCCAGGTGGTGGACCGGGGCCTCACGGTGCGCGACACCGAGCGCCTGGTGCGCAACAAGCTCAAGGAGGCCGGCGAGACCCGCGCCCCCCAGGGCAAGAAGACCGACCCGGACGTGAGCCGCCTGGAACGGACCCTGAGCGAGAAGCTGGGCGCCAAGGTGGTGGTGGAAGGCAAGGGCAAGGGCGGCAAGCTCGTGATCCACTACTCGAGCCTGGACGAACTGGACGGCATCCTGGCTCATATCAAGTAAGCGCCGTAATGCTTGCAGGCCCTTGTTTTAGGGCCGAAATCCCCCACATTTTTATTGAAGACGCCAGCGTGGCCAGCTAGAATAGCGGGCTCACTGGAGCCCTTGGGCCACCCGCTGCCGCATACGGTGACGACGTGGCTTTTTTGTTGCCCAGGAGTTGGGGAGCGATGGCCGGCTATCTGGAAGAGATGCGCCGAGGGGTGCTTAGGGCCGTCGCGCTCCAGGTATCGGCGGCCCTGGTGACCGCGGCCCTCGCCCTGGCGGTGGGCGGCCTGGCGGCCGGTGGTGCAGCCCTGATGGGCGGCCTGATTGGTACCGGTGCCAGCGCGGTGTTGGCTCTGTGGGTCTTCGCCGGGAAAATCGAGCGTGACCCGCAGCGCTTCCTGCTGCGGATGATGTTGGGTGAGATGTCGAAGTTCATGGTGGCGGTGATGTTGTTCATCATCGCCTTCGCTAAGTTCAAGGTGGCCGTCGGGCCGCTGATGGTGGGATACCTGGCCGTCCTCGTGGCGTACTGGGTAGGACTGTTCAAGAGCAACATCGGGCAGGCGAGATGAGCAGCGAAGCACAAGACGTTACTCTCGACCAGTACATCCATCACCATCTAACCTATTGGACGGTGGGCGAGGGATTCTGGGCGATCAACGTGGACACCCTGCTATTCTCTTTCGGCCTCGGTGCTCTGTTCCTCATCACCTTCATTCTCACTGCGCGCCGCGCCACCACCGGCGTGCCCGGCAAGTGGCAGGCTTTCGTCGAAATCGTGGTCGAGAAGCTGCACGACCAGGTGAAATCGGTATTCAGCTACGACAACCCGATGATCGCTCCCATGGCCATCACCATCTTCGTGTGGGTATGGCTCATGAACTTCATGGACATGCTGCCGGTGGATGCGCTGCCCTGGGTGGCGCAGCACATCGGCGCCGCGGCGGGCAAGGACCCGGAGCAGGTCTACCTCAAGATCGTGCCCACTAACGACCTGAACCTGACCTTCGGCATGTCGCTGACCATATTCCTGATGACCATGTATTACAGCGTGGCCAAGGGTCCGTTCCGCTACGTCAAGTTCTTGTTCAGCCACCCGTTCGAGGCTCACGGCTGGGTCGGCCGGATGCTGGTGGCGTTACCCAACCTGCTGATGAACATCGTCGAAACCTTCGCCAAGCCGCTGTCGCTGTCGCTGCGACTCTTCGGCAACCTGTTCGCCGGCGAGATCCTCTACGTGCTCATCGCGGTGCTGCCATGGTGGATCAACTGGCTGCCGGGCTTCGGCTGGACCGTGTTCCACCTCATCGTGATCACTGTGCAGGCCTTCGTCTTCATGATGCTGTCGGTGGTATATCTCAACATGGCGCACCAGATACACGACTCGAATTCCCACCATTGACCCTGTTCTAGCAATCCATCTTTTTTAGTTAAGGAGAGTTTCATGGACATCATCAATCAGATCGCCAGCATCGAGGGCCTGACCGCACTGGGCGTGTGCCTGGTGTTCGGCATGGGTGCCTTCGGCACCGCCATCGGCTTCGGCATCCTGGGCGGCAAGTTCCTGGAAGGCTGCGCACGCCAGCCGGAGCTCGGCGGCATGCTGGCCGGCCGTATGTTCCTGATGGCGGCCTTCGTGGACGCCGTGGCCATGATCGGCATCGGTCTGTCCATGTACTTCGTGTTCGCCAACCCCTTCGTCGGCGCGCTCAAGGCCGCCGCCGCTGCGGCGGGTCACTGAGTCCAGGCCTGACCGCCCATAGAGGGTAACGATCGTGAATATAAACCTGTCATTGCTCGGCGAGATGATCAGCTTTGGCTTGTTCATCTTCCTGATGATGAAGGCCGGTTGGCCCAAGCTGATGGCGGCCATCGACGAGCGCCAGAAGCACATCGCCGACGGCATCGCCGCTGGTGATCGCGGCCGCCAGGAGCTGGCCCAGGCTCACGGCCAGGCCGGCGACATCCTGAAGGACGCGCGCGGCAAGGCGGCGGACGCGGTGAACACCGCGAGCCAGCAGGCCTCGCAGATCCTGGAGGGCGCCCGCAAGGAGTCCCAGGCCGAGCGCCAGCGCCAGGTGGAGGCCGCCAAGGCCGAGATTCAGCAGGAGCTGAACCGGGCCAAGGACGCGCTGCGCGCCGAGGTGGCCAAGGTCGCCCTGGCCGCCGCCGAGCGCATCATCGAGCGCGAGATCGACGCCAAGGCCCACAAGGCCCTGCTCGACGAGCTCGCCGGCCAGATCCACTGAGGTAGCCCATGGCCGAGAAGAGCACACTCGCCCGTCCCTACGCCCGCGCCGTGTTCGAGCTGGCGCGCGACAAGGGCGCGTTCGACCGCTGGAGCAAGACACTCTCCGTGCTCTCGGCGCTGAGCGAGGACCCGAGCGTGCAGGCCATGCTCGCCAGTCCCAAGGCCGCCCCCGCGGTGCGTGCCGAGGTGCTGGCGGAGCTCGCCGGCAAGGCCGGCGAGAAGCTGGACCCGCAGGCCCGCAACTTCGTGGCCCTGCTGTCCGAGAACCGCCGCCTCACCCTCCTGCCGGAGATCGCCGCCGACTACGAGCGCCTGCGCGCCGAGGCGGAGAACACCCTGGAGGTGGAGATCGCGGCGGCCATGCCGGTGGACGCGGCGGAGCAGAAGCTCATCGCTGACGCGCTGCACAAGAAGCTCGGCCGCAAGATCACGCTCAAGTACGTGCAGGACAAGACGCTCATCGGCGGCGCGGTGATCCGCGCCGGCGACCTGGTCATCGACGGGTCGGTGCGCGAGAAGCTGGGGCGCCTGACGGCGGCCCTGATCCACTAATTCGACGGAAAAATCTTCAGGAATCCGAGGTCCGACCATGCAACTCAATCCTTCCGAGATCAGCCAGCTCATCAAGCAGCGCATCGAGAAGTTCGATGGCGAGGCCGAGGCCCGCAACGTGGGCACCGTGGTGAGCGTGACCGACGGCATCGTGCGCGTGCACGGCCTGCAGGGCGCCCAGTACGGCGAGATGCTGGAGTTCCCCAAGAACACCTTCGGCATGGCGCTGAACCTCGAGCGCGATTCGGTCGGCGCCGTGGTGCTGGGCGACTACAAGCACATCCGCGAAGGCGACCCGGTGAAGACCACCGGCCGCATCCTGGAAGTGCCGGTGGGCAGGGAGCTGCTCGGCCGCGTGGTGAACTCGCTGGGCGAGCCCATCGACGGCAAGGGCCCCATCAACGCCAAGCTCAGCTCGCCCATCGAGAAGGTGGCGCCGGGCGTGATCGAGCGCAAGTCCGTGTCCCAGCCGGTGCAGACCGGCCTCAAGGCCATCGACGCGATGGTGCCGGTCGGTCGCGGCCAGCGCGAGCTGATCATCGGCGACCGCCAGACCGGCAAGACCGCCGTGGCGGTGGACGCGATCATCAACCAGAAGGGCAAGGACCTGTTCTGCGTGTACGTGGCGATCGGCCAGAAGGCCTCCTCCATCGCCAACGTGGTGCGCAAGCTGGAAGAGTCCGGCGCCATGGCCTACACCATCGTGGTGGCGGCCTCGGCCTCCGAGTCCGCGGCCATGCAGTACATCGCGCCGTACTCCGGCTGTGCCATGGGCGAGTACTTCCGCGACCGCGGCATGGATGCGCTCATCATCTATGACGACCTCACCAAGCAGGCCTGGGCCTACCGCCAGGTGTCGCTGCTGCTGCGCCGCCCGCCGGGCCGCGAAGCCTACCCGGGCGACGTGTTCTATCTCCACTCCCGCCTCCTCGAGCGCGCGGCGCGCGTGAACGCCGAGTACGTGGAGAAGTTCACCAAGGGCGAGGTCAAGGGCAAGACCGGCTCGCTCACCGCGCTGCCGATCATCGAGACCCAGGCCGGCGACGTGTCCGCCTTCGTGCCGACCAACGTGATCTCCATCACCGACGGCCAGATCTTCCTGGAGACCGACCTCTTCAACTCCGGCATCCGCCCGGCCATCAACGCCGGCATCTCGGTGTCCCGAGTCGGCGGCGCGGCCCAGACCAAGATCATCAAGAAGCTCGGCGGCGGCGTGCGCCTGGCGCTGGCCCAGTTCCGCGAGCTGGCGGCCTTCGCCCAGTTCGCCTCGGACCTGGACGAGGCCACCCGCAAGCAGCTCGACCGCGGCCGTCGCGTCGTGGAGCTGATGAAGCAGAAGCAGTACTCGCCGCTCAGCACCGCCGACATGGCGCTGTCCCTGTACGCCGCCAACGAGGGCTACCTGGACGACGTGGAAGCGAACAAGGTGGTGGCCTTCGAGGCCGCCATGCACAGCTACTTCGCCTCCAAGTTCGGCGCGTTGCGCGACAAGATCAACTCGACCGGCGACTACGACAAGGAGATCGAGGCCGGCCTGAAGAAGGCGGTCGAGGACTTCAAGAAGACCCAGGCCTAACCGGAAGCGGACAGCACGATGGCTAGCCCAAAAGAGATCCGGACGCAGATCAAGAGCATCCGGAGCACGCAGAAGATCACCAAGGCCATGGAGATGGTCGCGGCGAGCAAGATGCGCAAGGTGCAGCAGCGCATGGCGGCCTCGCGCCCCTATGCCAAGCGCATGCGCCAGGTGATCGGCCACCTCTCCAAGGCCAACCCGGAGTACCGCCATCCCTTCATGGTGGAGCGCCCGGTGAAGCGCGTCGGCATGATCGTGATCTCCACCGACCGCGGGATGTGCGGCGGCCTCAACGTGAACCTGTTCAAGGCGGCCGTGGCCGCGGTGCGTGGCTGGCGCGAACAAGGCGTGGAGGTGGAGTTCTGCGTGGTCGGCGCCAAGGCGGTGGGCTTCTTCCGCCGCTTCGGCGGCAAGGTGCTGGCCCAGGCCAGCCACCTCGGCGACACGCCGCACGTGAACGACCTCATCGGCACCGTGAAGGTGATGCTGGACGCGTACCGGGACGGCCAGATCGACAGGCTGTTCGTGGTGAACAACGTGTTCGTGAACACCATGAGCCAGAAGCCCACCGTAAGCCAGCTCCTGCCCACCGCCCCGGTCGGCGACGAGGAACTGGCCGAACACTGGGACTACCTGTACGAGCCGGACGCGCGCGAGCTCCTGGACGGCGTGCTGTCCCGCTACGTGGAGTCGCAGGTGTACCAGGGCGCGGTCGAGAACGCCGCCTGCGAGCAGGCGGCACGCATGGTGGCCATGAAGTCGGCCACGGACAATGCCGGCGAGATCATCAACGACCTGCAGCTCGTCTACAACAAGGCGCGGCAGGCCGGCATCACCAAGGAACTGTCGGAGATCGTCGGCGGCGCCGCCGCGATCGGCTAAGCATCAAGAACACCTGAAGAATCGGTATCGAGGATCAAAACATGAGCTCTGGAAAGATCGTTCAAGTCATCGGTGCGGTGGTCGACGTGGAGTTCCCCCGCGACGCCATCCCGGCCATCTATGACGCGCTCACCCTCCCCGAGAGCGGCCTCACCCTCGAGGTGCAGCAGCAGCTCGGCGACGGCGTGGTGCGCTGCATCGCCATGGGCGCCTCCGAGGGCCTGAAGCGCGGCCTCGAGGCCAAGAACACCGGCGCGCCGATCTCGGTGCCGGTGGGCCAGGCCACCCTGGGCCGCATCATGGACGTGCTCGGCAAGCCCGTGGACGAGCGCGGCCCGGTGAAGGGCGAGGCTTCCTGGGCCATCCACCGCAAGGCCCCGACCTATGAAGAGCAGTCCGGTTCCACGGAGCTGCTGGAGACGGGCATCAAGGTGATCGACCTGCTGTGCCCCTTCGCCAAGGGCGGCAAGGTCGGCCTGTTCGGCGGCGCCGGCGTGGGCAAGACCGTGAACATGATGGAGCTCATCAACAACATCGCTACCGAGCACTCGGGCCTCTCCGTGTTCGCGGGCGTGGGCGAGCGCACCCGCGAAGGCAACGACTTCTACCACGAGATGGCCGAGTCCGGCGTCGTGGACCTCAAGGACCTCTCGAAGTCCAAGGTGGCGATGGTGTACGGCCAGATGAACGAGCCGCCGGGCAACCGCCTGCGCGTGGCGCTCACCGGCCTCACCATGGCCGAGTACTTCCGCGACGAAGGCCGCGACGTGCTGCTGTTCATCGACAACATCTACCGCTACACCCTGGCCGGCACCGAGGTGTCCGCGCTGTTGGGCCGCATGCCCTCCGCGGTGGGCTACCAGCCGACGCTGGCCGAGGAGATGGGCGTGCTGCAGGAGCGCATCACCTCCACCAAGAAGGGCTCCATCACCTCCATCCAGGCGGTATACGTGCCCGCGGACGACCTGACCGACCCGTCGCCCGCCACCACCTTCGCCCACCTGGACGCGACCGTGGTGCTCTCGCGCGACATCGCCGCGCTCGGCATCTACCCGGCCGTGGACCCGCTCGACTCCACCTCGCGCCAGGTGGACCCGAACGTGATCGGCCAGGAGCACTACGACGTGGCCCGCAGCGTGCAGGCCGTGTTGCAGCGCTACAAGGAGCTCAAGGACATCATCGCGATCCTGGGCATGGACGAGCTGTCCGAAGAGGACAAGCAGGCCGTGCAGCGCGCGCGCAAGATCCAGCGCTTCCTGTCCCAGCCGTTCACGGTGGCGGAAGTGTTCACCGGCAGCCCGGGCAAGTACGTGTCGCTCAAGGACACCATCCGCGCGTTCAAGGGCATCGTGGCCGGCGAGTATGACCACCTGCCGGAGCAGGCGTTCTACATGGTCGGCACCATCGAGGAAGCCGTCGAGAAGGCCAAGACGCTGTAAGGCGGTAAACGAGCATGGCAAGCAACATCCACGTCGACATCGTCAGCGCCGAGCGCGAGATCTTCTCGGGCGAGGCTGACATGGTGTTCGCGCCGGGCGAGCAGGGCGAGCTCGGCATCGCGCCGCGCCATGCCCCGCTGCTGACGCGCATGAAGCCCGGCGTGGTGCGGGTGCAGTCCGGCGACGAGGAGCAGGTGTTCTACGTGTCCGGCGGCATCCTCGAGGTGCAGCCGCACGTGGTGACGGTGCTCTCCGATACCGCCCAGCGCGCCGCCGACATCGACGAGGCTGCCGCCCTGGAAGCCAAGCGCAAGGCCGAGGAGACCCTGACCAACCAGTCCGATGACCTGGACGTGGCCCGTGCCCAGGCAGAGCTCATGGAAGCCGTGGCGCGCCTCAAGGCCCTGGAGAAGATCCGCAAGAACACGCGCTGAGGCGCGCACGGATCGGAAGACACGAGAAGGCCGGCTCCATGCCGGCCTTCTTCATTGCTCTCCCAGCTCGTGCACCAGCAGGAACCAGGCGTTGCGCAGCGCCGCGATCATGAGCACCACGCTGCCGGAGAAGATGAACAGGAGGTCCTGCCTCGCCTGCACCCCGCCGACCACGCCGAACAGCAGCCCGGCGCCGCCCCCCGCCAGCAGCGCGCGGCCGAGCAGGGACATGGCGAAGCGGCGCATGAAGTAGGCCCGGTGCTCGGGGTGGTTGCGGTCGCTCCAGGCCTGCCAGAAGCGCCCGCCTGACTCCTTGAGTCCCGCCACCACGATCATCAGTGCCGCCAGGCCGAAGAACTGCGGCTTGTCGAAGGGCACGATGAAGAAGGTGCCGATGAACAGCACCTGCACGAAGTCGCCGAAGGTCTGCTGGGCCAGGCGCCGGAGGTTCACCCCGCCCTCGGCCTTGAGCACGCCCACGTGCAGCGAGAGTGCCACGAACAGCAGCCCCGCCAGCGTGGCGCAGAGCACCGCCAGGGTGGTGAAGAAGGGTATCCAGGCCCCGATCTGCTGTGAGAAACCTTCCATCCTGCCCTCTCGTGTGCGCCGGATTGGGTCCGTACCGGCCCTTTCGATTATCATATAACGAGTCTTCGCCCTAACTTTCAGGATCCAAGCATGGCGCTCAGCGTCGTCATCCTGGCCGCCGGCCAGGGCAAGCGCATGCACTCCGACCTGCCCAAGGTCTCGCAGCCGCTCGGCGGCGCCACGCTGCTGGAGCACGTGGTGCGCGCCGCCGGCGCGCTCGCACCGGCGCAGACGGTGGTGATTTACGGCCACGGCGGCGAGGTGGTGCGGGAGCGCCATGCCCACCTGCCGGTGAGCTGGACACTGCAGGCCGAGCAGCTCGGTACCGGCCATGCGGTGATGCAGGCGCTGCCGCAGCTCGAGGATGCCGATCTCGCGCTCATCCTCTACGGCGACGTGCCGCTGGTGCGCCCCGGCACGCTCAAGCGCCTCACCGATTCCGCAGGGAAGGGCCACCTCGCGGTGCTCACCGCCCGGGTGCCGGACCCGCGTGGCTACGGCCGCATGGTGCGCGACGGGGCCGGCCGCGTGACCCGCATCGTGGAGGAGAAGGACACGAGCGCCGCCGAGAAGCACATCGACGAGGTCAACACCGGCCTCATGGCCTGCAACGCGGGCAAGCTGCGCGGCTGGCTCGCCAAGGTCGGCAACCAGAACGCCCAGAAGGAGTACTACCTCACGGACGTGATCGCGCTGGCGGTGGCGGACGGGGTCATGGTGGACGGCGTGCTGGCGGAGCATCACGACGAGATACACGGCATCAACGACAAGCAGCAGCTGGCCCAGGCCGAGGAGGCGCTGCGCGTGCGCATGGCCGGCGAGCTGATGCTGGCGGGCCTCACGCTGCGCGACCCGCACCGCTTCGACCTGCGCGGCAGCCTCGAGTTCGGCCGCGATTGCATCGTGGACGTGAACTGCGTGATGGAGGGCAAGGTCACGCTCGGCAACCGCGTGAGGATCGGCCCCGGGGCGGTGATCAAGGACTGCGCCATCGGCGATGACACCGAGGTGTTCGCCCACAGCGTGCTGGACGGCGCCCGCATCGGCCGCAAGGTGCGCATCGGGCCTTTCGCCCGCATCCGGCCCGAGACCGTGCTGGGGGACGAGGCCCACGTGGGCAACTTCGTGGAAGTGAAGAAGAGCCGGCTCGGCGCCGGCAGCAAGGCCAACCACCTGGCCTACGTGGGCGACGCGCAGGTGGGGGAGAAGGTCAACATCGGCGCCGGCGTCATCACCTGCAATTACGACGGCGTGGCGAAGCACACCACCGTGATCGAGGACGGCGCCTTCGTGGGCTCCGATACCACCCTGGTGGCGCCGGTCACCATCGGCGCCGGGGCCTACATCGGCGCCGGCTCCACCATCAACAAGGACGCACCCGCCGGCCAGCTCACCCTGGCGCGGGCGAAGCAGGCCACCATCCCCGGCTGGAAGCCGCCGGCGAAGAAGCAGTAGGGGGTTCGAAGGGGATGTGCGGGATAGTCGCGGCTGTCGCCAATAGAGACGTAGTGCCGTTGCTCATCGAGGGCCTGCAGCGGCTGGAATATCGCGGCTACGATTCCGCGGGCGTCGCGGTGCTGGATGGCACCATCCGCAGGGTGCGTAGCGTCGGCCGCGTCGCCGAGATGCAGGGCCGCGCCCGGGACGAGAAGCTCAAGGGCCGGAGCGGCATCGGCCACACCCGCTGGGCCACCCACGGCGGAGTCACCGAGCCCAATGCCCACCCCCACATCTCCATGGGCGAGATCGCGGTGGTGCACAACGGCATCATCGAGAACCACGAGGAACACCGGGCACGGCTCAAGCAGCTCGGCTACGTGTTCGAGTCCCAGACCGACACCGAGGTCATCGCCCACCTCATCCATCATCACCTCAAGCAGCATGGCGACCTGTTCCAGGCCACCCGCGAGACCGCGCGGGAGCTCGTCGGCGCCTACGCCATCGGCGTGCTCTCCCTCAAGAACCCGGAGGTGGTGACCGGCGCCCGCATGGGCTGCCCGCTGCTGGTGGGCCTGGGGGAGGGCGAGAACTTCCTGGCCTCGGATGTCTCCGCCATCCTCTCGGCCACCCGCAGGGTCATGTACCTGGAGGACGGCGACGTGGTGGAACTGACCCGCGCCGGCGTCAGGGTGATGGACAAGGACGATGCGCCGGTGGAGCGTCCGCAGCACATCAGCCAGGCTTCCCTGGCCGCCATGGAGCTCGGTCCCTACCAGCACTACATGCAGAAGGAGATCCACGAGCAGCCCAAGGCGCTCACGGACACCATCGAGGCTGTGATCGACGGCGGTTTCACGCCGGAGTTGTTCGGTGCCGAGGCGGCTGCCATATTCAAGGATGTGGATGCGGTGCTGATCCTGGCGGCCGGCACCAGTTACTACGCCGGTCTCACCGCGAAGTACTGGATCGAGAGCATCGCCAAGCTCCCCACCTCCGTCGAGATCGCGAGCGAGTATCGCTACCGCGACTCGGTGGCGGACCCGCGCCAGCTCGTCATCACCATCTCCCAGTCCGGCGAGACCTTGGACACCATGGAGGCCCTGAAGCACGCCAAGGCGCTCGGCCACGACAGGACCCTCTCCATCTGCAACGTGCCGGAGAGCGCGATCCCGCGCGCCTCGCGCCTGGTGTTCTACACCCGCGCCGGCGCCGAGATCGGCGTCGCCTCCACCAAGGCTTTCACCACCCAGCTCGCGGCGCTGTTCATCTTCACCGCCGTGCTGGCGAAGCTGCGCGGCCGCCTGGATCCCAGCCAGGAAGCGCTGCTGATGGAGGGCTTGCGTCTGGTGCCAGGCAGCGTGCAGCACGTGCTCAACCTGGAGCCCCAGATCAAGGAATGGGCCGGCGATTTCGCGCGGCGCCATAACGCGCTGTTCCTGGGCAGAGGGGTGCATTACCCCATCGCCCTCGAGGGGGCGCTGAAGCTCAAGGAGATCTCCTACATCCACGCCGAGGCGTACCCGGCCGGTGAGCTCAAGCATGGGCCTCTCGCCCTGGTGGACGCCGACATGCCGGTGGTGGTGATCGCGCCGAACGACGCCCTGCTGGAGAAGGTGAAGTCCAACATGCAGGAAGTGCGCGCCCGCGGCGGCGAGCTCTTCGTGTTCGCGGACCAGGACAGCCACTTCGCCGAGAGCGCAGGGGTGCACGTGATCCGCACCCCGCGCCACGCCGGCATCCTCTCGCCCATCGTGCACGCCGTGCCGGTGCAGCTACTCGCCTACCACACGGCCCTCAAGAAGGGCACGGACGTGGACAAGCCGCGCAACCTAGCCAAGTCCGTCACGGTAGAATGACCCTGCTTCGTCGCTAGTGGGCATGGTCAAGGAGACCGAACATGCTCCATCGTGTCCTCACGGATCTCTTCGATCCGGCGAACATCTTCGGCGCCGTGACCTACGGCGTCATACTGTTCCTGCTGGCTCTCGGCGCGGGCCGGGGCATCAATGCGCTGGCGCGCCACAGCCAGACGCACCTCTCGGACCTCACCGCGCTGCGCTTCGTGACGCAGCTCCTGAAGGTGCTGGTCTTCACGCTCGCGCTCATCATCTACACGCGGGTCATCCCTGCACTGCATGAGCTCGGTACCACCCTGCTCACCGGCGTGAGCGTGATGGGCGTGGTGATCGGGCTGGCAGCGCAGGCTACTCTCGGCAACCTCATCGCCGGTTTCTCACTGGTGATGTACCGGCCGTTCCACGTCGGGGACGAGGTGCTGGTCACCACACCCAAGGGTGCCGTCTCAGGAGTGGTCAAGAACCTGTCCCTGGGTTACACCATCCTTCAGGACCGGGAAGGCCAGCAGATCATCGTGCCCAACAGCGTCATGAGCAGCACCGTCATCATCCTGGTGCATGCGCGCCAGACGCTCAGCTCCCCGCCCTGATCAATACTGCCCATAGTGCTGCAGGGCGTGCTGCGGTCCCGGCTGGCTGCCCGCTCCGGGCGTGCTCACCAGCAACAGCATCGCCACCAACCCCGCCACCGCAAGCCAGCTCAGCCAGCGGGGAGGGTAGCCTGCCTGCGCCGCCTGGTCCGGTTGGGCCAGCGGCAGGCCGAACTGCTCGTCCACCTGCACCAGCGGCGGATACTTGCGATAGTGATGCACCACCTCCCACCAGAGGGGCAGGCCGAACTTCGGGTCCACGTCACGGGTGTCCATGGTCTTCTCCTTCATTTCTCGATGCGGATCTCGTAGTGCCGCACGCGCGAGTCGTAGCGGCTGAGCATCGCCGCCGCCTCGGGCAGCACCGCCGGACGGGTGTAGTCCTCGCCGGCGTAGCGCTTCACCGCTTCCAGGTCGTCGAACCACATCTCGGTGATGAACTCCACCTCGTCGCCGTCGGGACGGCGGGCGAGCTGGATGCCGTGGAAGCCGGGCAGGCCCTTGGCGCGGATCGACGGCAAGGAGCGGTCCCGCAGGAAGATCTCATAGGCGTCGGCTTTCTCCGGACGGGCCCAGCCGTGCCAGACCCGGCTGATCAGGCGTGTGCCGGCGCCGGTGGAAGGTTCAGGCAGGCGCTGGTCTGCCTGAACCAGGGGCGGATGGCGGCGGAAGTAATCCACCAGGGCCCGCCACAGGGGCAGACCCAGCTTGGGGTCGAGGTCAGTGGTGGCATGCATGGCTACGCTCCGTAACCTGTATAGTAGGATTGACAGGTTACAAGCCTAGACCCCCTTGCGTAACTAGTCAAGATAGTTATACTGGTTACATGCAAAAAATCACCGATACCCCCAAGAAGGCCCCCAACTCGCCGGTCCGGGACCTGGGAACCCTCGGCTGGGTCGGGGGCCATGTGGCCCTGGACTTCGCCAATACCGTGAGCGGCACCAAGAGCGACAGCCCCGGCAGCCACCTGCATGGTTACCAGGACTTGTTGGAGTGGTGTCGGCGGGCGGACCTCATCGGCCCCATCAGCAGCGCCAATCTCTCCGCTGGCTCAGAGAAGGCTCAGGCGGAAGCCTTCGATGAGGCGCTGGCGCTGGTGAAGAGCCTGCAAGCCCTGTTCCTGGCTGCTTCACGCCACGAAGTGCTGCCCCAGCCCGCCCTCGACCATCTGAACACGCTCGTGCAGAAGACTGCCCCCTGGCGGCGCATCGCCGCCTGCGACGAAGGTGGCCGCAAGGTGAGCTGCGGCTGGGACTTCAAGGGTGCCCCGCCGCTGGCCGTGCTGGGCCCGATCGTCTGGCGTGCGGTGGAGCTGCTGGAGTCGGGGCCCCTGGACCGGATCAAGCAGTGCTGCGCGGACGACTGCGGCTGGGTATTTCTGGATACCTCCAAGAACCGTTCGCGCCAATGGTGCTCCATGCAGACCTGCGGGAATGTGTCGAAAGTGCGGCGATTCCGCGAGCGAAGCAAGGTCGGCTGAGTGAGGAGGATGTTGCGGCCCCTGCGCTGCGCTGTCCCTGTTTCGCTTGGGGCAGGGTGCAGGCTCCTGCCTGCCCGTTCGCCGCATGCGGCTCACTTCCGGGACCGCCGGAAGTCGGCCTAAAGCCGTGGCGCTCAAGCTCAAGCGCGTCTATCTCAAGCCCGAGCCTCGCGACGGGCTCCGGGTGCTGGTGGACAGGCTCTGGCCCCGTGGCCTCACGAAGCAGAAAGCAGGAGTGGACTGCTGGCTGCGGGACCTTGCCCCCAGCAATACGCTGCGCAAGTGGTACGGCCATGACCCCCGGCGCTGGGCTGAGTTCAAGCGCCGCTACCGGGCCGAGCTCAAGGGCGCCAGGCAGGGCGAGGCGCTCGCCGAGCTCAAGAGGCTGCGCCGGGAGCAGCCCACCGTGACACTGCTGTTCTCATCCAAGGAAGAACGCTTCAACAACGCCGCGGCACTGAAAGTCTTCCTGCGCTGAACTCCTCTGCCTAAGGGCATATAAATCAGCGACTTACGTCCCCACCTCGCCTCGGGGGACTTGTCCCCATGGGATACCCCGCACCCTGCACCCATGAGCCGACGAATCCGGTTGCACAACGCCGCCGGATGGGTTAACACATACCGCGCAGGATCCCTGCAGAAATACTAAGTACCTGGAGAAAAGACCATGAGACATGGCGGCTTGATGGTGGCGGGCCTCTTGGGGGCGATGGTGCTGGCGGCGGCCGGCTGTTCCGGCGGCAACGACACCTATGCCCTGCGCGGCACCCCGACCCCGCGTTCCGGCACCAACAGCGGTAACTTCATGGTCTCCGGGAAGGACTGCAAGTACGTGACCATGGTGGGCTTCTACTCCGATGCCCCCGTGCTCACCTATCCCTGCACGGTCGTCAGCGATGAGCCGAATTCCCTGGGCGACCCGCATGCCCACATGACCATCAACGTGAAGACCAAGGACGGGGACAAGACCGTGAAGATCGACGGCACCCCGGCCGGCATGACCGCGACCCAGGCGCCGGACCTCGGCAACCAATACCCGTTCCCGCCGAGCTGGGCCGTCGCCAAGCCCGCCCAGGCCCTGACGCTGCGCAACAACGACGGCAGCGCCACCCAGGTGGTGATCCAGGTCTCCGGCGTCGAGTGCGCCATGACCGTGAACGGGTCGCCCGTGACCTGCGGCCTGTCCTACTGGTCCGACGGCGGCTTCGCGATCTGGATCCCCGGCCTGCTCGTCAGCGCCGACTATGCGAGCTACGTGATCAACCTGAGCTTCGGCAAGACCTCGCCGGGCCAGTGGTCCCTGGCCCGCGCCCCCGGCACCTTCCCCGCCACCTACGGCGAAGTGCAGGCGAAGCAATAAGCTCCGGCTGGCCGGAAACGAAAACGGCGCCACCAGGCGCCGTTTTTCTTTATGTGCAGCGAGGTGGCGTCAGCCAGCCGCTCTTTTGGATTGCTCCTTCATCCGCTGCGACCGCAGCGGCGGCATGCCCTTCCAGCGCATCTCTTCGGCGGTGAATAGCGGCGGCCGCCGGCGCAGTTCCGTCCAGCCGTTGTCGCGGATGATGCGGCCGAGGTGGGCCAGGTTGTGGCGCACCGCCTCCATGTACAGGTTCTGGCCGCCGAAGTGCTTGGCGGCGTAGCGGTACGCGCCGGCGAAGGTGCCGTCGAGCCGGTCGAGGCGGGTCTTCTCGAAGAAGCCCGGGGTCTTCTGCAGGAGGTCCTGGGGCGAGGAATAGAGCACCAGCACCCGGCCGTCCGGCAGCACGCGCCGCGCCATGCCGCCCATCTCGAACTCCTGATAGAGCCGGTCGCGGCACTTCTCGAGGTAGCAGCGGTCCGCCATCTGGGCGGTGAGGTCTGCGGTGCCGAGCAGGTGGCCGAGGCGGGTGTAGCCGTCGTCGCCGAGTTGGATCCTGTTGATGTCCCGTTCGTAGCCGGTGTAGTGCACCATCTCCTCGGCCATGGCGGACTCGCTGCCGAGCCCCACGCGCTTGAGGTAATCGCCCAGGAAGCTGCCGCTACGGGTCACGTGGGTGAGGGTGTACTCGGCGCCGTGGCGGTGGTGGCGGTCGCGGGTGCTGCGCAGGTAGCCGACGTCGTGATACAGGGCCGAGACGATGCCCACCATGGCACGCTTGGCGCCAACGCGCTTGGACGGAGTCTGGCTGCGGTCATGGCCGTCGATGTGGCGGGCCAGCGCCAGGGTCACATCCAGGCTGTGCTGCATGTCGTGGTAAGCGGTCTCGCAGCCGTGGAAGCGGGGATCATCGCCGCGGTACATGCGGGCGAAGTCGGCGAAGGCGGTGTGCAGGGGCTTGAGGGACTTGCGGGGGTAGAGGTCGGAATAGATGGCCTGCACCGCGGCCGACACGGACGCGGGATCGCTCACCTGGATGCGGTTGGTGACGTCGTAGTCGCTACGGCGCGTCTTGAAGTCCGACATGTGCTCCACTGCATCGCCGGCTGGTCTGCGCCTTCCCATGGCGCCGGCGAGTCCCCTATGTATATTCGGGGCAGCATACGCAGAAATGACATGCTGTCCAAGTTTAGAATTATGTTAAAAATATGGCCTATCCCCCAGCCTGGGAAGCGGGGTCCGGGCCTTACAGCCCAAGGCCTTTAAACGGCTTTTCCGGGGTCTTTCCCATGGGGGCAACGCAAGAGCTGGCCGGGAAATGGACGCCCCAGGTCAGGGCAGGTTGAGTTCCACCACCACGGGGGCATGGTCCGAGGGCTTGTCCCAGCCCCGGGGTTCCCGGTCTATCCAGGCGGCGCTGCAGCGTTCCGCCAGAGGATGGGACAGCAGGATGTGGTCGATCCTCAGGCCCAGGTTGCGCTGGAAGCCGGCGGCCCGGTAGTCCCACCAGCTGAAGTTCCCGCCCCCGTCGTTGAGCAGGCGGAAGCTGTCCTTGAGGCCGTGGCCGAGCAGGGACTGGAAGGCGGCTCGCTCCGGCGCGCTCGCCAGCACCGAGCCCACCCAGGCGGCGGGATCGTATACGTCCCGGTCATCCGGCGCGATGTTGAAATCCCCCAGCACCACCAGGTTCGGCTGCTCGATGATGAGCTCGCGGACCCAGAGGTCCAGCTGGGCCAGCCACTCGAGCTTGTAGCGGTACTTCTCCGACTCCACGCTCTGGCCGTTCGGCACGTACAGGTCGAGCACGTAGAGCGGCCCCACCTTCGCTCCCAGCACGCGCCGCTGCGGGTCGGTGAAGTCCGGCAGCGCGGTGCACACCTCGCCGCAGTCCTCGCGGGTGAGCAGCGCGACGCCGTTGTAGGAGGGCTGGCCGGAGCAGATGGCCTGGTAGCCCAGCGCGTCGAACTCCAGCGCCGGGAATTCCATGTCGGGCATCTTGATTTCCTGGAGCGCGAGCACGTCGGGGCGCTGGGCTTCCAGCCAGGCCAGCACGTGGGACATGCGCGCGCGCAAAGAATTTACGTTCCAGGAAGCTATCTTCAATTCATCACTCCCGACCTTCGAACCATCCCTGGTGCGCCTCCCAGCCAATACATCCCTGTATTGTCGCTCGCCGGCGCGAAGCGGTGCTTCGCGTAAAGGCACCGGCTCGCCCAAGATGCGATCTTCACGAGATTCCCGATTCCCAGGCCGAAATGGAAGCTAGGCAGCCAAGCCGTTTAGACGCAAGAAAGCATCCAGCGTCGGTTCACGGCCCCTGAATTCCACGAACAGTTCCATGGCCTTGCGGCTGCCGCCCTGCTCCAGGATGCTGGCCATGAAGCGCCGGCCGGTGGCGCGGTCGAACACCCCTGCCTCTTCGAATGCGGCGTAGGCGTCCGCCGCCAGCACCTCGGCCCAGAGGTAGCTGTAGTAACCGGCGGCGTAGCCTCCCGAGAAGATGTGCGAGAAGCCGTGGGCGAAGCGGTTCCAGGCCGGCGGCTGCACCACCGCCACCTCCCGCCGCACCGCCTCCAGGGTGCGCTGGGCGAAGTGCCGGTCAGGCACGCCCGGCGTCATGTGCAGGCGGAAGTCGAACAGCGCGAACTCCAGCTGGCGCAGCAGGAACAGGGCCGAGTGGAAGTGCCGCGCCCCCAGCATCTTCTGGTACAGCGCCTCAGGCAGTTTTTGCCCGGTTTCGAAGTGCCCGCTCACGAGGTCGAGTCCGTCACGGGTCCAGGCGAAGTTCTCGTGGAACTGGCTCGGCAGTTCCACCGCGTCCCAGGCCACGCCGTTGATGCCCCCCACCGAGGGATAGTCCACCTGCGTCAGCAGGTGATGCAGGCAGTGGCCGAGCTCGTGGAACATCGTCACCACGTCGTCGTGGGTTAGCAGTGCTGGCCGGGTCGGCAAGGGCGGCGGGAAGTTGCAGTTGAGGAACGCCACCGGAGTCTGCAGGCGCGCCCCGGCGCGGCGCCGTCCCAGGGTCTCGTCCATCCAGGCGCCGCCGCGCTTGCCGGTGCGGGTGTAGAGGTCGATGTAGAGGTGGCCGCGCAGCGTGCCGGCGTCGTCGTGCAGCGCGTAGAGCTTCACGTCCGGGTGCCAGACCTCGGCTCCCTTCACTTCGCTGAAGGAGATGCCGTAGAGCTTGTGCATGGTCTGGAACAGGCCGGCGGTGACGGCAGGCGCCGGGAAGTAAGGCCGCAGCATCTCCTCCGAGACGTGGTAGCGCGCCTCCTTCAGCTTCTCGCCGTAATAGGCCATGTCCCAGGGCTCGAGCCGCTTCAGGCCGTCCCGCTCCAGCGCGAACTCGGATAGTTCGAGGAGCTCATGCTGGGCCAGCGGCTTGACCCGCTGCACCAGCCCTTCCAGGAACGTCAGCACGTCCTGCGGGGATGCCGCCATCTTGTCCGCCAGTGAGTAGGCGGCGTAGTGCTCGAAGCCCGTGAGCCGCGCCGACTCCTGGCGCAGGCGCAGGATGTTCTGCATCGCCTCGGTGTTGTCCCAGCGCCCGGCCGTCGGGCCCTCGTCCGAGGCGCGGGTGACGAAGGCGGCGTAGAGTTCCTCGCGCAGCGCGCGGTCGTCGGCATGGGTGATCACGGCGGAGTAGGAGGGGAAGTCGAGGGTGAACACCCAGCCTTCCAGCTCGCGTGCGGCGGCGTCCTGGCGCGCCTGCTGCAGCGCGCCCTCGGGGATGCCGGCGAGGCGCGCCTCGTCCTGCACCTGCTTGACCCAGCCTTGGCTCGCGTCCAGCAGGTTCTCCTCGAACTTGGCCTCATGCCGCGACAGCTCCTGCATGAGCTCCCGGTAGCGCGCCTTCTGCTCCGGCGGCAGCGCCACGCCGGCGAGACGGAAGTCCAGGAGCGCATCCTCGATGAGCTTGCGCTGTGCCGGCGAGTAACCGCTCCAGCCGGCGCCTTCCCGCAGCAGACGGAAGCTGCGGTACAGGCCCTCGTCCTGGCCGAGTTCCGTCTCGTAGTCCGCGAGCTTGGGCAGGCAGGCGTTGTAGGCGGCGCGGATCCTGGGCTCGCTCATCGTCGCGTTGAGATGCGCGGCCGGCGCCCAGGCCCGGTGCAGCCGGTCGCCCAGCGTCTCCAGGGGCTCCACGAAGCTCTCCCAGTCCGGATGCGGCAATGCCGCGAGGTGTGCGAGGCCGGCACGGTTGTCGGCCAGCACCGCGTCCACCGCAGGTTCCACGTCGTCCGGCGTGATATGGGAGAACGGCGGGAGCGTGTCCCAGCCGAGCAGGGGATTGGTCATAGGAGGCTCGTCTTGGGTCTCATCGGGCGCAACGCATGGTAGCACGCAGGGTCCAGGGGCCCGGTGCGCACCTCACATAAGCGGCTTCAGCCGAAACGCGCGTGCAGGAGGTAGGTGCCGAGCGCGCCGCCGCCGATGAAGCCCGCTAGTGCGAGCGTAGCGTAGAGGCGCAGCCGCCAGGTGAGCGTGCCCTGCGGCAGTGTCGAGAGGATGAAGGTGCGCCCGTCCGGGTCGCGGCCGAGCACGTTCACCGCCGGCCGCTGCATGGCTTCGCGTTCCTGCGCCAGCACCAGGCGCCGCGCCTCGGCGCGGGCTGCGTCCCATTCTTGCTGGTCGATCTGCCCGTCGCGGTTGGCATCGAACTGGCGCAACAGCCAGTCCTTGTCCTGCTTCCAGGCGCGCAGTTGTTGCGCCACCTGCAGGTCTATGTCGGCGCCGGTGGCGGGGCCCTGGGTGTGGAACCAGCCGAGCGTGTAGAGCGTGTCGCGCTCGTGCACGCGCCGTTCGGTGTAGCGGTACTCGGAGCCGAGCGCCATGCGGCCGAGGGCGGGACCGCCCTCGGGCATGGGCGTGGAGCCGTACCAGGTGTCGTCGCAGGAGGGATAGACCTCGGCGCCGTCGGGGTCCACCACGCACTGTCCGGTGCCGTCGTCCACCAGGAACAGCTCCTCGCTCGTCCCCTGCTCGATGGTGTCCCAGCTCGAGTTACGGCCGCTCCTGCGGTAGCGTTCGATGCGGTAGGACCACCACACGCAGTGCTGGCGCGTGAGCGGCGCGAGTATGGGATCGCCGGGCATGAGCCGCGCATCACCCTGCAGCTCCACGTAGCCCTGTGCGGCGGAGCGGATCAGGGACTTGGGCGTGCCTTCGACCAGGCGCAGGCGGCGCAGCGAGCGCCACAGGCCGAAGAAGCCGAACACGCAGGCGGCCCATGCGGCGGCCAGCAGGAACAGGTATTCGCGGGTGCCGAGCTGGTTGACCCAGCCCAAGTCGTCCATCGGGGTCATGGGATCAGGTGAACAGCGCCTTCATGTCCACGTCGCGCTTCTCGTCGGCGCCGAACTCCAGGAGCGGCTTGCCCTGGAACGCGAACAGCCGCGCCATCACCAGTCCCGGGAACTGCTGGATGGAGGTGTTGTAGAGGTTGACGCTCTCGTTGTAGAACTCGCGCCGGTCGGCGATGCCGTTCTCCAGGCCCGAGATGCGCGACTGCAGCTGCTGGAAGGACTCGTTGGCCTTGAGCTGCGGGTAGGCCTCGGCCACCGCGTACAGCTTGCCGATCATCGAGCGCAGCTGTCCTTCGGCAGGGCCGAGCGCGGCCACGTCGCCAGACTCGCGCGCCTGCTGCACGCCGGCGCGCGCCTGCATCACCTTCTCCAGGGTGTCGCGCTCGTAGTTCATGTACTGCTTGCAGGTCTCGACCAGCTTGGGCAGCTCGTCGTGGCGCTGCTTGAGCAGCACGTCGATGTTCGCCCAGGCCTTGCCCACGTTGTTGCGCAGGGCCACCAGGCCGTTGAACAGCATCACCAGGTAGCCCACGGCCACCAGCACCACCGCCCAGAACACGAATCCGCCCACGCTCATGTGTTTCCCATCCCTATAGGAAGGCCCTGCCGCGAGTATATAGCAGCGGCGGCGCGCCCGGCTGGGGTATGCTTGAAGCCGCGAGTGGGGGATGCCTGGGATGAGAGCACTGGACTGGAACAAGGGCTGGCGCGAGTTCTGGCGCGGGCCCGACGCGGCGTTGCTGGTGGCCGGCGGCGAGGGCGAGCGGCTGGCCGCGCGCGTGCGCGTGACCGTGGTGGCGCTGCTGCTCATCACGCCCATCTACAAGATCATCGAGTACCCGGACAACCCGGTGTTCCTGTGGGGGCTCGTGGTCACCGGCGTGGCCATGGGGTTCGCACTCGCCATCCATCTCTACCTGCGCTGGCGCCCCTACCGCGCCTGGGTCGGGTTCCTGAGCTCGCTGCTCGACAACAGCTTCGTCACCTCGGCGCTCGCACTGTTCGTGTTCGTCGGCTCGCCGCTGATCGCCGCCAACAGCAAGGTCACCTTCGACATCTACTTCCTCAGCATCGTAGCCATGAGCCTGCGTCAGGACCGGCGCATCTGCCTCGTCATCGGCATGTTCACGGTGCTGCAGTACGCGGCGCTCATCGAGTTCATCACCCACGCCTACGACGTGTACGCGCCGGAACTGCAGGACCCGTCGGTCGGTTACTTCAGTGGCGTGGACCAGTTCACGCGGGTGGTGTTCCTGGCCGCGGCGGTGGTGATCAGCTACGCCATCGTGCGCCGCTCGGAACGGCTCCTGTACCGTTCGGTGCGGGACCCCATGACCGGCCTGTTCAACCGTGGCTACTTCGACACCCTGTTCGAGTTCGAGATCGAGCGCGCGCGCCGCTACGGCCGCCGCTTCGCGCTGGTCATCTTCGATGCCGACCACTTCAAGCGCATCAACGACAGCCACGGCCACCCGACCGGTGACGCGGTGCTGCGCGCGCTGGCGCGGGCGCTGCGCCTCGGCGTGCGCCAGAGCGACGTGGTGGTGCGCTACGGCGGCGAGGAGTTCGTGCTGCTGCTGCACGACAGCGACGCCACCCCCGCCTACGACAAGGCCGACACCCTGCGCCAGATGGTGGCCAGGCTGCTGCTCAAGCCCCCCGGCCTGCGCCACAACATCAAGCTCACCGTCAGCGCCGGCGTGGCCCAGTATCCTGAAGATGGCACCACCGCCCGGGCGCTCATCACCGCGGCGGACCAGAGGTTGCTGAGAGCCAAGCAGTCCGGCCGCAACAGGGTGGTCGCGAGTTAGAATCACGTAAAAGCTGCTGCGCTCGGCAGGGCGTCGTTGCGCTTCGGACTCGCAGTCGGTCATGCACATCAGAGTGCACTCCCTCCTGCTCGTCTCGCGCGCCTAGCCCTGCCTTCGCTCGCGACGCTTTTACGCGGTAGTGTTCTTATTGGGTTCGAGCGTTACTATGGCCATCCGCAGCTACACCGGCATCAGACCCGTCATCGGCCAGCGCGTCTATATAGACGAGAGCGCCCAGGTCATCGGCCAGGTGGCGCTCGGCGACGACGCCTCGCTCTGGCCCTGCGTGGTGGCGCGCGGCGACGTGAACACCATCCAGGTGGGTCCACGCAGCAACATCCAGGACCTCACCATGCTGCACGTGACCCACGACGGACCCTACAGCAAGGGTGGCATCCCGCTCGTCATCGGCGCCGACGTCACCGTGGGCCACAAGTGCCTGCTCCACGCCTGCACGGTGGGCGACCGGTGCCTCATCGGCATGGGCGCCATCGTCATGGACGGCGCCGTGGTGGAGAGCGACGTGCTGCTCGGCGCCGGCAGCCTGGTGAGCCCGGGCAAGCGCCTGGAGTCCGGGTTCCTCTACCGCGGCAGCCCGGCCCAGAAGGTGCGCCCGCTCACGGACGGGGAGCGGGAGATGCTGCGATACTCGGCGGCGCACTATGTACGACTCAAGGACCGTTACCTTGCGGGCGCTTGAACCGCGCCGCAACGCCCAGCAGCTCAGCCGCAGCCTGCTGTGGCTGCTCGCGCCGGCGGCGACGGTAGCCTGCCTCGGGCTCAGCGTCGCGTATCACAGCCAGTGGACCTGGGCGCGGGCGCTGCTCTGCAGCGCGCTGGGCTTCTCGGCTGCCTGCCTCGCGCTCTCGCTGGTGAGCCAGCAGCGCTTCTGGTGGGCGCCGCGCGCGCTCGCCGGGCTGGTGGCGCTCTGCTACCTCGCGGCGGTGGCGCGCCTGTCCTGGCTGCCGGCACCGGGCACGCCCGGGCCGCACTTCCCGCTGCTGTTCCTCGCCACCGTGGGCTTCATGGTCTGCGGCGTGCCGGCCCTGAGCTTCATGCTCTGGGGCCACACCCGCGGCAAGCTCGCGCGCGGCGACGCGCTGCACGTCACGCGCATGGACCGCTGGACCGCACACCTCATCCCGGCCCTGGCTTACGGCACCTGGATCGCGGTGGGCGTCTATCTCCTGAGCCTCCTGGTGCCTTGACCCGTGCTGATACTGACCGTCGGCCACTCCACGCGGCCCTTCGACGAACTCCTGGGCCTGTTGCAGGAGCACCGCGTGATGTTGCTGGCGGACGTTCGCACGATACCGCGCTCGCGGCACAACCCGCAGTACAACAGCGACGTGCTGGCGCGCTCGCTGGCCGCCGTGGGCCTCGCCTACCGCCACATGCCGGAGCTCGGCGGCCTGCGCAAGCCGCGCAAGGATTCCGTCAACATGGGTTGGCGCAACGCCGGGTTCCGCGGTTTCGCGGACTACATGCAGACGCCCGAGTTCGAGGCCGCGCTCGGCATCCTCATCGGGCTGGCGGAGAAAGGCTGCGTCTGCATCATGTGCGCCGAGGCGGTCCCCTGGCGCTGCCACCGTTCGCTCATCGGCGACGCCTTGACGGTGCGCGGGGTGGAGGTGCGGGATATCCTGGCCCCGGACAAGACGCCGCTGCACGAGCTGACGCCTTTCGCCGAGGTCCACGGTTCAGAGATAACCTACCCTTTCACGCTGGAAGGTTGATATGCAGTACCTCCATACCATGATCAGGGTTTCGGACCTGGACCAGACCCTGGATTTCTTCTGCAACAAGCTCGGCTTCACGGAGATCAGCCGTGCCGACCACGAGAAGGGCCGCTACACCCTGGTGTTCCTGGCGGCGCCGGGCGATGCCGAGGCGGCGCGCCGACAGAAGGCGCCCCTGGTGGAGCTCACGCACAACTGGGACGAGAAGGGCTATGCCGGCGGGCGCAACTTCGGCCACCTGGCCTACCGGGTGGAGGACATCTACAGCCTCTGCCGGAAGCTCATGGACGCGGGAGTCACCATCAACCGGCCGCCGCGGGACGGCCATATGGCCTTCATCCGCACGCCGGACAACATCTCTATAGAGTTATTGCAGGTTGGCGAGCCGTTGGCGCCGGCCGAGCCGTGGAAATCGATGCCAAACACCGGGACTTGGTGAGACGGCTACCCACGGGGCAGCCGGCACAGTAAACTCCCGCGCCGCCCGGCATCCGCCGGGCCGGGCACTGCTTAGGAGTTCGGGCATGGCCAAGATCGGCATCGTCGGCGCGGGCATGGTGGGCAGCGTGATGGCCCAGGACCTCGCCGCCCGGCACGACGTCACCTCGGCGGACCTGTCCGCTCCGGCGCTGGAGCGCCTCGCCCAGAAGGGCATCAAGACCCAGCGGCTCGACAGCCGCGACCCCGCCGCGCTCAAGGCCTTCGTGGCCCCCTTCGACCTCGTGGTCACCGCGGTGCCGGGCTTCATGGGTTTCGCCACCCTCAAGACCGTCATCGAGGCCGGCAAGGACGTGGCGGACATCTCGTTCTTCCCGGAGGACGCCCTGGCGCTGGACGCCCTAGCGCGGGACAAGGGCGTGCGCGTGATCACCGACGTGGGCGTGGCGCCCGGCATGGACAACGTGATCCTCGGCCACCATGACAAGGCCATGAAGGTCACGCGCTTCGAGTGCCTGGTGGGCGGCTTGCCGCAGAAGCCGGAGCCGCCGTTCCTGTACAAGGCGCCGTTCTCCCCCATCGACGTGATCGAGGAGTACACGCGGCCCGCGCGCCTGCAGCGCGGCGGCAAGGTGGTGACGCTGCCGGCGCTCACGGAGCGGGAGATGATCCCCTTCGACAGGCCGGGCACGCTCGAGGCGTTCAACACCGACGGCCTGCGGTCGCTGCTCTTCACCATGAAGCACATCCCGGACATGGCCGAGAAGACGCTGCGCTACCCCGGCCACATCGCGCTCATCGAGGACTTCAAGCGCGCCGGCTTCTTCGGTGAGGAGCCGCTGGACCTGGACGGCGCCAAGGTGGTGCCGCTCAAGCTCACCGCGAAGCTGCTCATCGACCAGTGGAAGCTCAAGCCCGGCGAGCCCGAGCTCACCGTGATGCGCGTGACCGTGGAAGGCGAGGAGCAGGGCAAGCGCGTGCGCCACGTGTGGGACATGTACGACGAGTACGATCCCAGGACCGGCTTCTCCTCCATGGCCCGCACCACCGGTTTCACCTGCTGCGCTGCGGCGAACCTGCTGCTGGACGGCACCTTCAAGGAGAAGGGCGTGCACCCCCCGGAGCACGTGGGCGCGGTGCAGCCCTGCTACGAGTACATGCTCTCCTACCTGGCCGAGCGCGGCGTGCGCTACCGGCAGCGCACCGAGAGCCTCTAGGCCATGCCGTCCAGCGTGGTATTGCTGGTGGGCCTGCCGGGCAGCGGCAAGTCCACGCTCGCCGCCAAGCTGGCTAAGCGGCACAACTACACTCACATCGACCGGGACAGCATCCGCGCGCGGCTGTTCCCCCGCGGCGGCTTCACCGAGGCGGAGAAGCATGCCGCCAACCTGGCGGTGATGGCGGAGCTGCGGCAGCGCTGCGCCACCGGCCGCGGCTCCATCGTGGACGGCATGACGTTCGGCCGCCGCGCCGAGCGCGAGTCCGCCCAGGCCCTCGCGCGCGAGTATGGGTTCAACTGCGTGATGCTGTGGCTGGATTGCCCGGTGGACGTGGCCGCGGCGCGCGTGGCGGCACAGGCGCACCCCGCCCGCGACCGGGACGCCACGCTGGTGCGGGAAGTGGCGGCGCGCTTCGAGGCGCCGGAGAAAGCGGTGCGCATCGATGCCACGTTGCCGCCGGACGAAGTGTTTCGCCTAGCCGAGAAAGCCCTTTCCTAAAAGTCGTTTCGAAAGCGTCGCGAGCGCAGCTAGAACAAGGCGCGGGAGGCGAGCCCCCGGAGCGTACATTCCAGTACGTGAGGAGGGCGAGCCGGACCGCAACGAAGTTCCAGCAAGCGCAGCAGCTTTCGAGACGACTTTAGACCCAGCCGGCCAGGATGGTGAGAGGCCAGCGCACGTCGCGCGCTCCTCGAGGGTCCCCCCAGGCCGCTAGCAGGTCATCCCCCACGAGCTCGAGGGGGCTCGTGCCGTTCTTCTTGATGTAGTTCTGCGTCGCGGACCAGCTGCTGAGATAACCCACGTAGGCCTCGAAATCCCAGCGCACCTCCAGGCTGAATGCCGGCAGTTCGATGCGGGTGAAGGGGAAATCCAGGTCGCGGTAGCCGTTCTCCACGTGCTTGCGCTCCGGCGGCCAGTAGGCGTCGCCGAGTATGCCCTCATAGAGCCGTCCCATGACTGCGTCCACCGCCGGCGTCACCGCGCAGTGCATGTAGCACCAGCAGGCCAGCACCGCCTCCGGCTTCGCCACCCGCCGCACCTCGGCGTAGAAGCGCGGCAAGTCGAGCCAATGCAGCGCCTGGGCCACCGTCACCAGCGACATGCTCGCGTCCGGCAGGCTGCAGGCCTCGGCCGGCGCGACAGAATAATGCACCTTGGGATGCGCCTGGGCCGCCTCGACCTGCTTGGCGCTGGCATCGGTCGCGTCCACCCGCGCGAAATGTGCCGCGAGTCCCAGCGCCGCCTGGCCGTTGCCGGTGGCGCAGTCCCAGGCGCGCGCCGTGTCCGGCGCCAGCGCCGCCAGCGCCTTGTAGAGCCCGGCCGGGTAGGCGCCGGGGCGGTAGCGCGAGTAATCGGCGGCGTGCCCGGAGAAGTGATCTTTGAACGTGTTCGCAGCCATGCCCCCATTATATCGGTAGGGTGATGCCGGTATTCCCCTCATGCACGGAGCACGTCCCATGAAAGTACTCGCGATGGTCGGCAGCCTGCGCAAGGGTTCCTACAACAAGCTCGCGCTGCGCGCGGCGCTGGAGCTCAAGCCCGCGGGCATGGAGATAGAGACCGGCGACATCGGCGTGCTGCCCCTGTATGACGACGACGTGCGCGAGCGTGGATTCCCGCCGGAGGTGCAGAGGTTGCGCGAGCAGGTGCGCGCAGCGGACGCGGTGCTGTTCGTGACGCCGGAGTACAACTACTCGGTGCCGGGCGTGCTCAAGAACGCGATTGATTGGGTGTCGCGGCCGCCGTCGCAGCCCTTCGAGGACAAGCCCGCGGCGATCATGGGCGCCTCCACCAGCAAGCTGGGCACCGCGCGCGCCCAGTACCACCTGCGCCAGGTCTGCGTGTTCGTGAACATGTACCCGCTGAACCGGCCGGAGGTCATGATCGCCGATGCACCCAAGGCGTTCGACGCCTCGGGCCGGCTCACCGACGAGACCACCCGCAAGCTGATCGGCGGGCTGCTGGCGAACCTGGAAGGCTGGACGCGCCGGCTGCAGGTGCAAGCCGGGGAGGCACGGGTTGCGCGCCCGGAGAGCGCGCAGCCCTCAAGCCATGCCAGGCACTAGTGGTCGAGCGCCTCGCCGCCGGTAGCGGAGATCCACTTCATCACTGGGATCATGGCCAGTGCGAAGGCAGTGCCCGCCAGCGCCCAGTAACCCAGGTTCATGCAGAGGTTGGTGTAGAGCGGCAGCGATTGCACCGGGTCGGTGATGTTGTCCGGCACGCTGGCGTAGGTGGCCACGATGCCGCCCAGGTACTGGGAGATTCCGGTGGCCAGGAACCACAGGCCCATGACGAAGCCGCGCATGCGTGGGCCCACGTAACGCGCCACCATGGCGAGGCCGAGGCCGCTGATCAAGAGCTCGCCCAGCGACTGCAGGCAGTAGCCCCAGATCATCCACCACAGCGAGATCTTGCCGGCCACGGCGAAGTGGCCGCTGAAACCGTAGATGAAGAAGCCCGCCGCCAGGATCACGAAGCCCATGGCGAACTTGGTGGAGATATGGAAGTCGCCGCCCTTGCTCTTGCCCCAATGGTTGTAGAGCAGGGCCAACAGCGGGCTCAGCACGAAGATCCAGAACGGGTTCAGCACCTGCACCTGGCCCGCCGGGGCCACGTAGCCGTAGAAGTCGAGATCCACGTTGCGGTCAGCGAACAGGGTCAGGGAGGTGGACATCTGCCCGTAATAGATGAAGAAGGCCACGGTCTGCAACGTAAGGATGAATACCGCCAGCACTCCTTTCCTCTCGCGCACGTTGCCGATGGCCCACATCCAGACGAAGATGGCGAGCCCTGCGATGCCGGCGGCCCAGACGATGCCGCGCGCCAGGTCCAGGTTCTGGATGATGAAGGTCACTGCCACGATGCCCAACACGATGCCGGCAAGCACCAGGCCGAACTTGCGGGTATCGAGCGGCTTGAAATCCGGTTCGGAGCCCACGTGTGCAAGATGGCGCCGCATGAAGAAGAAGTTGATCTGGCCCAAAGCCAGGCCGGCTGCGCAGAGCGCGAAAGCCACGTGCCAGCCCCACCAGACCGCGAACAGCGGGGTGAAGGACTGGGAGAGGAAGGCGCCCACGTTCACCGCCATGTAGTACATGGTGAAGGCGCTGTCGAGCTTGGCGGACTCCCCCTGATAGAGCTTGGAGATGACGTTGGCAGGGTTGGCCTTGAAGATGCCGCCGCCCACCGCGACGATCGCGAGCGCCGGGAACAGCAGCGCCGGCACCGGCAGCGACAGCAGGATGTAGCCGAGGGTCAGGAAAGAGGCGCCGAGCACCGTGGTCCGCTTGCTGCCGAGTATCTTGTCGCCGATCCAGCCGCCCACTGCCGGGACGGCGTAGGCCATGGCGGTGAACGCGCCGAAGGTGAGGTTGGCGCGGTCGTCGGTGTAGCCCAGCTGGTGGACCATGTAGAGCACGATCACCGCGGTCATGCCGTAGTAACCGAAGCGCTCCCACATCTCCATCAGGAAGAGGGTGCTGAAACCGAGCGTCTTGGAGGGAGACGCGCTCCGGGATGCAGTGGCGGTCTGGGTGCTCATGGGATCTTCCGGTGTCTTTGGGTTTAGGCCGGCACCCGTCATGCGGATGCAACATAATGGCCAACGCCTTTAGTACCAGAATATGACCGGACAGGGAAGCTTGGTTTCCCTGATATAGGGTTGGCTAGCGACATGACCGCGGGCACCGCCGATCCCTCGGCCATGCCGCAGGGTCCTGGACTCATTCCACGAGGCAGTCTCATGCTGGATTTCTATTACTGGACCACGCCCAACGGACAGAAGGTACGGGTGTTCCTGGAGGAGACGGGCCTGCCGCACCGCGTGATCCGCGTGGACATCGGCAAGGGCGAGCAGTTCGACCCCAAGTACCTCGCCATCGGGCGCAACAACCGCATACCCGCGATCGTGGACCACGAGCCGGAAGGCGGGGGCGCGCCACTACCGCTGTTCGAGTCCGGCGCGATCATGTTCTACCTCGCGGACAAGTGCGGCCGGTTCCTGCCCAGGGATGCGCGCGGCCGCGCCGAGGTGCTGCAGTGGCTGTTCTGGCAGAACTCGGGCCTGGGTCCCATGGCCGGGCAGAACGGTCACTTCAGTTACTACGCGCCGGAGGAGATCCCCTACGCCATCGACCGCTACACCCGCGAGACCCACCGGCTGTTCGGCGTCCTCGACAGGCGGCTCGCGGACCGTGAATACGTGGCGGGCGAATACTCCATCGCCGACATGGCCTGTTATCCCTGGGTGGTGCCCTGGAAGGGCCTGCACCAGGACATGGCGGATTTCCCCTATCTCAAGCGCTGGTTCGAGGGCATCCAGGCGCGGCCCGCGGTGCAGCGTGCCTACGTGGGCGTGAAGGAGCCCTACACCGGCAAGCGTAGCTTCACGGACCGGGAGCGGGAGATCCTGTTCGGCCAGGGCCGCAAGAGCTGATTGCGGGGTAATACGCGGTCCCCCCACGCTTGACATGCAATAAATTACTTGCCTATACTAAAGGCAAGTAATAGCTTGCATGTAGAGAGATCCATGACTGAACGCCACGACACCGACCTCCTGTTCAAGGCGCTGGCGGACCCCAGCCGGCGCCGGCTCCTGGACCTCCTGCACGCCCACGACGGCCGCACCCTGAACGAGCTCTGCGAGCATCTGGACATGACACGCCAGGGGGTGACGCAGCACCTCGGCGTCCTGGAAGCGGCGAACCTCATCGCCACCGCGCGCGTCGGCCGCGAGAAGCTGCATTTCCTGAATCCGGTGCCGCTGCAGGCGATCTACGAGCGCTGGCTCGCGAAGTTCGAGAAGCCGCGCCTCAAGGCGCTCGGCGACCTTAAGCGGAAATTGGAGAAAGCCCATGGCTAAGTCGACCTACGTCTATGTGATCTACATCCGTACCACGCCGGAGAAGCTGTGGTCGGCGCTCACGGAAGCCGGGTTCATGAAGCAATACTGGTTCGGCATGCACTGCGAGAGCCGGTGGCACGCGGGCTCCCCCTGGAAGCTGGTCTCCGAGAGCGGCGAGGTCTACGACTCGGGTGAGATCGTGGAGGCGGACCCGCCCAAGCGCCTGGTGATCCGCTGGCAGCACCAACTCAAGCCCGAGCTCAAGGCGGAGGGCCCCTCGCTCTGCACCATGGATCTGGAGCCCTCTGCGGGCGCGGTGAAGCTCACCATCACCCACAGCGTGGAGAAGGACCCCTCGAAGCTCATCGAGGCGGTGTCCGGCGGCTGGCCTAAGGTGCTCTCCAACCTCAAATCCCTGCTGGAGACGGGCGCCACCGCGATGCAGGAGCCTTACCCGGCGGCGAAGGCTTAGAGCAGTTCCAGTTGGCCGCCCTCCGGCGGCGGCTTGAAGTGGGCGGTCTCCAGGCGGAAGCGCCGGTTGAACTGCATGTCCAGGCGTTTCGTGGCGAGCGCGAACCTTTGGGCAATCAGGTCGGCGAAGCGGCCGGTGCCGCGCATGCGGGTGCCGAAGGCGGAGTCGTAGTCCTTGCCGCCGCGCGACTGGTTGATGATGCTCATCACGTGTTCGGCCTTGAGCGGGTAGTGCTCGGCGAGCCACTCCCGGAACAGGTCCTTGAGCTGGTAGGGCAGGCGCAAGAGCACGTAGCCCGCGCCCTGGGCACCGGCGCCGTGAGCTTTCTCCAGGATGGTCTCCATCTCCGCGTCGTTCACCACCGGGATGATGGGTGCGGTCATCACGCCCACCGGCACGCCGGCCTTGGCCAGCGCCTCGATGGCCTTCAGGCGCTGTGAGCCCGCGGGTGCACGCGGCTCCAGCGTGCGCTTGAGGCCGTTGTCCAAGGTGGTGATGGTCACCATCACGGCGATGAGGTTCTTGCGTGCCATCTCCGCCAGGATGTCGATGTCGCGCGTCACCAGCGTGCTCTTGGTGATGATCGAGGCGGGGTGGTTGAAGCGGTTCAGCACCTCCAGGATGCCGCGGGTGACCTCGAGCTTGCGTTCCGCCGGCTGGTAGGGGTCGGTGTTTGCGCCGAGCGTGATCGCCTGGGGACGATAGCTGGGCCGCCGCAGTTCCTGCTCCAAGAGCTCCGGCCCGCGGTCCTTGTAGAAGATCTTGGTCTCGAAATCCAAGCCCGGCGAGAGGTTCAGGTACTCGTGGCTCGGCCGCGCGTAGCAGTAGATGCAGCCGTGCTCGCAGCCCTTGTAGGGGTTGATGGACTGGCTGAAGGGGATGTCCGGCGAGTCGTTGCGGCTGATGATGCTGCGGCTAGGGTCCGGCTTGAGGATGGTCTCCAGCACCGGCAGCGTCTCTTCTTCCTCATCTGGATTGCGCGCGCGCTCCCAGCCGTCCTCGGCACGTTCCTTCTTCACGCCCTCGAAGCGGCCCTCCGGGTTGGAGAGGGCGCCGCGGCCCTTCTGTGGATTGGAGATGCCCATGGTCCTTGCTCTCTTCAAAGATAACTGTATATATATACAGTATAGCAGTACCGTGAAATGGGCGCTTCGGCCATGACATACCCCCGTGCTAAGGTGACCGCCCCATGATCCCGCCGTCCCTGCACCCCAAGCCGCGACACCTGCTCACGGTGCTCTGCGCGCTCCTGGCCGCCTGCGCCGCGACACCCCGGCAGTCCGTGGCGCCTCCCACAGGCACACCGGGCAGCCTGCCCACGGTGCGGCTCATGATCGCGACACCGGTGGACGAGGCGGGGCCTGCTTCCATCGAGGCGCGCCTCTCCCCCAAGGAGGACAGCCAGGTGCTGCTGCGCTTCACGCTGCAGCCCGACGGGCGCGTGCAGGAGGCGAGCGTGCTCACGAGCCGCCTGCCGGAGGACAGCGAGACGGCGGTGCTGGCGGCGTTCTCGGCGCTGCGTTTCCTGCCATACCTCAAGGACGGCAAGCCCGCGAGCCACGAGTTCGTCTACCCGCTGTTCTTCGGGCCCGGCGCGGTGCAGGACCGCACGCGCTTCTTCTGCCGGCACGCCAGCGAGGTGTACCGGCCGCGCGACCGCTGCGACATCGTGGTGCAGGGTGCGTGGCGCGTGTACCGCATCACGCCGGCCTATCCCGACGCCATGCTCTCCACGCCGGTGGCGGGCGCGGTGACCCTGGGCTTCGACCTGGACAGCAGCGGCGTGCCCAGCAACGTGAAGGTGCTGAAGTCCACGCCGCCCGGTGCGTTCGACACCGCCGCGATGGTGGCGCTGCAGCAGTGGTACTTCGAGCCATTGGACGGCGCCGCGCCGGCCGGCCTGCAGCACGCGAGCGTCACCGTGGACTTCAAGCCGCCGAGCGGGGGCTACTGAAGCGTGTACACCGTCTACGGCATGGCGAGCTCCGGAAACTGCTACAAGGTGCGCCTCCTGCTCACCCAGCTCGGTGAGCCCTTCGAGTGGGTGGAGGTGAACACGCTCCGGCAGGAGACGCGCACGCCGGAGTTCCTGGCGCTGAATCCCAACGGCAAGATCCCGCTGCTCAAGACCCAGGACGGGAAGCTGCTCCCGGAGTCCAACGCGATCCTGTGCTACCTCGCGGAAGGCACGCGCTTCCTGCCGGCGGACCGCTGGGCCCGCGCCGAGGTGATGCAGTGGCTGTTCTGGGAGCAGTACAGCCACGAGCCTTACATCGCCACTGCGCGCTTCATCCGTCACTTCCTCAAGCAGCCGGACGAGCCTACGTTGCCGCAGAAGACCGAGCGCGGTTACAAGGCGCTCGCGTTGATGGAAACCCACTTCATACGACATAAATTTTTTGTGTGCGAAACGTATACCATCGCGGATATCGCGCTCTACGCCTACACCCATGCTGCGGAGCAGGGTGGTTTCGATCTCTCAGCTTTCCCCGCCGTGCAAGCCTGGCTCGCGCGCGTCGCCGCGGAGCCCCGGCACCTGCCGCAACAGTGGTGATGGCCTTTTAATCCCAAAAAATTTTTGGGACGAAATAACCTGCTGAAAATCCCGCCTCACGTGCACTTTCCGAATCCAGCGGGGTGGTGTATATCCCCCCTGCTGAACAACAAGAATGATCGGCCTCACGTGGAGGCCGCGGAGGGGTCCGCGGCACGGAAAGGGAGAATCCGGCATGGCGTCAAGACAGCCGGTACTGCAGAAGACGTTGGTCTCGCTGATGGTGCGCACGCTGCGCCCGATCGCGCGCATCGCATTGCGCCATTGCATGTCCTGCCTCGAGTTCGAGGACATCGCGCGCTGGGTGTTCGTGGATGTGGCGCTCAACGACCCCCTGCTCTCGCTCGGCGCGCGCGGCAAGCAGTTCAAGTCCCGTGCCGCCATACTCACCGGGCTCTCGCGCAAGGAGGTCATGCGCCTGTCGCGCCGTGCCGTGCCGGGCGAGGATGGCGCGCTGGCCTCGCGCAATCGGGCGGCGCGCGTGGTGGCGGGCTGGATGTTGCCGCCCTACGTGGACGGCCGTGGCGCGCCCAAGGTGCTCGTGATCAAGGGCGGCGGCGATTCCTTCCTGCAGCTGGTGCGCAGCTGCGGCGGCGACGTGCCCTACCGGGCGATCCTGGACGAGCTCCTGGACTGCGGAGTGGCGGAGCGGGTCGAGGGCAAGGGCGTGCGGCTCAAGTCCAAGGGCCGCCTCTACCCGCGCGGCTCCCATGAGGCGCTGCAGAAGGCCGGCGACGGGCTTGAGGGCATGCTGGCCAACATCGAAAAGCATCTGCACGCGGACACCCGCCGGTAGGGAGCTGCTGCGCTCGGCAGGGCGTTGTTGCGCTTCGGCTCGCAGTCGGTCATGCACATCAGAGTGCACTCCCTCCTGCTCGCCTCGCGCGCCTAGCCCTGCCTTCGCTCGCGACGCTCCCCACGGGTAGGTACTATGGGCCTCCCTCGCCGGAGCTGATGCATGGCCACCCGATTCCGCTGGGCAGTGATCGCCCTCATCTTCTTCATCACGGTGGTGAACTATGTGGATCGCAACGCGATCTCATTCGCCATCGGCGATATCTCCCATGAGTTCGGCTTCACCGCGTCCGACAAGGGCTTGATCCTGGCCGCCTTCGGTGCCGGCTACATGGTGACGGTGTTCCTCGGCGGCATCTGGGCAGACCATTACGGGGCGCACCGGACCCTCGCCGGCGCGTGCCTGGTCTGGTCCCTGGCCATCGGCATGACCGGCCTCGCCACCGGCTTCGCCATGCTGTGCGCGGCACGGGTGGGCCTGGGGCTGGCGGAAGGACCTAACTTCCCCGCCGTGAACCGCACCGTGGCGGATTGGCTCTCCAGCCGCGAGCGGGCCATCGCGCTGTCCAACTCCCTGGTGGCGGTGCCGCTGGCGGGCGTGGTGGGCGGTCCCTTGGTGACCCAGCTCATGGCCGCGACCGGCTGGCGCACCATGTTCCTGGTGTTGATGGGCCTGGGGCTCCTGTGGTTGCCGCTGTGGTGGTTCCTGTTCCGGGACTTCCCCGAGCACAGCCCGCGGGTGGACACGGCGGAGCTGAAGCACATCCGGGACGGGGCCGAGACCAGGCGCGACGGCGACGCCCGCGCGATGCACGCGGCACGGCGCCACAGTCCGGGCCTGTGGCGGTTCCTGCTCACCAACCCGACCATGCTCGCCAACAACTGGTCTTTCTTCGTGTTCGGCTACTTCCTGTTCTTCTTCTTCACCTGGCTGCCGAGCTATTTCCAGCAGGTCTACGGCCTGGACCTCAAGGCCGTGGGCTTGTTCACGGTGCTGCCCTGGCTGCTGGCGGCGGTCCTGCTGTGGGGCTGCGGCTATCTTTCGGACTTCGTGCTGCGCCGCACCGGCAAGCTGCGCCTGGCCCGTTCCTATCCCATCTGGGTCTCGCAGCTGCTGACGGCGGCATGCATCGTGCCGCTGGTCTTCACCCATGAGCTGTGGGTGGCGCTCATCTTCGTGTCGCTGGCGGTGGGCTTGAGCCTGAGCGCGAACGCCGCGTTCTATGCCATCAACGTGGATGTGGCCCAGCACCGCTCCGGCACCGCCCTGGGCGTGATGGACACGCTGCTGGCGCTGGCAGGTTTCGCGGCGCCCGCGCTCACGGGCTGGCTGGTGGAGCGCACCGGCAGCTTCGCGGCGCCGTTCTGGCTGCTGGCATGCCTGGCGCTGTCATCGGTGCTGGTGGTGCTGTTGTTCCACCATCCGGATCAGGCGCGCCTTCCCCGGCCCTGAAAAGAAGAAGCCCGCCTTGCGGCGGGCTTCCTGTCTCCACTCGTCACTCGCGATGCTCAATGCGTCGCGTCATCATAGAACTTGGCCAGATCGGACTTCATTTGCTTCAGCGCCGGCTCGTGCATGTACATCATGTGGCCGGCCTCATAGTAGCCGTAGCGCAGGTTCTTGCGCAGAGAGTCGTCCAGTCCCATGTGGTCCAGGGTGTACTCGGTCTCGAAGAACGGCGTGGCGAAGTCGTAGTAGCCGTTGGCCGAGAACACCAAGAGGTGCGGGTCCTGGCTCATGGCGGCGCGCAGGTCCTCGGCCACGTCGAACAGCGGGGCCTTGTTGCCGTCCACGCTGTGGCCCCAGTCCCAGTCGTTGCCCACCTCGTAGCTGGTGGGGCGGTAGGTCAGGTCCTGGCCATAGTTGAGCTGGGTGCGCACGTAGTTGTTGAACGCCGCCACGATGGCCGGGCCGAACGCGCTGGAGGCGGCGTCGTTCTCCGGCGATTCGCCGGCGGAGTCATGGTCGATGCCCAGGAAACGGGCGTCGAGCCGGCCGGTGACCCGCGCCTCGTCCCGCAGCAGCTCCTTCTGGAAGCGGTCCGGAGTGACGCGCAGGCGCGCCTTCATGATGAAGTCGGCGGACAGGCCGGTGAAGCCGGCCAGCTTCTGCGCCACGGCTTGGCGCTCGGCCGGGCTCAGGCGATCTCCCTTGGAGAGGGCGGTCGCGTACTCGCCCAGCGCGAAGTCGCGGGCTTGCTGCACGAACGCGGCCAGGTCTTTGGGCGCGCCCGGCACCTTCTTGTGGTACCAGGCGGTGGCGGCCATGGTGGGCAGGTAGAGCTCGTAGGGCTCGTCCACCGCGTACACCGGGCCGAAGAAGTCCACGTAGGGGTCGAGCCAGGAGGAGACCAGCACCACGCCGTTCAGCGCGATGCCCTTGTTCTCCAGCCACAGCGACAGGCCGGCGGCACGGGTGGTGCCGTAGCTCTCGCCCAGCAGGAACTTGGGCGAGTTCCAGCGGCCGTTCACGCCGATGTAGCGCTGGATGAAGCGGCCGAAGGCGGATACGTCCTGGTCCACGCCGTAGAAGTCCTTGCCCTCACCCTTGCCCGCGATGCGGCTGAAGCCGGTGCCGATCGCGTCCACGAACACGAGGTCGGTCTTGTCCAGCAGCGAGTAGGCGTTGGGCGCGAGCTGGTAGGGCGCGGGCGCGGTGAACGCGGCATCCGGCGTGACGATGCGCACCGGCGCGAACGAGCCCATGTGCAGCCACATGCTGGAGGAGCCGGGGCCGCCGTTGAACACGAAGGTGACGGGGCGCTTCCCGTCGCCGGCGGTGTAGGCCACGTAGAACATGCTGGCGACCGCCTCGTCCTTCTCATTCTTTATGAGCAGGGTGCCGGCGGTGGCGTCGTAGGCGATGCTCTTGCCGCCCACGCTCACGCTGTGGTGGGTGACGGACTTGTCCTCCTTCGGCACCGGGGCCTCTTTCGCGTCGTCCTTCTTGGCGCCGCCTTCGTCGGCGAAGGCGGGCAGGGCGGCCGCGAGGCCGAGCAGCAGGAACAGGGCAAGCTTCTTCATGGTCTTCTCCTTGCCGCGTGCATCAGCGCGCGGTGGCGTCGTAGAACCGGGCGAGGTCGGCCTTCATGGCCTTCAGCGCCGGGGTGTGCAGGTAGATCATGTGGCCGGATTCGTAGTAGCCGAACTGCACGTTGCCGCGCAGCGAGGGGTCTAGCCCCAGGTGGTCGAAGGTGTACTCGCTGCCGGCGAAGGGCGTGGCGAGGTCGTAGTAGCCGTTCACCACGAACACCTTGAGCTTGGGGTTCTGGCTCATGGCCTGGCGCAGGTCCTCGGCCACGTTCAGCGAGCCCGGCCACCAGGGGTTGAAGCCGTTGCGGTGCTTCCATTCCCAGTTGCGGCCGGCCTGGTCGCTGCCGAGCCTGTACTCCCGGTCCGGCGTGTAGTCGAGGTCGTCGTGCATGTAGCTGTGGAAGGCGGCGCTGAATGCACCCATGATGTAGGCGTCCGCCGGGTCGAACTCCGGGTACTCGCCCGCGCCGTCGTGGTCGATGCCGGTGAAGCGCCCGTCCAGGCGCCCCACGGTGTGGCCCTCATCGCGGGTCAGGTCCTTCATGAAACGGAAGCAGCCGAGGCGGAGGTTGGACCGGGCGTAGGTCTCCTCGTCGAGACCCGTGTAGCGCGCGAGCTTCTTCAGCACGTCCGCGCGTGCGGCGGCGGAGAGCTTGTCGCCCTTGAGCAGCGCGTCGGCGTACTCGCCGAAGGCGAAGCCGCGCACCTCGTCCAGGAACTTCGGCAGGTCCGCCGGCATCGGATCGAGCTTCTTGTGGTACCAGGCCACCGCCGCGTAGGTGGGCAGGTTGGTGACGAACGGCAGGTCGTTGCCGACGTTGAAGCTCTCGGTGGCGAAATCCAGGATCGAGGACACCAGCACCACGCCGTTCAGCGCCACGCCGTCGTTGGTGAGCAGGTTCGCGACCAGCGCCGAGCGGGTGGTGCCGTAGCTCTCGCCCATGAGGTATTTCGGGGAGTTCCAGCGCCCGTTCTTCGCGAGGTAGCGCTGGATGAACTTGGAGAAGGCGCGGCCGTCGGCGTCCACGCCCCAGAAGTCCTTGTCCTCGGCCTTGCCCACCGCATGGCTGTAGCCGGTGCCGATGGCGTCCACGAACACGAGGTCAGTCTTGTCCAGCAGCGAGTCGGGGTTGTCCTGCAGCGCGTAGGGCGCGGCCGGGGTGGGCTGCCCGTCGCTCGTCACGACGCGCTTGGGGCCCACCGAGCCCATGTGCAGCCAGATGCTCGCTGAGCCGGGGCCGCCGTTGTAGAGGAAGGTCACCGGGCGGTGCTCCAAGTCCGCGCCGTCCCGGGTATAGGCCACGTAGAACACGCTGGCGGTCGGCTCGTCCTTGTCGTCGCGGATGAGCAGGGTGCCGGCGGTGGCGGTGTACTTGAGGGTCTGGCCGCCGACGCTCAGGCTGTGGCGGGTGACCGCGCTCTCTTCCTTGGGCTTGTCCTGGGAGGCCGCCGCAGGGGCATCGGTCTTCTTGGCGTCGTCGGCGCGGGCCGCGGTGCCGAGGCCTAGGACCAGCGTCAGGCAGATCAGGACGGACAGGCGGGGCATGGAGCACTCCTGGTTCGAAGGAACCGGGAGGGTACCTTGCCCGGTCTGGGTATATCCAGACCTGTTGAGACCCCGCGGCCGGGCCCGTGTTCCGGGTGGCCGCGGGTTTTTTAGGCTGCCGCTTTAAAGGCGTCCCGTGTGAGGTTTTCAGGGCCGGCAGCCTTGGCCACCACGTTGTCCTCGATGCGGATGCCGCCGAACTTGCGGAAGGGCTCCAGCTTGTCCCAGTCCACGAAGCGGCCCTGGTCGCCGGCCTTTAGCTGGGCGAGCAAAGAGTCGATGAAGTAGAGGCCGGGCTCGATGGTGACCACGAAGCCCTCTTCCAGGGTGCGGGTGGTGCGCAGGTAGGCATGGCCCTCGGGCTTGGGCAGCGTGCCGCCCGCGGGCCCCGCCATGAAGCCGCCCACGTCGTGGACCTGCAGGCCGAGCAGGTGGCCGAGGCCGTGGGGCAGGAAGCTGCGGCTGATGCCGGATTCCACGATCGCCTCCGCCGGCAGCTTCACCAGCGCGGTCTGCTCCAGGATGCGGCCCACGGCGTGGTGGCACTCCAGGTGCAGCGCGCGGAAATCGAGCCCCGGCTTCACCTTCGCGCACAGCGCCTGCTGTTCACGTTCCATGGCATCGATGAGCGCCTGGAACTCGTCCTGGTGCGCAGAGTAGGTGCGCGTGATGTCCGAGGCATAGCCGTGGCACTGGGTGCCGGCGTCGATGAGGAAGGAATAGTGGTGCGGCGGCTTGACGTGCTGCCAGTGCTGGTAGTGCAGCGTGGCGGCGTGCTTGTTCAGCGCGACGATCGCATGGTAAGCCTGGGCGTCGTCGGACTGGCCGGAGCCGGCCACGAAGGCCTCGTGGATCTCGAACTCCGAGGCGCCCGCGCGGAACGCACGTTCGGCCGCGAGGTGTCCGCGCACCGCCGAGGCGCTGGCGCGGCGCATGCATTCGAGTTCGTAGTGGCTCTTGGCGGCGCGCACGTAGTGCAGCGGGTTCAGCAGCGGCTCCGGGTTCACGCCCTGGAAACCCCAGGCCGCGAACTCCTCGCGCCACTCGCCGATGAAGGCACGGCGGGCGGACGCCGGCAGCTCGCGGCGCGCATCCTCCGCGTGCTTGAGGATGCGGATGTCGAAGTGCTCCACCCAGTAACCGGACGGCGGAGCCGGCGGGACGTGCCAGTAATCATCCGGCTGGTAGTACAGCAGCACGGGCTTCTTGCCCGGCGTGTACACCACGAAGGAGTCGTGGGCCTCCGTGAGCGGCAGCCACCACTTGAACTGCGGGTTGACCTTGAAGGGATAAGGCGAGTCGTCCAGGAACTGCATGTGCAGCGCGCCCGCGTACACCACCGCCTGCTCGAAGCCCGAGGCCTGCAGGGCCGCGTCGAAGTGCTTGCGCACCGCCGCGAGGTGAGCCGGGTAGTCGCGTGCCAGGACGTCGCTCATGGTGCCATCCGCCGGTGTGAAGAGGCGGCCATTGTAGCCCGGCCTAGGCCAGGTCTATATAGGCCGTCACTTCTTCGCGGTCGTGATAGAGCTGCTTGCAGAAGAGCCGGTATCCGGACCCTGCTCCATCCAGCCGCTCCCGTAGCCCGTCCAGGCAGGCAACGAGGGATTCGTAGCGCCGTTTCATGGGGAGCTTGAGGTTGAACAGTGCGCGCCGGCAGTCGCCGCGCGTAAGCCAGTCGCCCATCAGCGCGGCGATGCGCTGCGGCTGCTCCACCATGTCACAGAGCAGCCAGTCCACGGGCTGCGCCGGACGGAAGCGGAAGCCGTCCTCGCGCCGGTGCTCCACCAGCCCCGAGTCCATGAGTTCCTGCTGCATGGGGCCGTTGTCCACCGCCATCACGCGGATGTGGTGCTTCACCATCTGCCAGGTCCAGCCGCCCGGGGCGGCGCCGAGGTCCACCGCCTTGAGCCCGGGTCTCAGCGACTCCTCACGCTCCTGCTCGTCCAGGAAGGTGAGCAGGGCTTCCTCCAGCTTCAGCGTGGAGCGGCTCGGCGCTTCCCGCGGCAGCTTCAGGCGCAGGATGCCGTTGGCGTGGGCGCTGCCTTCGCCGCCGCTGGAGAAGCCCACGCGCACCTCTTTCGAGTCGGTGAACAGCAGATGCAGGCGCCGCTCCGCTTTCTTGAACACCGGCAGGCCGCGTTTCGCCAGGGCCGAGGCGAGGGGCGGTGCGAAACGCTTGATG
Organism: Gammaproteobacteria bacterium; assembly: GCA_036383255.1. Classification (NCBI taxonomy): domain Bacteria; kingdom Pseudomonadati; phylum Pseudomonadota; class Gammaproteobacteria; species Gammaproteobacteria bacterium. Next base: position 112,387 of record DASVOS010000004.1, on the reverse strand, counting down.
AAGCCCGCGAGTTCCTTGCCGGCGTTGGTGTCCGGATTCTCCAGCAGGATGGCGCTGACCGGGCCCGGGTGGGCGGCGAGCGCCACGAGGATGGGGTTGATGCGGTCGCCGGCAGGCAGGTCCGTGACGTGCGCCACCTGCCGGAAGGCCTGGCGCGCGAACACCCGCTCGATGAGTGGATGCGCAACTGTCGAGCTGATGATGCCTTCGCCCACCGGCATTCCCGCAGCCTCGAGGGCACACTCGGCCTCGAAGCCGGGACGGCATTGCAATATCCAGGTCTCAGCCATGGCGTGCATTTAAGCACGCACCTGGGCGCGGGGTAAGATAGCGCGCCCGAACTCATCCACGGAACGCACAGATGGCCGAGCACCTGCCGACGGCGGAGATCCACCGCCTGCTGGGTGAAGCCGCCGCCGCTTTCGCGAGAGGCGAGCTGCAGCGTGCGGCCGCCGCCTGCCAGCAGGTACTGCAGGCCGCGCCGGAGATGCCGGATGCACTGCACCTCCTGGCGCTGTGCCTGTTCCAGAGCGGCGACGCCGGCAATGCACTGCGGCTCATCCGGCATGCCGCGGGCCTGAAGCCCGGCGATCCGCAGCTGTTGCGCAACCTTGGCGTGGTGGCGGCCGAGGCGGGCGACGCGGGCGGCGCGCTCACTGCGTTCACGCGCCTGACGCTGCTCGATCCCGCTGATGCGGAGGCGCAGTTCAACCTGGCGGTGCTGAGCGAGAACCTGGGCGACCTCAGCGGCGCGGAGCACGCCTACCGCGAGACCCTGCGCCGCATGCCACGGTACGCCGCGGCGGCGGGAGCCCTGGCTGCGCTGCTGGAGCAGCGCAACGTGCTGGAGGAAGCCGCGCGCTGGAGCGGCGAGGCACTGGCGGCGGATCCTGCTGAGCCGGTGGCCAACCTCACCCAGGCGCAACTGGACTTCCGGGCCGGTCGCGAGGCGGAAGCCGCTGCGCGCCTGGAGCGACTGCTCACGAACACCAAGCTCACGCCACGCAACCGCGCGCTCGCGGCCGGACGCCTGGGTGCGGTATACGACCGCCTGGACCGGCCGGCAGAGGCATGGCCCCAGTTCCTGGCGGCGAAGCAGGCCTTGCAGGCGACCCTGCCACCCCAGCCGGAGGGTGCTTACGGCTTCGCCGCCGCGGCGCGCATGGCGCGCCATGCCGGGGCGCTGCTCGCTCCCGGTCCCGTAGCCGAGGGCGCGACTCCGGTGTTCCTGGTGGGTTTCCCGCGTTCCGGCACCACGCTGCTGGACCAGATCCTCTCGGGCCATCCCGGCATCGCGGTGCTGGAGGAGCAGGACACGTTGCAGGACGTGCTGCACGAGCACGCGCTCAGCGATGAGGGCCTGCAGGCCTTCCTCAAGCTGGATGCCCCCGGCCTCGCCGCGCGCCGCCGCGCTTACTGGCAGCGGGTGGCTGAACTCATGCCGCAGCGGCCGGCCGGCGCGCTGTTCGTGGACAAACTGCCGCTCAACAGCGTGTTCATGCCGCTGATCCGGCGGCTGTTCCCCTCGGCGCGCTTCATCTTCGCGCTGCGCGACCCGCGCGACGCGGTGCTGTCCTGCTTCATGCAGACCTTCGGCCTCAACGAGGCCATGCGCCACTTCCTCTCGCTGGAGGAGACGGCGCGCTACTACGCCGCGGTGATGGGCGTGGGGCACGCGGCGCTGGAGCGGTTGCCGGAGGCGGCGCACCGCATCCGCTACGAGGATGTGGTGGCCGACACGGAAGGCGAAGCGCGCCGGCTGCTGGCGTTCCTGGGACTCGCCTGGGAGCCGAAGGTGCTGGACTTCCAGGAGAGCGCGAAGAACAAGCGCATCAATACGCCGAGCTACTCCCAGGTGACGCAGCCCATCTATACGCGCGCCAGGGAGAGATGGAGAAAATATGAGACGCAGCTCGCGCCGGTATTGCCGGTGTTGGAGCCGTTCGTGGATAAGTTCGGGTATCGCTAAAGCCGTCTTCTAACCATCCCTGGTGTGCTTTCCAGCGCGCTACAGCGGCGCGCCCTGTTGTTCGCCACTCTCGGCCCTCCCTGGCCTCCGCGGCATAACAACATCCTGTCGTTAAGAAAAGCCCCGCGGCCCTTGCGGACCGCGGGGTTCAAGCTACCCCACTACTCTTTGTTGTCCGAAGCTTAGAACTTCACGCCCACGCGAGCGTACAGGAAGCGGCCCGGCACGTCGTACAGCGTCGGGTCGAAGCTGTTGAGTTCCTGCACCGTCGACAGCGGCGGCTCCTTCGCCCACAGGTTGCGCACGCCGAAGGTGAAGGTGGTGCCGATCGAGTCCACCCCATAGGCCACCTGCACGTCGTGGTACACGGTGGTGCCGATGTGGTTGTTGGTCGGGACCTCGGTCATGTGGCCGATCACCCGCAGGCCGTACTGGGCACTCCAGGCACCGGCGCTCCAGTCCAGGCTGGCACGCAGCTTGTCCTTCGGGATGCCGAAGGGGAACACCGTGCCGCCGCGCTCGAAGCCCGCCAGCTCGAGACCATTCAGGTCGTAGGACTTGATGTGGGTCTCGTCGACGCTCAGCTTGAAGTCGCCGATGCCGGTGCTCGGGAACGCGTAGTTCACCGCCACGTCGATGCCCGAGGTGGAGGTGGTGCCCACGTTGGTGACCGAGTCCTGCACCGTCTTCACCGTGCCGAAGGGCGTGCGGGTGATGCGGCTGCAGAGCGACGGGTCGCCGCCGAAGTAGCAGCCGTCGAAGATCGCCTGGCCGCTGATCGGGTTGATGGTGTCGTTCACGTCGATCTTGTAGTAGTCCATCGACAGGTTGAACCCGGTCAGGCCCTCGGGGCTGTACACGAACCCGAGGGTGCGGGAGACCGAGGTCTCCGGCTGCAGGTTCGGGTTGCCGCCTTCCAGGGTGTTGATCTGCGCGTTCGGCTGCACGTAGCTGGCCGGCACGCCGGCACAGCTCGCCGGACGGCCCGACACCGGCCCGCTGCAGGGGTCGGTGATGTTGGCCGACAGGTTGGTGTTGCCGGAGAACAGGTCGTTGATGCTCGGCGCGCGGAAGCCCTGCGACCAGCTGGTGCGGATCAGCCAGTCACCGTTCGGCTGGTACTTGAGGCCCCAGCGGTAGGTGTTGTTGCTGCCGAAGGTGTCGTAGTTGGTGTGACGGCCGGCCAGGTCCAGGTCCAGCAGCTTGATGCCGCTCACGTCGCCCACCAGCGGCAGGTCCAGCTCCGCGTACAGCGAGCGCTCGCTGGTGCGGCCCGCGGTGGCCGCCACCGGCCGGCCGGGGTTGAAGCTGTCGTAGCCGTTCTGCGCCACCGAGTCCGGATTGAAGAAGCCGTCATGCTCGAGGCTCTCCGCGCCGATCGCCAGGCCCGCGGAACCGCCCGGCATCTCGAACAGGCTGCCGTTGCTGATGTCCGCGTTGTAGATGCGCTCATTGTTCTCGAACTGGTTCTGCGTGGTGTAGCTCACGTAGTCCAGCATGGACTGGGTGATGCCCGCGGCGCCGCCGAACAGGTTCAGGGGCACGCAGCCGATGGTGGAGGCGCAGGTCGCCGGGTCACCCAGCGCCACGCGCAGGTGGCTCACGTCGAAGTGGCCGGCGTTGGTGTCGATCTCCGATTCCTTCGAGAAGATGTAGCCGGCGTCCCAGTCCCATTCGCCGCCAATCATGTTGAAGTAGCCGTTGAACCCGCCGCTGAAGCGGAACATGTCGCCCTTCTCGTGGTAGAGGCGGTTGCCCGTCTCCAGCATGCGGCGGCCCAGCAGGCCCAGGTTGCTGCTGGTGTCCAGGTCGAAGCCGAACGGGTTGTAGGCTTGGTTCGCCGGGATGTCGATGTTGATCGAGCTCGAGGCGAAGAACAGCGGCTCCGGCGCGGCTTGCTGGCGCGAGTCGCGGTGGCTGTACATCATGTCAGCCTTGAAGGTCAGGTTGTCCGCGAGGTCGGTGTAGCCCTGGAAGTAGGTGCTGTAGCGCTCTTCCGGCGTCAGCACGAAGTTGTAGGGCGCGTAGTTGAAGCGGTCGCTGTTCGGGCCGCCGCTGATGAACGGGCGGAAGTCGCTCACGGAAGGCTTGCCCGAGACGCCGTGGATCAGCGTCAGGTCGCAGAGCGGCTGGTAGTTCGGCGCTTGGCTGGGGGCATTGAGGTTGGTGGTCGGGCACTGCGCCTGGGTGAGGCCGGTGGTCGGGTCCACCACGTTGCCCGGATCGCTGCCGGTGCTGGTGCCCGGCGCGACGATCACGAAGCGGCCGTTCGGGATGGCGGAGCTGCCGGACGCGGCGCCCGCGCCGATCACCGGCTCCTTGGAGATGTTGCGGTGCGCGGAGGGGATCGCTTCCTGGTTCGTGTAGGACACGTTGAACACCAGGCCGCTCTTGTCGTTGCTGCCGCCCATGGTGAAGTCGTAGGACTGGGTGCGGCCATCGTAGTGGCCATCGCCGTTGTAGATGCCGAGGTAGGCGTTGGCCTCGCGGGAGTTGTAGTCCTTGACGGTCACGATGTTGACCACGCCGGCGATGGCGTCGGAGCCGTAGATCGCGGAGGCGCCGTCCTGCAGCACTTCCACGTGGTCGATGATCGAGGTCGGCACGGTGTTGAGGTCCACGGTACCCACCAGGGAAGTGGCCCAGCGCTTGCCGTTGACCAGCACCAGCACGCGGCTGGCGCCGAGGTTGCGCAGGTCGACGTTGCTCTCGCCGCCGCCCGTGAACTGGAAGTTGCCGCCGAAGTTCGCCAGGGTGTTCAGCGCGGCGCCGCTCGAGGGCAGCTTCTGGATCAGCTGGCCGATGGTGGTGATGCCGGTGGCCTTGATCTGCTGCTGGGTGATGATGTTCACCGGCTGCGCCTGCTCGACGTCAGTGCGCTTGATCTTGGTGCCGGTCACCTCGATCTTGCCGAGCTGCGCCGTGCTGGTATCGGTGGCGGCAGTGGTGGTGGCGGCGGTATCGTCGGCGGCGAAGGCCTTGCCGGCGAAGCCGGAGGCGGCGCCGCAGACCAGTGCGAATCGGACTGCTTTGCTGACGAGATTCTGCTTCGACATTATGATTCTCCTCACGGACGCAGATTTGTGGATGCCGGGCCTCAACTGGCGGCCGCAAGGCCGGAGGTGACGCCAGGACGCAGCGATAAGAACCCCATGTAACAAAATTGGTCACAGCTGCTGGCCCTTATACTAGACCAAACGGCTGCATATACATTGTTGCTTGGGGACAAATCTGCACTTTGCGGCGAACGCGGTGATTCACCGGTTGTAGAATAACCCTTTGATTTAACTGGGTAATAATGTGACGCACCGCTTGCCACGAAATCCCGTCTGAGTCGGCCCGATGCAACAGCCCCCCTCGCCGGCGCCCAGCGAAGCGCTCTTCGAGCAGGCCATCGGCCTGTTCACGGGGGGGCATCTCAGCGCGGCGGAAGAACGCTGCCGCGAGGTGCTCGCGGCGATGCCGCAGCACCCCCATGCCCTGCACATGCTGGCCCTGATCCGGGCCGAGGCTGGCGCCCTGGAGGAGGCCTTAGGCCTGGTGCAGCAGGCTCTCGCCACCGGGGTGCAGCACCCGGCCATCCACCTCGCCCATGGCAGCCTGTTGCTGCGCCTGGGCCGCAGCCGCGAGGCGGTGGCGCCCCTGCGCGCCAGCCTCCGCCTCGACGGCAACCAGCCGCAGGTGGCGGCGTTGCTCGGCAAGGCGCTCATGACCCTCAAGCGCGCCCGCGAGGCGCGCGAGTTCCTGGACGCGGCCCTGACGGCGATGCCGGGCGACCCGGCGTTGCGGGGTGCCTCCGGCGCGGTGTACATGCAGCAGGGACGCTACGCCGAGGCGGCGCGGGAGCTGGAACGCGCGCTGGAGGCGGACGACCATGAGGTGGAGACCTACGCGAACCTGGCACTGGTCTACGAGCAGAGCAACCGGATCGAGGACACGCGACGCACCCTCGAGACCGGGCTCGCACGCTGGCCCGCCAACGCCCAGCTGCGCCTTGTCTCGGCGCGGGTGCGGCGCCGTGATGGCGACGCCGCTCCGGCGCGCGAGACGCTGAAGGCCCTGCAGGCGGAGCCCGCGCTGATCCCGGAGTTCCGGCGTGACGTGGAGTTCGAGCTCGGCTGGTGCGCCGACGCGCTGGACGAGCCGGAAGCCGCGATGCGCCACTTCGAGTCCGCCAACGCGCAGGCCCTGGCGCTGGCGGCGCCTCCGCCGGCCCTGGCGCAGGTCTACCCGCGCCAGCTCGAATCCCTCACCCATTTCTACAACGGCGACCGGCTGCTGCCCTCGGGCGCGCCGCAGAAGCCGATGCCGGCGTTCCTCCTGGGTTTCCCGCGCTCCGGCACCACGCTCCTGGACACCATGCTGGGGGCCCATCCCGAACTCACGGTGCTGGAGGAGCAGCCCGGCGTACAGGCCATGCTGGATGCCTACCTCGGCTTCGGCCTCGCCTACGCCGAGGACCTGGGACGGCTCACGCCGGAGCGCTGCGCCGAGCTGCGCGCGGTGCACCAGCGGGTCTGCCGCGGCGCCGGCTGGGACGGCATCCGCGGCCTCATCGACAAGTCGCCGTTCGCCACCGCGCACCTCGGCCTCATCCAGCAGGTGTACCCCGGTGCGCCGGTGGTGTTCGTGGCGCGCCACCCCTGCGACGTGGTGCTGTCCTGCTTCATGAACCACTTCGAGATCAACAGCGGCACCGTGCACTTCACCGCGCTCGCGGACGCGGTGGCGCTCTACTGCGGCGTGATGGAGCTCTGGCAGCTCTACCTGCGCAAGCTGCCGATGCAGTACCGGGTGCTGCGCTACGAGGACCTCATCGCCGACCCGAAGGCGCAGCTGCAGCGGCTGCTGGAGTTCCTGATGGTGCCCTGGTCGTCCAAGGTGCTGGAGCACACCGAGCATGCGCTCAAGCGCGGCCGCATCCCGACGCCCAGCTACAACCAGGTGAGCCGGCCGGTCTACCAGGAAGCACGCGACCGTTGGCGCCGCTATACGCCCTGGCTCGCCCCGCACCTGGAGAAGCTCAGGCCCCACATCGAGGCCTTCGGCTATGAGGCCTGAAGTGCCGGACCCGCGCCTGCAGCGCGGCGTGGCGGCCCACCAGCGCGGCGACCTGGATGCGGCGGAACAGGAATACCGCGCGCTGCTGGCGGAGATGCCGCAGCACCCGGATGCCACTCATTTCCTGGGTCTGCTGCTGCACCAGCGCGGCCGCAGCGAAGACGCGCTGCCACTGCTGCGCGCGGCGCTCACGCTCGCGCCGGGAAGCCACCTCTACCGCGGCAACCTCGCGGGCGTGCTGCAGCGACTCGGCGATTCAGCCGCCGCGGAGCGGCTTTACCGCGAGGCGCTGGCGCTCAATCCGGGCTATCTCGGCGGGCATATCAGCCTCGGTCTCCTGTACGCGGGACAGGGTGACCACCCGCGAGCGCTAGCGGAGTTCGACGCAGCCCTGGCTCTGGATCCCGCGAACTTCGATGCCTGGTTCAACCGCGCGCACTCGCTCATCCAACTCGCGCGCCTGCCCGAAGCGCGCGAGGCGTATGGCGAGGCTGCAGGAGCAGCCGGCAATGACGTCGACCGCCTGCTGGGCGTGGCCTCGGCGCTTCGGGAGGCGGGCGAGGTGGAAGCGGCGCGCCGCTGCCACGAGCGGGCGCTGGAGCTCGCACCCGGCTATCCGCCTGCTGAGAACAGTCTGGGCAACCTGCTCGGCATGGTGGGAGACCTGGCCGGCGCCGAGCGCCACTACCGGCGCGCGCTGGAGCTCAAGCCCGACTACGCCGGCGCGTACCACAACCTCCTGGACGTGGCGCGGATCGCACCGGACGACGCCACTTGGGCAAGCCTGATGCGGCTCGCGGATCGGTCCGGCACGCTGCCCCCGGCGGACGAGATCGCCCTGCAGTTCGCCCTGGGCCGGGCTTTCGAAGGACAGAAGGACTACGCGCGGGCCTTCGGCCACTTCCAGCAGGGCAACCGGCTGAAACGTGCCACCCTCAACTACGACGAGGCGCGCCAGGCGCGCTTCTTCAAGGACTTCGCCCGGGTGTTCGACGCGGATTTCATCGCCAGCCACCGGCTAGCCACCGCGGACACGCGGCCGGTGTTCATCGTCGGCATGCCGCGCTCCGGCACCACCTTGGTGGAGCAGATCCTGGCGAGCCACTCCGAGGTGCGGGGCGCCGGCGAGACCCATGCGCTGCGCAATTCGCTGCGAGAGGAGTTGCCGCCGGACGCCGGGGATTACGGCCTGCCGGAGGCGCTCGCGGGCCAGGACGCGGCGGCATTCGCGCGGGCGGCGGCCCGCTACGGCCGTTATCTCGATGCGGTGGCGCCGGGAGCGGCGCGGGTCACCAACAAGCTGCCGGGCAACATGGTGTTCGTGGGCTTGGTGAGCCTGCTATACCCCGAGGCGCGCATCGTCCACTGCTCCCGCGAGCCGCTGGACACCTGCCTCTCCTGCTACACCAAGCTCTTCACCACCGGCCATCCCTTCGCCTACGAGCAGATGGAGCTCGGCCGCTTCCACCGCATGTATCAGGAACTGATGCATCACTGGCAGACGGCGCTGCCAGGCCGGATGCTGGAACTCAGGTACGAGGAACTGGTGGCGGATGTGGAAGGGCAGGCGCGGCGCCTGGTGGCGCACCTCGGCCTGCCTTGGGACGAAGCCTGCCTGCGCTTCCATGAGTCCTCGCGTGCAGTGCGCACCGCTAGCCTCGCGCAGGTGCGCAAGCCTATCTACGCGAACTCGGTGGGACGCTGGAAGCTATACGAGAAAGAACTGGCGCCGCTGAAGGCGGCGCTCATGGGTTCTTAACGAGGCGGAGTATAGGGAAGCGTCTTGATGCCGCTGGCAGCGGCCGGAGCGGCGGCCGTGGCCGCGGCGGGCGCCGTGCCCTCGCAGCGGAATATCCCCCAGAGCTGGCTGCCGTCGATGATCTCGGAGAGCGGTGCCACCGCGTCGGCACCCACCACGGCTGCCTGGTTCATCGCCATCACGCGCAGGTCATGCTCCACGTCCCCCGGCATGCGCTCGAGCGTGCCGAGCTTGTGGGCCACCGTTAGCTGGTTCATGGCGAGCTTCTGGCAGCGCTCGACGCCCGTCTTGTCCAGCACCTTGATGTCCGCCTGCATCGCCTCGGGCGAGGGCGTGACCCAGGTGCAGCCGGCGAGGGTGGCGAGCAGCAGCGGCAGGGCGGCACGCTTCATCATCACTTCGTCTCCGGTTCCGGCGGTGGCAGCGGACGGCCGATGTCGATGAGCTGGATCTGGAACACCAGCGGGCCCACGGGACGATTCGGCTTGCGCGGCGGATCGCCGTAGGCCAGGTCAGCCGTCAGCCACAGGTCCATGGTCTCGCCGGTAGTCATGAGCGGAATCGCCTCCTGCCAGCCCGGGATGAGCTTGTCCAAGGGGAAGGTGGCGGGCTCGCAGGTCTTGTCCGGCTTGCAGCTGCTCTCGATCATCCTGCCGTCCGGATACCACAGGCTGTAGTTGGCGGTCACCGTGTCGCTGAGCTTCGGATGCACCGTGCCTTCGCCTTTGCGCAGTACCTTGTAGGCCAGCCCATCCGGCAGCACCGTGGCATCCGCCGCACGCTGGGGCATGGTCTGTCCCGGCGCGATGGGGGCGGTGCTGCAGGCGGCGAGGCCGGCGAGTCCCAGGACAATCACGATGTGGCGCGGCTGCATGGTGCGGCTCCTCGGCGTTACTTCTTCTTGCCCTTGGCGAGCCCCGGGGCGGGCTTCTTCTTCACCGGCTTGTGCTTGCGGGTGTTGCCGTAGCTGCCGCGCCAGATCTTGCCCTTGCGCGTCTTCTTGTCACCTTGACCCATGGAAGAGGCTCCTGAATTTTGAGTGGTTTCGGCCGCAGCTGCGACCATGGCCATTATATATAAGCGTCCCTCAGGCGGGGTTGCCGTAGAGCAGGAACTGCAGCGATTCCTGCGGGTCGAGCTCGCGGCTCTGGCCGTCCAGGAACAGCTTGGTGCTCTGCGTGCCCAGGAGCTCCAGCCGGTCCGCCTCCAACTTGAGGACGCTACCGTCCCGCAGGCCCAAGACCGGCACGCCGGGGTTGAGCCGCATGAACTCCCGCAGCCGGTCGTCCCGCGTCTCGCCCTGGTGCTCGGGCGGCAGGTGCTCGGTGTAGTGCGGGTTGATCTGGAAGGGGATGAGCCCCAGCGCCTCGTAGGAGGAGGGCCAGACGATGGGCATGTCGTTGGTCGTGCGGATGGTGGGGCAGGCGAGGTTGCTGCCGGCGCTCCAGCCTATATAAGGCATGCCTTCCTGGGCCCGTTCCCGCAGCGGCTGCAGCAGCCCCTGGGACTGGATGAGCTGCAGCAGGCGGAAGGTGTTGCCGCCGGACACTGCCACCGCCTCGGCCGCGCGCACCGCCGCCACCGGGTTCGCCGCGCTGTGCAGGCTGGTGACGCTGTAACCGAGCTCCGCGAACACCGGTGCCACCACTGCTGCCATCTCGTCGTGGCTCCTGCTCACGGCGGCATAGGGGATGAACAGCACCGAGCGCACGCCTTCGCCGAGGAAGGCGCGGATGTGCGGGCGGGCGTGCTCCAGGAAACCCGCGCCTGGGGTGCGGGAACTGCTGAGCAGCAAGAGGCGAGGCTTGGATGGCATGGTCCTTCTCATCCCCCTTCAGGATCAGGAACCTTAGACGCCGGATGCGAGTCCAAGATTATCCGACACTTGGGCTGTCCGGGTCACCCGGTCTTATATACTCGTCGGACGCAACACCATGGGGATGGGAAGCATGAAACGCCTGACGTCCTTGTTACTGGCCGCCATCGCGGCGCTCTATTTCGCTAACGCATCCGCAGCGCCGCAAGCTCCGGCCAAGCCCGCGATGGCTGCAACGGCCGCAGCGGCTCCTGCTGCCGTGCCGCAGGCGAAGCAGTTCGACGCCGACAAGGCCACCCGCGAGTGGCTGGACACCCTGTCCCCCGAGGCGCGCAAGAAATCCGACGCCTACTTCGAGGGCGGCTACTGGCTGATCCTGTGGGACTTCGTGGTGGGCATCGCGGTGGCCTGGCTGTTCCTGGGCACCCGGCTCTCGGCCAGGATGCGCGACCTGGGTCAGTACCTCTCTGACGCCGGTTGGCTCCAGTACATCTATGCCTTCATGCAGGGCGTGTTCCTGCTTTGCATCTTGCCGGCCGCCCTGGTCATGCTCTGCTTCAGCAACATCCGCGCTGCCATGTTCCGCCTGCCGGGCTCCGCCGCCGGCTTCAAGTGGCCGGTCACGTTCTGGTACGCCGCGTTCTACATCGTACTGAGTTCCCTCTTCACCCTGCCCTGGGTCATCTACGAGGGCTGGTTCCGCGAGCATCAGTACGGCATGTCCAACCAGGCCCTGGGCGGCTTCCTCGGCGACGAGCTCACCGGGCTCGTCATCGGGCTCATCTTCGGCATCATCGCCATCCCCATCGTGTATGCGGTGATCCGCAAGTTCACCCGTACCTGGTGGATCTGGGGTGCCGTGGTGGGCGTGGTGTTCATCGTGTTCAGCGTGGCCATCGGCCCGACTTACCTCGAGCCTGCCTTCAACAAGTTCTACCCGCTCGCGGACAGCCCCCTCAAGCAGGACATCCTCTCCCTGGCCCGCGCCAACGGCATCCCGGCCAAGGATGTGTACGAGTTCGACGCCTCCAAGCAGACCAAGCGCATGAGCGCCCATGTCAGCGGCATCGGCGGCACCACCCAGATCAGCATGAACGACAACCTCATGAACCGCGCCTCACCAGGGGAGATCAAGGCGGTGCTGGGCCACGAGATGGGCCACTACGTGCTGCACCATGTGTTCCACGGCATCTTCGAGTTCAGCATATTGATCGTCATCGGCTTCGCCTTCGTGAAGTGGGCCTTCGACAAGGTGCGCGCGCGCTGGGGCGCCAACTGGGGCATCCGCGACGTGGGTGACGTGGCCGGCCTGCCGCTGCTTGGCGCGCTGTTCACGGTCTTCATGTTCGTGCTGACGCCGATCAATAACACCCTCACGCGCACCCAGGAGGCGGAGGCGGATGCCTTCGGCCTGAACGCGGCGCGGCAGCCTGACGGCTTCGCCCAGGCGGCCATCCATCTCTCGGAGTACCGCAAGATGGAGCCGGGCAAGTGGGAAGAGATCCTGTTCTATGACCACCCGAGCGGCTACAACCGCATCCACCGGGCCATGGTGTGGAAGGCCGAGAACATCGATACGCCGGACATCAAGGCTTACGATGCGGCGCATCCGGTCATCGCGATGCCGCCGGAACCCCAGCCGGAAGCGGCTCCCGCAAAATAGGGAATACGCCTCTGGAAATCGAAAGGGCGCCTTGAGGCGCCCTTTCTTTCTTTCGCGACCCGACGCTGTTGTGGCAGGCGCAGCCGCTTTTACTTGTGATGGGCAGGGCTCGTCGCATGCGACGAGCGACCCGCCAGGGAAGGCGGGGCTGGGAGGCGCACAGGGATGGTTGAACTGGCAGCGGGGGACTGCGCTGCATTTATTTATGATAAGCAGGACTCAGGTCATGTACCGCTTTAACCAGTGCCGCCACGCTCTCCGGCGGCGTGTCCGCATGTATCCCATGCCCCAGGTTGAAGACATGCCCTTCATGGTGGCCGAAGGCCGCCAGGGTCTTCCACACCAGGTCCCGCACCGTCTCGGGCTGCGCGTAGAGGGCTGAAGGCTCCAGGTTGCCCTGCAGCGCCACCTTGTCTCCCACGCGGCGGCGCGCGTCGGCGAGATCCTGCGTCCAGTCGATACCTAAGGCATCGCAGCCGCTCTCGGCCATGTGTTCGAGCCAGGGTCCGCCGCCCTTGGTGAAGAGCGTCACCGGCACGCGCCGGCCCTCGTTCTCACGCTTGAGGCCCTGCACGATCGCGCTCATGTACTGCAGCGAAAACTCGCGATAGGCGGGAGGCGTGAGCGTGCCGCCCCAGGTGTCGAAGATCATCAGCGCCTGGGCACCGGCGGCCACCTGGGCATTCAGATATTGGGTCACTGCGCGAGTGAGCAACTCCAAGAGCTTCTGCAGCGTGCGCGGGTCCCGGTACATCATCTGCTTGATGCGGCTAAAGTCCTTGCTGGAGCCGCCTTCCACCATGTAGGTGGCGAGCGTCCAGGGGCTGCCGGCGAACCCGATGAGCGGCACGCGGCCGCCCAGGTCCTTGCGGATGAGGCGCACCGCATCCATCACGTAGCGCAGCTCCGTCTCCGGGTCCGGCACGCCGAGCTTGGCCACTGCCGCCGCGTCCCGCACCGGATGCTCGAAAGCAGGGCCCTCGCCCTCCACGAAGTGCAGCCCCAGGCCCATGGCCGCGGGGATGGTCAGGATGTCCGAGAACAGGATGGCCGCGTCCAGCGGGAAGCGGTTCAAGGGCTGCAGCGTGACCTCGCAGGCCAGTTCCGGCGTGCTCATGAGCTTGATGAAGCTGCCGGCCCGGGCGCGCGTCTCGCGGTATTCCGGCAGGTAACGCCCCGCCTGGCGCATGATCCAGAGCGGCGTGCGCGGGGTCTTCTCGCGCAGCAGCGCGCGAAGGAGAAGGTCGTTCTTGAGGACGGGCGCCGTCACTTGGAAGCCGGGAATATCTTCGCGATGCTTTCCTGGATCGCTTCCGCCGCGGCGCGCGGATCCGCCGCCTTGCGGATGGGCCGGCCCACCACGATGTAGTCGGCGCCGTTCTGGAACGCCATCTCCACCGTCACCGCGCGCTTCTGGTCGTCGTCCGGCCGGTTCTCCACCGGGCGGATGCCCGGTGTCACCACCAGGAGGCGATGGTCGATGAACTCCCGCAGCCTCGAGGCCTCCAGGCCCGAGGACACCACGCCGTCGCAGCCCGCCTCCAGCGCGCGCTTGGCGCGGGAGAGCACCAGCTTCTCCACGTCGCACTGGAAGCCCAGGTCGTCCAGGTCGCCCCGGTCCAGGCTCGTCAGCACCGTCACCGCCAGCACCTTGAGCTTGCCCTTCACCTCGGCGGCGGCCTCCATGATGGACTGGTTGCCGTGCACCGTGCAGAAGGTGGCGCCCATGCCGGAGAGCTGCTTCACCGCCGCCTGCACCGTGGCCGGGATGTCGAAGAACTTGAGATCCACGAACACCCGCTTGTCCTGCTTGATGAGCCAGTCCAAGAGCTCGAAGTAGCCGCCGGCCATGAAGAGCTCGAGGCCGATCTTGTAGAACACCGCGGAATCGCCGAGCTGGGTCACGAACTCGCGGGCGCTCTTCGCGTCCGGCACGTCCAGGGCGACGATCAGCCGCTCGCGGCGGGGGACAGGGTTGGTGGAGGGCATGGAAAGACCTTGTTTTGGGTGCATGATTTTATCACGCACGCTTCGGGGCTAATCCTGGGCAGCCAGGTGCCGCTGGTACTCCCTAGTCGCGAATCTATCCGTCATCCCCGCAATATAGTCCGCCACGATCCGGGCCCGCCCTGAGGGGCCTTTCCCTTTCTCTTCCTGCTCCGCTCGCGCCGTGAACTCCGCCGGCATGCAGGAGATGTCCTCGAAGTAAGCTTTGAACAGCCCCTGCACCATGCGGGCAGCACTGTCTGTCATCTCCTTAACCCGCGCATGCTCGTAGAGGCACTTGCGCAGGAAGCGGTGCAGCTCGGTGCTGCGCTGCTCCATGTCCGGGCTGAAGCCGATGAGCACCTTCCCCGCGGTCCGCACGTCATCGATGCTGCCCGGTGCGGCGTCGGCGATGCGCCGCCGGCTCTCGGCGATCAGGTCCGTGATGAGCGCGTTCATCATCCGCCGCACGGTCTCGTGGATGAGGCGGCGCAAGGGCAAGTCCGGGTGAGCCTTGAGCACCGTGCCCGAGTGCTCATGGAACAGGGAGATGCCCCGCAGCTCATCCAGGGTGATGAGCCCGGAGCGCAAGCCGTCGTCTACGTCGTGGTTGTTGTAGGCGATGAGATCAGCCACGTCTACGAGCTGGGCTTCCAGGGAGGGTTGGGTGCGCTCGATGAATCGTTGTCCTACATCCCCCAGTTCCCGGGCGTTCTTGAGGGAGCAGTGCTTGAGGATGCCTTCCCGCGCTTCGAAGGTAAGGTTCAGGCCCGGAAAATCCGCGTAGCGCTCCTCCAGGAGGTCCACCACCCGCAGGGACTGGAGGTTGTGCTCGAAGCCCCCAAAGGGCGCCATGACAGCGTTCAGGGCTTCTTGGCCCGCGTGGCCGAAGGGTGTGTGGCCCAGGTCATGGGCGAGGGCGATGGCCTCCGTGAGGGGTTCGCTTAAAGACAGCACCCGGGCCACGCTGCGGGCCACCTGGGCCACTTCAAGGGAATGGGTGAGACGGGTGCGGTAGTGGTCGCCCTCGTCGTAGACGAACACCTGGGTCTTGTACATGAGCCGCCGGAAGGCGGTGGAGTGGATGATCCGGTCCCGGTCCCGGTCGAACTCGTTGCGGTAGGTGGGGGAGGGTTCGGGGTAGCGGCGGCCGCGGGACTGTTCTGAATGGGCGGCGTAGGCAGCTAATCTAGCCGTGCCGCCCATAGATTAAACGGGCTCGTTCTCGAGCGTGGCTTCGAGTGCGGCGTCGTCGAACTCGGTGGTCACCACCGCCTGGCCGATGCTCTTGGGCAGCACCAGGCGCAGCTGGCCGGCCACCACCTTCTTGTCCCGGCTCATGTGCTTGCGCATCTCATCGGGGGAGAGGTTGTCCGGCGGCACGATGGGCAGGCCGGCCCGCTCCAGCAGGCGGCAGAGGCGCCGGTATTCGGTCTGCTTGAAGTGGCCCTGGCGCACCGAGAGGGCGGCGGCCATGGTGAGGCCCACCGCCACTGCCTCGCCATGCAGCCACTCGCCGTGGCCCAGCGCCGTCTCGATGGCGTGGCCGAAGGTGTGGCCCAGGTTGAGCAACGCACGTTCGCCTTGCTCGCGCTCGTCCGCCGCCACGATGGCGGACTTGATCTCGCAGGAGCGCACCACCGCGTGGTCCAGCGCTTCCTCGTCCCGCGCCATCAGCGCCTGGATGTTCGCTTCCAGCCACTCGAAGAAGCGGCTGTCCTTGATGAGGCCGTACTTGATCACTTCCGCCAGGCCCGCACTGAGCTGCCTCGGCTCCAGCGTCTCCAGCGTGCGTGTATCCGCCACTACCACCAGCGGCTGGTGGAAGGCGCCGACCATGTTCTTGCCGTAGCGATGGTTGATGGCGGTCTTGCCGCCCACGGAGGAATCCACCTGGGCCAGGAGGCTGGTAGGGACCTGCACGTAAGGGATGCCGCGCTGGTAGCAGGCGGCGGCGAAGCCCGTTAGGTCTCCCACCACGCCGCCGCCCAGGGCGATGAGCGCGCTGTCGCGCCCATAGCCGCTCTTGAGCAGGGCGGTGAAGACGAGGTCCAGGGTCTCCCAGTCCTTGTTCTCCTCGCCGTGGGGCAGCGTCACGCTTTCGACAACCAGGGGCTTCAGGGCGGCCTTGAGTTTTTCCAGGTACAGCGGCGCCACCCGATCGTCGGTGACGATGCACAGGCGTTCCTTCTGCAAGCGCTCGCGGATGAGCATGCCTTGGGCGAGGAGGCCGCCGCCGATGTGGATCGGGTAGCTGCGCTTGGCTAGTTGAACTAAGAGGGTTTTCATTGGAACCGGTGTTCTCAGCCGGAAGCGACCCCACGCCGTTCCAGCTCGGTGATTATACGCTGGCTTATCTGCTTCACCTGGCCGCTGTCGGTCTCGACGGTGAATTCCGCGAGGCTTTCGTAGAGGGGCGCCCGTATCTCGAAGAGTGCTTTCAGGCGGGCTTCGCGGTCCTGGGTCTCGAGCAGCGGCCGGTTGCGGCTCTGGCCGGTGCGGGCCGCCTGGGCGTCCACGGAAGCTTTCAGGTAGATGACGAAGCCGCGGGTCTTCAGGACCTCCCGGTTGGCCGGATCCAGCACCGCGCCACCGCCGGTGGCGAGCACCACCTTGTCCCGCTGGGTGAGTTCTTCGATTATCTCGCGCTCGCGGCGGCGGAAGCCCGCTTCGCCTTCCTTCTCGAAGATCAGCGCGATATCCGCGCCGGTGCGGCGCTCGATCTCATGGTCCGCGTCCAGGAACTCGAGGCCGAGGAGCCGTGCCAGCTCCCGGCCGACCGCCGTCTTGCCGGCCCCCATGGGGCCGATGAGGAATACCTTCCTAGACGTCAATGCCGTAAGCGAAAGATTACGTGATCGGTATCGCAGACGTTGTGGTTACTGTACCCGAGCCTTCAGCGTTTCCATTGCCTGGACTGGTGATCTTGAGCTGGAAGCTGCCAGAAGGAGCCGGACCAGTCGGGGTCAAAGTGATGGTAAAAGTAGTAATCGGGCTTAGAGCAGAGGCAGCGCAAGACGTATTAGGAACCGTATAGGTCGTGCCATCAGTGGTCGGTGTCATGGTCAGAGTCGCATCGGTGACGTTATTCTCGACCAACTCTATGGTGGTCCCCGCGGCCATCACATTGCCATTGAGGTCAGTGATATCGATGGTGACGAAACCACCTGTGGCAGGAATGCTCGCGGGGAGCACGGGGGGGGAGGGTTCCGAGGTGGACATCACGAAGCAGACATACGTGCCGACAGCAAGGGATTTTGCAGTGCCACACAGCGAGGAACCACCTTGGCAGTTCACGCCTTCCCATTTTCCATCTTTGATCGAATAAGTGTTATCGCTGTCGTAATCGAAAAACATCTCACCTGAATCGTGGACGGTGTCGCCGGAGATTGTCTCGCTGGAGTTAGCGAAGATTTCGCCGATGTCACTGAGTGCATCACCGCTGTCGTAGACGCCGTTTGCGTTATTGTCGGTGAAGCTTTCCTCACCGATGGCATAGGCCAATATATAGGCGAAGCCTACATGTGAAACGGCGGTAGTTGCAGGACGAGGATTCTGGCTTGTCCATGTTACGTTGCAGGTGCCACTGGCGGTAATGCAAGAGCCCTGCACGGAGCCGCCTCCGGCGGGTCCGTTACTGATGAAGCTGATGGGTGTGCCATCCGGGACGGGATTGCCGAATCGGTCGGCGAGCCGCACCGTTATCTTGTTCTCAGTCCCATCGAAATCACCGCCATCCACATTGAAATGCGGCACCGACAGGGAGAAATGGTCCTGCGAGGGGATGCCGCTGTTGATGGTGAGTTGGGACGACTGAGTGGAGATGGTGGTGCCTGACTTCACTGTGGTAGCGGTCACGATCACGGGGCCGGCGAAGGTACCAGCCTGCACGATGGTCTGCACGTTGCCGTTGGCGTCGCTGACTGCGCTGCTGGCGGAGAGCGCCACGCCACCCACATTGGTGTTAAGCGAGAAGTCGACCGTAGCTCCCGATACCGCGCCGCCTACCGAATCCTTCACTGCGAAGATGACGGTGGATGTCTCCTGCAGTCCGGCGCCGCCCATGCCCTTGAGAGTGATCACGGTGGGGGTGGCAGAAACGAATTGAATAGAACCTAACGCTGCGGCGGCCACGGTGACCGTGGCGGTGGCGGTGAGCTTGATGTTATTTACCGTGGCGGTGGCGGTGATGGTATCGGAACCGCTGCAACCCTTGGCGGTATAGGTGGCGATGGCTGTGCCAGCGCTGGCGGTCACGGTACCGCTACCGGCACCAGTGGAATCCGTGATGGTCGCCAGTCCTGAACTTACGCAGGGGGAGTTGAAGCTCACGTCCACGGGCTGGCTATAGAGTGTTCCAGTGGAATCCACCAGCGTCGCGGTGACGCTGGTGGCGCCGCCCGCGGAGAGGCTGCTGGAACCCAGGGCCAGGGTGCCCGAGACGAAGGAAGAGCCGGTGCCATTGCCCAGCTGGACGCTGCTGTTGGTCGTACCGCCGCCAGTGCTCACGGTGCCGAGCCCGCTGCCGCAGGAGGCGAGCGACGCCGCGAGCAGCGCTCCGGCGAATCCCTTGATGATGGTCTTGTGCATTTCGGTTCTCATGGCTTCATCCCCTCGCGCAGGTCAGGCGCGTTTTCACTGACCGATGGCGGCCGTGGCCGACTGGTCCAGTATCTTGGGTGTCACGAAGATCAGCAGCTCGTCCTTGTCGTTCTTGGTCTGGGTATTGCGGAACAGCCAGCCGAGCAGCGGCAGGTCGCCCAGGAGCGGCACCTTGGTGACCGCGATGCTCTGGGTGGTCTCGTAGATGCCGCCCAGCACCACGGTGTCGCCGTTGTTGACCAGCACCGTGGTCTTGACGTCGCGGGTATCGATGGAGGGCACGCTGCCGCCTGTGGCGCTCTGCACGTTCTGGCCCACGCTGTCCTTGTGGACCTCGAGATCCATGTTGATGCGCGAGTCAGGCGTGATCTGCGGCGTCACGTCCAGGCTCAGCACCGCGTTCTTGAACGAGGTGGTGGTGGCACCGCTCGCGGAAGCCTGCTGGTAGGGGATCTGCACGCCCTGTTCGATGTGGGCCAGCTTCTGGTCGGCGGTGAGCACACGCGGCGCGGACACCACCTCGCCCTGGCCCTCGGCCTGCAGGGCCGAGAGCTCGAGGTCGATGATCGAGTCGCCGCGCAGCACCGAGAAGGCGATGGAGCCGGCGGCCGGCGCGCTCGGCAGGTTCACGTTGAGCCGGTCACCGATGCCCGGCACCGTGAAGCCCACAGGCACCGGCGGGTTGGTGCCGTTGTTGATGGCGTTCGCGATCGCATTGTTGCTGTCGATGAACGCGCCCACCTGGCTGTCGGTACCCGTCAGGCTGCCGGACGTGGTCATGAAGCTGCCGCTGGTGGTGCGCGAGCCGCTGTAGCCCAGGCGCGCGCCCAGGTCGCGGGTGAAGTCGTTGTTGGCGATGACCACGCGCGACTCGATCAGCACCTGCTTCACGGCCACGTCGAGGCGGGCCACCATCGCGCGGATGTTGCTGATGTTGTCGGCCGTGTCCTGCACCAGCAGGGTGTTGGTACGGGCGTCCACCGAGACGCTGCCGCGCTTGGAGAGCATGCCGGTCTCGCCGCTGCCCTTCACCAAGGCCTGCAGGTCGATGGCCTTGGCGTAGTTCACCTGGATGAATGCCGACTGCAGCGGTTCCACCTGGGCCAGGCTCTGCTGGGCGCTGGCTTCAGCCTGCTCCTGCGCCGAGATCTCGCTGGCCGTGCCGACCATGAGCACGTTGCCGTACTCGCGGGTGGCGAGGCCCTTGGTGTGCATGATGATGTCGAGCGCCTGGTCCCACGGCACGTCCTGCAGGCGCAGGGTGATGTTGCCGTTCACCGCGTCAGACACCACGATGTTCTTGCCACTGGCGTCCGCCAGGATCTGCAGCACCGCGCGCACGTCGATGCTCTGGAAGTTAAGGCTGATCTTCTGGCCGCCGTACTGCTTCTTGGCCTCGAACTGGGCCTGGGCCACCTGGGTCAGGGGCTTGAGCTCGACCGAGAAGGTATCGTCGCTCTGGTAGGCCAGCTTCTCGAAGCGGCCGGTGGAGTGGATCACGAGCTGGGCGCCGGTGGGCGTGTTCTGCGCATCCACGAACTGTACGGGCGTCGCGAAGTCGGTCACGTCCATGCGCCGCACCAGTTCCTCGGGCAGCTTGGCGCCGGCGAAATCCACCGCCACGTTGCCGTTCTGGTCGTGCACGTTGCCGATGATGCCGGGGTTGGGCAGCGTCACCAGGATCTCGCCACTGCCGTCCTTGCCGCGGCGGAAGTCGAGGTTGGCGATCACGTTGCCGCCCGAAGGCGCCGCGGCACGGGCCGGGGCGACCGTCTGCTGGGGCGCGCTGGCAGGCGCCTGCGCAACCTGACTCGGTGCGACAGCCGGAGTGGGGACCGGGACCGGAGCCGCTGCCACCGCGGCCGGCTTGCTCTCGGGCGCCGCGGCGGCCGGCATGCCGGTGGCCTGCGGGCCGAAGCTCGAGATGTTGGCGCTGGCGACGGCGGTGTCGGCGGCGTTGGCACCGACGATCACGTAGACCGTGTTGCCGTCGGTCTTGACGGTGTAGGGCACCAGGGTGGTGAGGTTGATCACCACCCGCGAGCGGCCGCCGGCCTCGGCGGTCACGATGCTGTTGACCATGCCCGCCTGCACGTCGGTCTTGCGGTCCTTGAGGGACAGGCGCGTGTCCGGCAGGTCGAGCGCGATGCGCGCCGGCTGGTTCACGGTGAAGGAGAGCGGCGCCTGAGCCGGCGCGCCGGAGAGCGTCAGCGCGATCTGCACGCGGTCGCCTCCGAGCTTGGCGGCGTTGATGCTCTGCAGCTGGTTGTGGCCGGCATCGGCCGCGACGGCGGGGCCGGCGACGAGCAGCGCGGCCGCCAGGAGCGCGGTGTGCAGGGTATATGTCTTGGTGTTCATGGCTGTGTACCTCGCTCTCAGTCGCTGAGCGTCACGTCGGTGACGCGTTCCGACCAGCCGCCCTGGCCGTCCGGGACGATCTCCCGCAGCTTGATGCCGGAATCGGTGATGCTGATGACCTTGCCGTAGTTCTGGCCCATGTAGTTGCCGAGGCCGACGCGGTGCAGGATGTTGTCGCTGTCCTTGACCAGGGCGTACAGGTTGCCGCTCAGGGTGAGCGTGCCCACCATCTTCAGGCCGTCCAGCGGGAACTGCTCCAGGTACTCGTGGTTGCGGTTGAAGTCCGGGTGCAGTCCGGCGGTCGAAGTGCCGCTGTTCACGTTCGACTTGTTGGTGCCCTGGGCCTGCGGCACGAACGGCGAGCGCTCGTCCTGGTCCGCGTAGGTGAACACCTCGAACGGCTTGATCTGCGGGATCGGCTCGATGCGGCCGCCCTTCTTGGCTTTCACGTCGTTGGTGTACTGGCGCAGGTCGCCCATGCGGTCGCCGCAGGCGGCGAGCAGCGCGAGCGCGGCGATGCCGGCGGCGAGCTTGGCGGAGCGGCGCGTCACCCTTCACCCCCCTTGTCCTTGCCGGCGGGCTTCTTGGCGGCCTTGGCCTTGGGCTTGGCTGCCTGCTGCTCGTCGTCTTCCATGTAGCGGTAGGTCTTGGCGGTGAGCGTCATGGTCAGGTTGTCGCTGCCGCCAGCTCCGGCGGCGGGCTTGATCACGATGTTGTGCAGCGTGACGATGCGCGGCAGCGCCGCCACGTCGCTCACGAACTTGCCGAAGTCGTGGAAGCCGCCGTCGACCTGCAGGTCGATGGGTTTCTCGGCATAGAAATCGCGGGTCGCCTCGTTGCCGGGCCGGAACAGGTCCTGCTTGAGGCCGTCCACCTGTGCGGCCTGCGAGATGTCCTGCAGGATGCTGGGCAGCTCGGTCTTGCCGGGCAACTGGCGCAGCATGGTGCCGAAGGACTTCTGCATGTCGTCCAGCTGCTGTTTGTAGGTGTCGAGGTTGGCGGCCTGCAGCGCCTTGGACTCGAACTGGGCCTTGAGCGAGGCTTCGCTGGCCACCAGCTTGGCGCGGTTGGTGACCTGGTCGGAGATCAGGAAGTAGTAGCCGGCGATCAGCACGCCGCCGTAGATGCCGATGAGCACCAGGATGCGGATGGGCAGCGGCCAGCTGCCCATGTTCTTGGGGTCCAGCGAGCGCAGCTGGTTGATGTCGAAGTTCTTGAGGGCGTTCAGGTCGAGGGCCATCACGCACCTCCCTTGCCGGCTGCGGCCTCGGCCGCCTTCTGCGCCAGAGCCGCCTTGTCGATGACCTTGGCGGTGATGGTGAACTTCTGCGCGCCACTCTTGACGGGATCCTTCTGCACCACCGTGAGGTTGGGCTCACCCATGAACGGGGAGGAGTCGATGTTGCGCAGGTAGGTGGAGATGCGCGCGCTGGATTCGGCGCTGCCCTCGATGGTGAGGTTGGCGCCGCTCTCGGTGACGCTGCTCAGGTACACGCCCGGCGGCAGGGTCTTCACCAGCTGGTCGAACAGGTGCACCACCACCGGACGGCTCTGCTGCAGCTGCTGGATGATCTGCATGCGGGCCAGCAGGTTCTGCTTGGTGTCCTGCAGGTCCTTGATCTCATCCAGCTTGCTGTCCATGAGCTTGATCTGGTCGGTCATGTACGCGTTGCGCTCGTTCTGGATCGAGATCGCCTCGTTCATCCAGAGGTACATGAGGAACACGCTGAACGCGCCGGCGGCGGCGACCACGCCGGCCAGGATGTTGAACTGCGTCTGGCGGGCCTTGCGCCGCTCTTCGCGCCAGGGAAGTAGGTTTATGCGCGCCATGTCAGTCGAAGCTCCGCAGCGCGAGCCCGCAGGCTACCAACAGTGCCGAGGCCTCGCTCTGGACCAGCTGGGTCTTGGCGCGCGAGGACACCTTCATCTGCCCGAACGGGTTGCCGATCACGGCCGGCGTGCCCATCTTCTCGCTGATGCGTTCGGCCGCGCCGGGGATGCCCGCGCAGCCACCGCACACGATGATCTGGTCGAGGTGGGTGTACTCGCTGGTGGAGGAGAGGAAGAACTGCAGCGAGCGGTTCACGGTCTGCGCCATGTCGTCGGTGAAGGGATCGAGGATCTCGACCTTGTAGTTGCCGGGCAGGCCGCCTTCTTTCTTCGCCTTGCCGGCCTCCTCGAAGGTGAGGCCGTAGTGGCGCATGATCTCCTCGGTCAGCTGCTTGCCGCC
This sequence comes from Gammaproteobacteria bacterium, assembly GCA_036383255.1. Taxonomy (NCBI): domain Bacteria; kingdom Pseudomonadati; phylum Pseudomonadota; class Gammaproteobacteria; species Gammaproteobacteria bacterium. The sequence continues at coordinate 88,943 of DASVOS010000004.1, read as the reverse complement.
GAAGTCGCTGTTGTAGGTGTAGATGATCTTGCGGTCGTGCAGCACGCTGAAGGACGTGGTGGCGGCGCCGAAGTCGACCAGCGCGATGGTGCGGTCCAGGCCCTCGTCCATCATCTGGTAGGTGAGCAGCTTGCAGGCGTTCTCGAGGGCGAAGGCCTCCACGTCCACCAGCTTCGCCGTGAGGCCGGCGATGTCCAGCACGCTCACGAGCTTGTCCACGCTCTCGCGGCGGGCGGCCACCAGCAGCACGTCCACGAGATCCGGGTCGCTTTGTGAGGGGCCCACGATCTCGTAGTCGAAGGCCACTTCCTCGATGGGCTGCGATATGTATTGATCGGCCTGCAGCTCGATCTGCTCGCCCAGGTCCTTGTCGGAGAGCTTGGCGGGCATCTGGATGGTCTTGGTCATGACCTGGCCGGAGAGGGCCACGGCGGCGTACTTGGACTTGGGGCTGGCGTGTTTTACGGCCTTGCGCACGGCGTCGCCGGCGGCGTCCACGTCCATGATCACCTTGTCGGTGATAGCATTGGACGGCATCGGTTCCGCCGCGAAACTCTCCACCCTATAGGACCCGCCCTGCTTGGCGAGCTCGATGAGCTTCACCGATGAGGTGCTGATGTCGATGCCCAAGAGGGGGGGTGACGAAGGCCTGAACAGCACGTCTTGAGTTCCTCAATTATTAAGCCGCGGACGCCCAAATCCGGCTCGAAGAACCGGTCCCAATGTCTTAAGTCACAGCTTCAATATATATCAACAAATGATTAAATCAAATAAAATTTTTGCCATTTCCCCCCCTCTGGAAATGGGCCTAGAACGCCCCTTTTCCGGGGGTCTGAACTGAGGTTTTCATGCCCCACCTGCCCCGAGCACTATATGTTGTGATTGCGGCCCTCCTGGGCCTCTTTGGGTTGGGGTTAGTAGGGCTATTGGGGGCCTATCTGGCCCTGGCGCCAGGGCTGCCCTCGGTGGAGGTCCTCAAGGACATCCGCCTGCAGGTCCCCCTGCGGATCTACACCCGGGATGGGCGCCTCTTGGCGGTCTTCGGCGAGAAGCGTCGTATCCCCCTGGAATATGACCAGATCCCCAAGACCATGGTGGACGCCTTCGTGGCCGCTGAGGACGAGAACTTCTGGCAGCACCCCGGGGTCGACCTGCAGGGCGTGCTCCGGGCGGGAGTGCATTTCGCCACCACCGGCGAGAAGTCCCAGGGTGGCGGCACCATCACCATGCAGCTCGCCCGCAACTTCTTCCTGACGCCGGAGAAGACCTTCACCCGGAAGGCACGGGAAGCCTTCCTGGCGTTCCGCATCGAGCACCAGCTGGAGAAGAAGGACATCCTGGCGCTGTATCTGAACAAGATCTATCTCGGCAACCGCGCCTACGGCGTAGGCGCGGCCGCCGAGGCCTATTACGGCACCGATGTGGCGCACCTGACCCTGGCCCAGACCGCCATGATCGCGGGGCTGCCCAAGGGCCCCTCTACCGACAACCCGTTGGTGAACCCGGAGCGGGCGCTGGCACGGCGCGGCTATGTGCTCGGCCGCATGCTCTCGGACGGTTATATCGACAAGCCGCAGTACGACCAGGCCATGGCGGAGCCGGACGATGCCTCCTACCACGAACCCACGGCGGAGGTGGACTCGCCCTACCTCGCCGAGATGGTCCGCAACTACATGGTGGACAAGTACGGCGATGAGGCCTACACCGCCGGCTACTCGGTGGTGACCACCATCGATAGCCGCCTCCAGCCCCTGGCTGGCAAGGCAGTGCGTGACGGCCTGCTCGCCTACGACCAGCGACACGGCTGGCGCGGCCCATTAGGCCACGTGGAGCTGCCACCCAACGCCAGCGATGCCCAGCTCGAGAAGCTGATCCAGGACCGGGACCACGTGGGCGGCCTGTATCCGGCCGTGGTGGTGAAGGTGGAGACCCAGAGCGCCCGGTTCTATGCCGAGGGGGCGGGCAGCGTGGATGTGGCCTGGGACGGCCTCAAATGGGCTCGCAAGTACCTGAATGCCAGCGGCATGGGTCCCGCGCCCAAGGCCGCCACGGAGTTCCTGGCGCCCGGTGACGTGGTCTACCTGCGGCGGGTAGATGCTGCCACCTGGACCCTGGCCCAGGTCCCCACCGCCCAGGGCGCCCTGGTGGCCGTAGACCCTGTGGACGGTGCCGTGGTGGCGCTGGTGGGGGGCTTCGACTTCGGCGCCAGCAAGTTCAACCGCGCGGTGCAGGCGCACCGCCAGCCCGGCTCTTCGTTCAAGCCCTTCGTCTACTCGGCGGCGCTGGAGAACGGCTTCACGCCCGCCACCGTGGTGCCCAACGCGCCGGTGGTGGTGAACGACGCCAAGAACGGCAACGTCTGGCGCCCCGGCAACTACGAGGGCGACTTCAGCGGCCCGACCCGCCTCAGGAGCGCGCTCGCCCATTCCCTGAACCTGGTGTCGGTGCGGATCCTGCAGCAGCTCGGCGTGGACAAGACCATCCAGTACGACTCCAACTTCGGCTTCGCACCCGAGGCGCTGCCCCGCGACCTCACCCTGGCCTTGGGCAGTGCGAGCCTGGAGCCCCTGGAGATGGCCCGGGCCTATGCGGTGTTCGCGAACCGGGGCTACCGGGTGACGCCGTATTACATCCAGACCGTGCTGGACGGCGCCGGCCAGGTGCTGTTCCAGGCCACCCCGGACATCGCCTGCGACAGCTGCAAGCTGCCGGAGCAGGGCGATCCTGCCTTGGGGCTGCCCCAGGCGGCGCCCCAGGTCATCACGCCGCAGAACGCCTGGCTCATGACCAACATGATGCAGGAGGTGATCAGGACCGGCACCGGCGCGCTGGCCCAGTCCCTGGGCCGCCCCGACATCGCCGGCAAGACCGGCACCACCAACGACTTCACCGATGCCTGGTTCGACGGTTTCACCAGCCACCTGGTGGCCGTGGTGTGGGTGGGCAACGACCAGCCGTCCCAGACCTTGGGCAACGGCGAGCAGGGCGCGCTGGCGGCGCTGCCCATCTGGATGAGCTTCATGGGTCCGGCGCTATCGGGCGTGCCCATCCCCAAGGACATATTCCCGCGGCCCTTCGGTATCGAGGAGGCGCGTATCGATCCCAACACGGGCCTCCTGGTCAGCGCCGACGACCCGGACTCGATCTTCGAGTACTTCGAGACAGGGCACCTGCCGCAGAAGCAGGCCGACAAGAAGAAGCAGGACGGCAGCGACATCTTCTGACGCGCGCGAAGCGCGCGCTTCTTGATTGCTCTGCGCAAGCCATCCAGGCTTGCGCAGATTGCAGCGAGTCCGGCACAGGTCCGGACTCGCTGTCGCCGGGCATCCTGCCCGGCCGTTTCTTCCGCTGATTCGTCGTCTATTGGTCGAGCCGGCTACATGGAATAGTCATCCGGCTGTGCTATCTTCAAAGCATATTCACTACGCGCAGTGCCCATGACCCGACGCGTATCGCCGCACATGGATGACCTGCGGCGGCTGCTCACGCAGGAAGCGGCCCGCATCATGGCCGAAGAGGGCGTGCGGGATTTCCTGTTCGCCAAGCGCAAGGCCGCCGAGCGTCTCGGCTTCGACCCGCGCAGCCTGCACCTGCCCACCAACATGGAAGTGGAGGAGGCCCTGGCCGAGCACCAGCGGCTGTTCCACTCCGATTCCCAACCCAGCCACCTGCGCCACCTGCGCGAGACCGCGCGCAACGCGCTCAAGCTGTTTGCGCCGTTCAACGCCCGCCTGGTGGGGCCGGTGCTCTCGGGCACCGCCGGTGAGCACGCCATCGTGTACCTGCATGTCTTCAGCGACATGGCCGAGGACGTGGCGATCTTCCTCATGGAGAAGGGCATCCCCTATGAGAGCTCGGCGCGCAAGCTCAAGTCCGGCACAGGCGTGCAGTACGAGTACCCGGTGTACAAGTTCGTCGCCGGCGAGGTGCCGATCGAGGTGACGGTGTTCGAAGTGGATGGCATCCGCGAGGCGCCCTTGAGCCCCGTGGACGGCCGCCCCATGAAGCGTGGCTCCCTCAAGGACGTGGAGCTCCTGCTCGCGGTTCCGGGCTAGGCTCTTTTCTTCTTCCTGACCGGGTTCCTGCCCGCGGACTTCTTGGCAGCGGCCTTCTTTTGCGGCGCAGGCACGCGTCGCATCACGCAATCCAGCTCGATGAGGGCGAGCGTGTCCCGGTCGCGGCTGACCGGGTAGAGGCCGGACATGACGAATCCGGCCTTCGTGTAGGTTCCGAGCGCCTCCAGGTAATCCGGCATGCCCTCGTAGATGGCCTGGATGGAGAGCTCCGTCTGCATGCCCAGCACCTTGGGTACCGTGGTCTTGGCGCCGGCGAACACCTGCAGGTCGAAGCCCTGGGTGTCGAGCTTGAGGAAGAGCTTCGGCGCATCGAGTCCGGCCACCGCTTCCGGCAGCATCTCGTCCAGGGTGCGGATGCGCACCTTCTCGCTGCGTTGTACCGGCATCGCGTCCGGATACTTGCGGCGGGAGAACTCGTTGGGATCCAGGAACGAGGCGAACACCGTGGAATGGGTGACGTGGATCTCCTGCTCGCCGGCTCTCGCGCCCAGTGCACAGTTGAAGAGGCGCCAGTGCGGGTCGCCGGCGGCGCGCGCCTTGAGCTGGGCGAAAGTGGCCTTCACCGGTTCGAACGAGACGATGCGACCCCGGTAGCCGGCCTTGCGCAGCATGGCGCCGTACTGGCCCTGGTTCGCGCCCACGTCAAGCACGCAGTCCACACCGAGCTTGGCGAAGAGCTGCGTGAGGTGCGAGTCAAGGGTCGGCTGGTCCTTGCGGATGTGCAAGAGCTCCCAGCCGAACAGGCGTGCGGATTCCTTGTGCAGTTTCATCTGGTCCACCCCATGAAGCGGGAGACGGCTACATTGGCCGCTTCCTCAGACACCACAAAAGCTGCTGCGCTCGGTATGACTGCGTTGCGCTTCTGCTCGCCTTGCTCATGGACTCGGTGTCCACTCCGCCGGCTCGCCTCGCGCCTTGTCCTGCCTTCGCTCGCTACGCTTCTGAGGCGGTTTCGATTCTTACTTGCGCTTGGCGAGCTCCACGTATTCCCGCTTGGTGGGGCCCGTGTAGAGCTGGCGCGGACGGCCGATCTTCATGTGCGGGTCGGCGATCATCTCCTGCCAGTGCGCCACCCAGCCCACGGTGCGGGCGATGGCGAACATCACCGTGAACATGTTCACCGGGATGCCGAGCGCCTTGTAGATGATGCCGGAGTAGAAGTCCACGTTCGGGTACAGCTTCTTCTCGATGAAGTAGCTGTCCTTAAGTGCGACCTCCTCCAGGCGCATGGCGAGCTCCAGCAGCGGGTCGTCGGCACGGCCGAGCTTCTCCAGCACCTTGTGGCAGGTGGCGCGGATGATCTTGGCGCGCGGGTCGTAGTTCTTGTAGACGCGGTGGCCGAAGCCCATCAGGCGGAAGCCGGAGTTCTTGTCCTTGGCCTTGGCGATCGCGGCGTCGATGTTCTTGACGTCCTTGATCTCCTTGAGCATGTCCAGCACCGCCTCGTTGGCGCCGCCGTGGGCCGGGCCCCACAGGGTGGCGATGCCGGCGGCGATGGCCGCGTAGGGGTTGGTGCCGGAGCTGCCCGCCAGGCGCACCGTGGAGGTGCTGGCGTTCTGCTCGTGGTCGGCGTGCAGGATGAACAAGAGGTCCAGCGCCTCGGCGGCCACCGGGTCCACCTCGTACTGCTCCGCCGGCACCGAGAACAGCATGTTCAGGAAGTTCGAGCAGTAATCCCGGTCGTTCTTCGGGTACACGAACGGCTGGCCGATGCCGTGCTTGTACACCGCCGCCGCCAGCGTCGGCATCTTGGCGATGATGCGGTGCGCGAACACGTCGCGGTGGCGCGGGTTGTGGATGTCCGTCGAGGTCGGATAGAACGCCGACAGCGAGCCCACCACGCCGGTCATCATCGCCATCGGGTGCGCGTCGTAGTGGAAGCCGTTGAAGAAGCGCAGCACCGCCTCGTGCACCAGCGAGTGGTGCTGGATCGAATGGTTGAACTTGTCGAGCTGCGCCTGGGTGGGGAGCTCTCCGTACAGGATGAGGTAGCAGATCTCGAGGAAGCTGCTCTTCTCGGCCAGCTGCTCGATGGGGTAGCCGCGGTAGAGCAGCACGCCCTGGTCGCCGTCGATGTAGGTGATCTTGCTCTCGCAGCTCGCGGTGGTCATGAAGCCGGGGTCGAAGGTGAAGGCTCCCTGGTCCTTGTAGAGCGCGCTGATGTCGAGTGTGCCGGGGCCTAAGGTGCCCTCCTTGAGCGGCATGTCCGTGCTCTTGCCCTCGGGGCTGGTCAGCTTGTAGGTCTTGGTCATGACCGTGGTCTCCTGGAAAGGCGCGCTCTCGGGGCCCATGCCGCGGCAGGGGCGTTGTTCTTAGGGGCGTTCAGCCGGATATCCCAAGGCCCGGACCGGGCTTCTGAGGATGTCGGACAGGGCTCAGGACCCGCCGGCGGCCCATTATATGCCTGAACCCGGAGCCCGGTTCCGGGACGGTGAGGGGCGGGAGACGGGCCTTCAGGGCCGGAAATCGTAGAGCAGGTGCTCTTCCCGGCCCATGCGCCGGACCGTGAGGTCCAGGTGCTCGAGCTTCCCGAGTCCGCCGTAGAGGGCATATACATCATCGGTGCTCTTCAGGGTCTTGCCGTTCACCTGCTGCAGCACGTCGCCGACCCGAAGACCCGCCTTCTCGTAAGCGCTGCCGCGCTTGATGCTGGCGATGAAGAGGCCGCCGTCCTTCTGCAGCAGCCAGCGCGCCTCGCTGAGCGCCTTAGGTGAGCCCAGGAACGACTGCAACGTGCCGCGTGAGACGATGAAGTGGGTGTCGCTGACGTAGCTGATGCCCGGCATGGGGTCGAGGAACGCGTCCGCGTGGGCAGGCATCGCCCGAACCACGCGCGGGGCACCGCCCCCGGCCGCGGCGCCGTGCTCGCCGAGTCCCGCCAACATGAGCGCGCGCCGCGTTCCGTCTCCCTCGAGCCAGACCTGGTTCGCCTCGATGCCTGCGAGCGTGAGGCCCGATGCAACCCGGTCACCCACGCGGAAGCCGCGGTCGCGGCCTGCGTCCACGCGGATGAGCGCGAGGCTGTCGGCGCCATCCAGGATCACGCCGCTGAGGGTAAGGTCCGGCGCGGGCGCGCCCAAGACCGCCATCGGCAGGAGCAGCACGAGCAGGAGCACGTGCTTCATGGCGCGGCCGCTGCCTGCAGTATTCCCGCCAGGGCCTTGGCGTCCCGCGCGCCCATGTAGCGTTTGCCGTTCACGAACCAGGTGGGGGTGCCGATGAGGTGCAACTCCGCCACCCCGGCGGCTTCCTGCCGGATGAGCGTGCGGTACTTGCCCGAACTCAGGCAGGCGCCGAAGCGCGGGACGTCGAGGCCGAGTTCCCCTGCGAGCCTGGAGTAGAGCGTGGCGCCGAGTTCTTTCTGGTTCACGAACAGCGCATCCGCATAGTCCCAGAATCGTCCCTGTTCGCCGGCGCACTCGGCCGCCTCGGCGGCAGGGTTCGCCTCCGGGTGTCCCGCGTTCAGGGTGTCGTGGCGGTACACCCAGCGCACGCCGCCGGCGCCCTCGCGCAGCTCCTGGTGCAGGGTGGCGCAGTAGGGGCACTGGAAGTCCGAGTATTCGACCAGGGTCACGCGGGCATCGGCGGGACCGCGCAGGTGCTCGCCGGCCTGCACCGGTGGCAGCACCGCCATGGCCTCGTGCCAGCGCTGCACCCAGCGCGGCAGGTAGATGCGGTAGGCGAACAGAAGGTTGGTGAGGACGCTCACCGCCAGCAATGCAAGCAGCCAGCGCGTCGCACGCGCGGCAGGAGGACGGGTCATGGGAGCGCCGCCTTTGGGATCAGCAGACGGTCTTATAGTCCGTGCAGCCGGCCGCCGCGCCATCGTTGTAGGTGGCATAGCAGTAGCCGTTGCAGCCGTAGGGCGTGTTCGACGGGCAGCAGTAGCCGTTGGAGTTGCAGTCACCGGCTGGGCAGCCGTTGCCGCCGCCGCCGCTACCGGAACTGCCGCCGCCGCCGTAGTCGCTGCCGGAGGAGACGCAGGCCGCCACGAACAGGACCGCCACGAGCGTGGCCAGCAAGAGGGGCGGGACAGTCTTGAACAGGTTCCCCTGGGACATCGCTCTCACCCCTTTATGGTTATCGAGGTTCCCAAAAACACGGTCAGAAAGTGTCAAATCAAGTATATGCCCCGGCCGAGGCAATACAAGCCCGGGGCCGGAAGGCCCTGGAATGGAGGGGGTGGGGGAATCCGGGCCACCCGAACAGGGGCGGCCCGGAAGGGGATGCTTAGGCCGTCTTGCCGCCGCGGGCGTACTTCTTGCGGAACTTGTCCACACGGCCGGCGGTGTCCACGATCTTCTGCTTGCCCGTGAAGAACGGGTGGCAGCTGGAGCAGACTTCCACGGCCAGGTCGTGGCCGAGAGTGGAGCGGGTCACGAAAGTGTTGCCGCAGCTGCAGGTCACGGTGATGTCTTTGTAGTCAGGATGGGTGGCGGCTTTCATTTCGGAACCTCTGGGACGGATATGTCAGGGCTTTTTGGGCCCTCAAAAGGGCGCGCATCATAGCGCGCGCGGTCTTGATGGGCAAGGCTGAGGATATGGGGTCCATGCAGGTCCCAGGCAAGGCCTGGAGTTAGGCGCGCTACATAAGCGGGAGTCTCAGCAGATGGTCTTAAGTGCTTGCTGTGGATGCTGAAACTGCGCTTGTCCACATTTCTTGTGGATAACTCTGTGGATGGATTCCGACCACCCGTATCGCCCCCCGGAAAATCGCGTGAAATTCGTTTTTCGGCCAAAACCTAGCCAATTGGGAAGGCAATAAGAAACAATGACTTATGTATCGCATTATGGAAAGTGTCGTAAAACCTACATGCAGGTTCCACGCTTGCGTTCCACGGAAAGCAAGTGTGCATAACTGCTTGTTGCAGCGCCTAAAACCTTCTCAGGTGTTTGCCTGAGTCGCCCGCACATGGGCCGCGCTGATGCGGTCCAGTCGCACCTTGAACTGCTCGCCGGCGCCGTTGCGGACCACCAGGAATTCCTCGCCGTTGCGGGTTTCCAGGTCCTGGGGCAGCAAGGTCTCCAGGTGATCGAGCCCATCCTGGCCGCGCCAGCAGAGGGTGAGGGGTGTGCGGTGCATGATGGCCAGCTCGTACTCACTGTGCAGGTCGCAGGAGATGGGCTGGTAATCCGTCATGCTTGGATCCTCGACGCTAAGACCTCATTTCAGTCTAGGCTCTAACCTTACGGCTTGCATCCGCCGGCAGGAATAATGACTGCAGGTCATTGAGGTAATTCTGCCCGCGGGACGTCACCCTCCAGCCCTCCGGCACCGCCTCCAGCAGGCCGAGGTCCACGGCGCGGTCCAGGCCCGGCTGGATGCGCTCCAGCTGCAGGCCGGTGGCGGATTCGAACTCAGCGGCGCTGAAGGGCGCGGTGAGGCGCAGCCGGTTCAGCATGAACTCGAAGGCGAGGTCTCCTTCCGAGAGCTGCGAGACGCCCCCCAGGGACTTGGGCGTGCCGGCGCTGTCGAGGTAGGCATCCGGGTGCTTCAGCTTCCACAACCGCGTCACAGTGCCTGCATCATCCGTGAGCTTGCCGTGGGCTCCGGCACCGATGCCGAGGTAATCACCGAAGCGCCAGTAGTTGAGGTTGTGGCGCGCCTGGCGGCCTGCCTGCGCGTAGGCGGAGACCTCGTACTGGCTGTAGCCGTGCGCAGCCAGCAGTTCCTGGCAGCGCTGCTGCATGCTCCAGATCGTCTCCTCGTCCGGCAGCACCGGGGGATGCGCGTGGAACAGGGTGTTGGGCTCGAGGGTGAGCTGGTAATGGGATATGTGGGCCGGCATGAGCGCCATGGCCTGCCTGATGTCCGCCTCCGCCTCCTCCAGGGTCTGGCGCGGCAGCCCGTACATGAGGTCCAGGTTGAAGTTGTGCAGGCCCGCGGCGTGGGCTTCCTCCACCGCGCGCCCTGCCTCCTCGCTGGAGTGGATGCGCCCCAGCACTTCCAGCTTCTTCGGGTCGAAGCTCTGCACGCCGATGGAGAGGCGCGTGACCCCGGCCTCCCGGTAAGCGGCGAAGCGCCCATGTTCCACGGTGCCCGGGTTCGCCTCCAGCGTCACCTCCACATCCGTCGCCACCGGCATGCGTGCGCGCACGCCCGCGAGGAAACGGCCGATGTTCTCGGCGCTGAAGAGGCTGGGCGTGCCGCCGCCGAAGAACATGGTCTGCACCTCGCGCCCGCCGGTGCGCGGCAGGTCCTGGTCCAGGTCCTTCAGCAGCGCATCCACGTAGGTGCTCTCCGGCAGTGCGCCTTTGAGCCCATGGGAGTTGAAGTCACAGTAAGGGCATTTCTTCACGCACCAGGGCAGGTGCACGTAGAGAGAAAGCGGCGGCAGGGCCATGGGTTTCTAGTGGCGCGCCCGGAAATGGGCGGCGAGCCGGGCCAGGGCCTGGCCCCGGTGGCTGAGCTGGTTCTTCACTTCCGGCGGCAGCTCAGCCGAGGAACAACCCTTCTCCGGCACCCAGAACACAGGGTCGTAGCCGAAGCCGTTCGTGCCCTTGGGTGCACGCAGGATGGAGCCCTCCCATACGCCTTCGGTCACCAGCGGCGCCGGGTCGGCGGCGTGCTTCAGGTACACGATCACGCAGCGGAAGCGCGCGGCGCGGCCGAAGTCAGGCACGTCCTGCATCGCATGGAGGAGCTTCTCCAGGTTGGCCTGGTCGCCGGCTCCGGCGCCGGCGTAGCGCGCCGAGTAGATGCCGGGCGCGCCGGCCAGCGCGTCCACCTCCAGCCCCGAGTCGTCGGCGATGGCCGGGAGCTGGGTGCGGGCCGCGGCGTTGCGCGCCTTGAGGATAGCGTTCTCGATGAAGGTTAAACCGGTCTCCTCCGCCTCCGGCACGCCGAGCGCGCTCTGGGGCACGATCTCCATGTCGAGCCCGCTCAACATCGCGTTGAGTTCTTTCGCCTTTCCGGCGTTGCTGGTGGCGAGGACGACCCTGCGCATTACTGCGCCAGCGCCTCGCGCTGCTTCTTGAGCAGTTCGGCGATGCCCTGTTCCGCGAGCTTGAGCAGCGAGTCCAGCTCGTGGCGGTGGAAGGCGTGGCCCTCGGCGGTGCCCTGCACTTCCACGAAGGCGCCGGCGTCGTTCATCACCACGTTCATGTCAGTCTCGGCCTGGGAGTCTTCGGTGTACTCGAGGTCGAGCACCGGCTGGCCCGCTACGATGCCCACCGACACCGCCGCCACCGCGCCGTGCACGGGATCCTTCTTCAACAGGCCGCGCTTGCGCAGGTTCGCGACCGCGTCCTTCAGTGCCACGTAGGCGCCGGTGATGGCGGCGGTGCGGGTGCCGCCGTCCGCCTGCAGCACGTCGCAGTCCAGGGTCAGGGTGCGCTCACCCAGCGCTTCCATGTCCATCACCGACCGCAAGGCCCGCCCTATCAGCCGCTGGATCTCCAGGGTGCGGCCGCCCTGCTTGCCGCGGGCTGCCTCGCGGTCCGAGCGGGTGTGGGTGGCGCGGGGCAGCATGCCGTACTCCGCCGTGACCCAGCCCTTGCCCTGGCCCTTGAGGAAGCCCGGCACCCGCTCCTCCACGCTGGCGGTGCACACCACCTTGGTGTCGCCGAAGCACACCAGCACCGACCCCTCGGCATGGCGGGTGTAGTGGCGGGTGAGGGCGATGGGACGCAGTTCGTGCGCGGCGCGGCCGGTGCGCATGGGGATCACCAGGGTCAGGACAGGTCAGGGATTATAAAGGCGTGGCCTCGAACGCGGCGCGACAGGTCGTAAATCAGTCCATCCAGCGCAGGGCGACCGCGGTCACGTTGTCGCTGCTTGGCGCGGCGGCTTCCTCGGCTTCCCGCGCCAGCACGTCCAGTATGTCCTGCAGTTCCAGGTGCGAGTTGAGTTCCTTCGCGACGTGGTCCTCCTGGAGCGGCGCCCAGAAGCCGTCGGAGCAGAGCAGCATCACGTCACCGGCCATGAGCGCGCGCGGTTCGGTGATGGTGATCTGGGGTATCTCGGGGTCGCCGCCCAGGCACTGCTCCACGAAGTTGCGCATGGGGTGGGTATGCACGTCAGCGTCCTTGAGCAGGCCCTGCTGCACCAGCAGTTCCACCGCGCTGTGGTCGCGGGTGCGGATCAGGACCTTCTGGTCGCGCACGAGGTAGATGCGGCTGTCGCCCACGTGGGCCCAGGTGGCGGTGTTGTCCGCCACCACGCACACGGTGATGGTGGTGCGGGGCCTGAGCTCCGGCGCCAGCGAGGCGCCCAGCATCACCACCGCCTCGTGGGCCTCGACGATGCTCTCGCGCAGGAAGTCGCCGGCGTCGCGGATGCCGCCGCGCAGGCGCTTGAAGCTGCGCACCAGCGCGTCGATGGCGGCCTCCGCCGCCACGTCGCCGCCGATGTGGCCGCCCATGCCATCCGCCACGGTCAGCAGGATGCGGGTGTCCGTCACCACGATGGACGCCCGGTCCTGGTTATCGTTGCGGTTGCCCTGGCGGCTGACCTGGGCTGTCTCGACGTTCACTGCGCTGTCCCCTGATGTCCGGCCCCTGCGACCGGCGCTTTGGGCGTGCCTGCCGTTTAGCTTACCATTGCAAACCCCCGGACATTCCCGGCCGGAACTCAGGAACGACATGGCTCGCAGCATGACCGGTTTTGCGCGCCGCGAGGCGCGCGGCGACTTCGGCGTCCTCATCTGGGAGGTGCGCAGCGTCAATCACCGCTACCTGGACATGGGTCTGAAGCTCCCGGAGGAGCTGCGCGCGCTCGAGAGCGAGTGCCGCGAGCGTATCGCCGCCCGGGTCAAGCGGGGCAAGCTGGACGGGCAGCTCAGGTTCGAGCCGGCCGGCGGCGGCCGCGCGTCGCTGCAGGTGGACGAGGCGCGGGCGCGGGCCGTGGGCAACGCCTTGGCCCAGGTGGCGGGGCTGGTCGGCGCCGCGGCGCCGGTGAACCCGGCCGAGGTGCTGCGCTGGCCCGGCGTGGTCCAGGAGCCGCCGCTGGACGTGGACACGGTGGCCCAGGCGGCGCTCAAGCTCCTGGACGAAACCCTGGCTGACCTGCTCGCCGCCCGCGGCCGCGAGGGCGAGCGCACCGCGGCGATGCTGCGTGAGCGCGCCGCCGAGATCGCGCGCATCGTGGGCGAGCTCAAGAAGAAGCAGGGCGCCATGCTGGACGCGCTGCGCGACAAGCTGCGCGCCCGCGTCGAGGAGCTGAAGGGCACGGTGGACCCGCAGCGCCTGGAGCAGGAGCTCGTGATGGTGGCGCAGCGCCTGGACGTGGCCGAGGAGCTGGACCGGCTCGGCAGCCACCTCAAGGAGTTCTCGGACACGCTCAAGAGCGGCGACGCCGTGGGCCGGCGCCTGGACTTCCTGATGCAGGAGTTCAACCGCGAGGCGAACACGCTGGGCTCCAAGTCCCAGGACGCGGCCATCACCCAGCAGGTGGTGGATCTCAAGGTGCTCATAGAACAGATGCGGGAACAGGTGCAGAACCTCGAATGATGCGCCGTCTCCCCACGTCTGCGCTGTCCCTGCCGGTCGCCGTGCTGCTGGCCGCCGCCAGTTCCTGCGCTTCGCCTCCCGTCATGCAGCCCGGCATGCAGGCGGGTTACTCCGTGGACTGCTCCGGCGCGGACCAGGCCTGGGAGGACTGCTACAAGAAGGCTCAGCGCAGCTGCGCTCATGGCTACGACGTCTTATCCCAATCGTCCCAGCAGGTGAACGGCATGGGCCGCGACACCCAACAGCCCTATGGCGGCAACCGGACCTACCGCACCCTGATGGTGGCCTGCCGCGAACCGGAAGAGGGCACGTGAGCGCCGCCAAGCGCGGCCACCTGTACCTGGTCACGGCGCCCTCCGGCGCCGGCAAGACCAGCCTGGTGCGCGCGCTCCTGAAGGACCACCCGAACATCCGGTTCTCCATCTCCTACACCACCCGTCCGCGGCGGCCCACCGAGACCCACAGCCACGACTACCACTTCGTGGACAAGGCCGAGTTCGAGCGCATGGCGGCGGCCGGGGAGTTCCTGGAGCACGCCCGGGTCTTCGACAACTACTACGGCACCTCCCGCAAGGCGGTGGAAGCGGAGCTCGCCGCCGGCCGTGACGTGCTGCTGGAGATCGACTGGCAGGGGGCGGCCCAGGTGCGCAAGCTCATGCCCGAGGCGGTCTCGGTGTTCATCCTGCCCCCCAGCCGGGCCGAGCTGGAGCGGCGCCTGCGCTCCCGCGGCACCGACGACGACGCGGTCATCGCCCGGCGCCTCAAGGACGCGGTGGGGGACATGTCCCACTGGCATGAGTTCGACTACGTGGTGGTGAACGACGATTTCGACCATGCCCTGGCGGAGCTTTCCGGCATCGCCAGCGGCCGGGGCCAGGCCGCCCGGGCTGACCGGCCGGGCCTGAAGCCCATCCTGGACACGCTCCTGGGCTGACGCGGGGTTCCAATAACCCTACCCCTCCGGTAGACTATTAGACCCTGTTTTTCCAAGCCTTTTTGCCGGAGTTCCAGATGGCGCGTGTCACTGTCGAAGATTGCCTGGGCAACGTGGACAACCTGTTCCAGCTGGTGCTGGTCGCGACCAAGCGCTCGCGTCAGCTCGCCCGCGGCGTGGAGCCGACCGTGCCCTGGGAGAACGACAAGCCCACCGTGGTGGCGCTGCGCGAGATCGCGGCCGGCAACGTCGGCCCGGCGATCCTGGACGAGGTCGAGGTCATCCCCGAGGAAGAGCCGGTGGAGCAGCAGCCCGTCGTGATGATGGACGCGGAGGACCCGCTCTAACGAAGAGCGTGTCCCGCAACATATGAGCCAGGTCGCTTCTTCCATCTTCGAAAGGGTCCTTGGGAAGCGGGCGACCGGCATCGACGAGCTGCTCGTCAAGCTCCGCACCTACCTCCCCGAGTCCCAGGTGGAGGAGGTCAACCAGGCCTACCTGTTCGGCGCCGACGCCCACGAGGGCCAGCGCCGTCTCTCCGGTGAGGCCTACATCACCCATCCTGTCGCCGTCGCGCAGATCCTCGCGGAGCTGCGCATGGACTATCGCACCCTCGAGGCGGCGCTGCTGCACGACGTCATCGAGGACACGCCCACCCTCAAGGAGGAGCTGCTCACCCGCTTCGGGCCCGAGGTGGCCCAGCTCGTGGACGGCGTGTCGAAGCTCACCCAGATCAAGTTCAAGAGCCGCGCCGAGGCGCAGGCCGAGAACTTCCGCAAGATGGTCCTCGCCATGGTCGAGGACATCCGCGTCATCATGGTCAAGCTCGCCGACCGGCTGCACAACATGCGCACGCTGGACGCCATGCCCGCGCCCAAGCGCCGCCGCATCGCCGCCGAGACGCTCGAGATCTACGCCCCCATCGCCCACCGCCTCGGCATGAGCGACATGCGCATGGAGCTGGAGGACCTCGGCTTCCACGCACTGCACCCGATGCGCTACAAGGTGCTGGCCCGCCACCTCAAGCGTTCGCGCACCCACCAGAAGGAGATGGTGGCGAAGATCAGCAAGAGCCTGACCCAGGCGCTGCAGCGCGAGGGCATCGCCGCCGACGTGGAAGGCCGCGAGAAGCACCTCTACAGCGTGTACCGCAAGATGCGCGCCAAGCGCCTGCCGCTCACCGAGGTGCTGGACGTGCACGCGTTCCGCATCGTGGTGCCGCGCATCGACGACTGCTACCGCGTGCTCGGCGTGGTGCATAACCTGTTCAAGCCGGTGCCGGGCAAGTTCAAGGACTACATCGCCATCCCCAAGGCCAACGGCTACCAGTCGCTGCACACGGTGCTGATCGGCCCGGCCGGCGTGCCGCTGGAGGTGCAGATCCGTACAGAGGACATGCACAAGGTGTCCCAGTCCGGCATCGCCGCCCACTGGCAGTACAAGACCGGCGAGGGCGGCGCCACCGCCCCCGAGGTGCGCGCCCGCGAATGGCTGAAGGGCGTGATGGAGATGCAGCAGGGTACGGGCAACTCGCTCGAGTTCCTCGAGAACGTCAAGGTGGACCTGTTCCCGGACGAGGTCTACGTGTTCACGCCGCAGGGCGACATCCGCCGCCTGCCGCGCGGCTCCAGCGCCGTGGACTTCGCCTACGCCGTGCATACCGACGTGGGCAACGCCTGCGTGGCCGCCAAGATCGACCGCCGGCTGGTGCCCCTGCGCACCCAGCTCGAGAACGGCCAGACGATCGAGGTCATCACCGCACCGAACGGCCGCCCCAACCCGGCCTGGCTCAACTTCGTGGTCACGGCCAAGGCGCGCGCCAACGTGCGCCACTACCTCAAGAACCTCAAGCGTGACGAAGCGGTGGAGCTCGGCAAGCGCATGCTGGAGCGTGCTCTCGCTGCGCTCTCGCTCAAGCTCGGCCGCATCCCGGACGAGCAGCTGGCGGCGGTGGTGAAGGAGTTCAAGCTGGAGGACGCGGACGAGCTGTACGAGTCCATCGGCCTCGGCCACCACCTGGCGCCGCTGGTGGCGCGTCGCCTGATGCCGGCCCGCGGCGAGGACGAGGCGCCGGCCGCCAAGGCCAGCGCGCCGCTCCTGATCCGCGGCACCGAGGGCCTGGTGGTGACGTTCGCCCGCTGTTGCCATCCCATCCCCGGCGACCGCATCGTCGGCGTGCTCACCGCCGGCCGCGGCATCGTGGTGCATCGCGACCAGTGCGGCAACCTCGCCGAGTACAAGAACCAGCCGGAGAAGCTGATCGAGGTGCAGTGGGAGAAGAAGCTCAAGCGCGACTTCCCCGTGGAGGTGCGGGCAGAGGTGGCGAACCAGCGCGGCGTGCTCGCCACCATGGCCGCCGCCATCGCGGACCTCGGTTCCAACATCGAGCATGTGAACCAGCAGCAGCGCGAGGACCTGACCTCGGTACTCACCTTCGTCATCGGCGTGCGGGACCGCACCCACCTGGCACGCATCCTGCGCAGGCTGCGCGGTTTACCGCAAGTAATGCGCATATCGCGCAGCAAGGCTTAGCTCTAGTTCTTACCCATCCCTGGTGTGCCTTCCAGCCATGCCATCCATGGCATGTCGTTCGCGGCTTCGCCGCTCACCCGCAAGTCATGCGCATATCGCGCAGCAAGGCTTAGAGCCGGTCACCGAGCCGTCCCTGGCGTCGTTTCCAGCTCCGCCGTCCATGGTGGGCCGCGCGTCGCATGCGGCGCGCGCATGTGCCTAGCCTCTCACCAACTGACTGGCTGAGCGCCCGGTGCCGGCGCCTTGGTAGAGGCCGGAGGCACGCGGGTTGCCGCGGCCGGCGAGGCTTGCAGCCTTGCACCTTCGTCGGTCGGCGCGTCCGGGACCCGCGCCAGCAGCGCACGCAGCGCGGCGCCCTGCACCGGCATGTGCAGCTGGTGATTCGGCTGGGCCGCGACGAAGTAATCGAGCGGATTGCCTCCGCCCGGCACGCCATATGTCCCGATCATGATCGTTGTCTGGGTGGCCTCGCGACGTTGCGTGAAATCGCGGTTGGTGGCGCAGTCCAGATACTCACGGGCCTCACCCAGCGACTTGTTGATGCGGCACACCACGTAGTTCGCGTGGGCGGCGTCGCTGGAGAAAGGCGCATGCAGGGCGACCTTGATGGCCTGCAGTGTCTCCATGATCTTGCGCTCGCCGGTCACTGACACCGTGCCGAGCTGGAGCGTCGGCGGGGGCTCCGTGGCGGGTTCGTCCGCCAGGGCAGCGAGGGACAGGCAGCATGAAGCTAACAAGAGGAGGGTGCGGGACATGGCTCTGCTCCAAGGTGAGGGAGCAGGGTGCTCCCAATCGGGATAACCCGCACCGGCCCGGCTGCATTCCCGGGAGTGGGGACTGGCGTAAAGAAGGCGCATCCCGCCGGGGGGTAGGACGGCGGGATGCGCCTGTCGTCGGCGTCGTCAGCCGCCCGACGACTCAACCACGGTCGCGTCGTCCGGGATGGAAGCCAGCAGCGACTGCAGCGCGGCGCCATTCACCGGCACGTGGAGGCGGTTGTTCGGCTGGTTGGCCACCAGCGAGTCGAAATCCGCCTGGGTCATGCCGTCTTCGCCACCGCCCTGTGGGATGCCGAGCTTGCGGCTGATCATTCCCACGGTGGTGGCTTGGCGGCGTCCGGCATAGGCCGCGTTGGTGGCGCAGTCCAGGTACTCCTTGCGGCTGTCGGTGTCGGTGACGACGCTGCACACCACCGTCTCGGCCTTCTCCGGATCGTTGGAGAGCGGTTCGTGCAGCGCCTTCTTGATCGCCACCAGGGTGGCCACGATCTTCTCTTTGCCAGTGATCGGCAGCTTGCCTAAGTAGAGCGTCATCACGTCGCCGTCGGCGGCGTCGGCGGGCTCATCGGCCAGCGCCGGCAGGGTGAAGGACAGCGCCAGCAGCGCGCTGCCGAGCAGGGTCAGGGTCTTGATCTTGGTACTCATGGTCGTCCTCCGGTTTTGATGGTGCGCTCGGCGTGGAGCGCGTGTACGGCTTTGCTTTTCCGTATATCCGGTTTAGCAGGCCCCGGGCACGGCAGGCATGGCAGATTTGTGAATCATTTCTTAGCCACGCCCCGCTCGATACCGGTCGGTGGGCCCACCCGTGGCACCGGACGGCGCCGTCACGGTGCCCGCCGCCGGCACCGTGTGGACGTCTTCACCGGGCTCCACCACGCGGGCGTCGTCCGGCACCTGCGCCAGGAGCGCCTGCAGTGCGCCGCCCTGCACCGGCACGTGCAGCGCGTGGTTCGGCTGGGTCGCTATCATGGCGGCGAACATCTGCTGGACTCCGTGGTCGGGGATGCCGTACGTCCCCACCAGCACCGCTACCTGCGTCGCCCCACGGCGTCTGCTGTAGTTCTTGTTGGTGGCGCAGTCCAGGTACTCATGCTGCTCGCCCAGGCCCTTGTTGATGCGGCAGACCACGTCGTCGGCGTGGGCCGGGTCGTCGGAGTAGGGCGTGTGCAGTGCGAGCTTGATGGCGCGCAGCGCGTTCACGATCTTCTGCTGCCCGACGATGGTGATGTTGCCGAGGTAGAGCGTGGCCTCGTCCTTGTTGGGCTCGTCGGCGTGAGCCGGCAGCTGGCAGGCAAGGGCCAGCAGCGTGGCGGCGGCCTTGAGGTGGAACGGGCTCTTGCGGTGCATGGTCGTCCCCGGATGTGGTTGTTCTCATACTGGGTTTAGCAGCGGAGACCTGAGCCGGGGCTGGCCGATTTCTGAATCATTTCTTAGCCGGCCTCCGGGGCGGCCCGCCGGGCGGCCTGCGCTAATATGTGTGCCTGCCGCATCCACCTTCCAAGAGGTCCGTCCCATGGCCCGCACCAGCGTGTTCACCGACCAGGCTCCCCGCGCCATCGGCCCGTACTCCCAGGCGGTCCGCGCCGGCAACACGGTGTACCTCTCGGGGCAGATCCCGCTGGACCCCAGGACCGGTGAGCTCGTGAGCGGCGACATCAAGCAGGAGACACGCCGGGTGTTCGAGAACCTGAAGGCAGTCGCCTCGACCGCGGGCGACGGGCTCAAGGACGTGGTCCGTGTCACCATCTTCCTTACCGACCTCGGGCACTTCCCCCAGGTGAACGAAGTCATGGCCGAATACTTCCAGGAGCCCTATCCGGCCCGTGCCACCATCGGCGTCGCAGCGCTGCCGCGCGGCGCGCGGGTGGAGATCGACGCGGTGATGGTGGTGGCCTGACCGTCAAAGACCGCGGGTCGCCGCAGCGGGCGCTGCAGCGGGCACGGTGGAGGCGGGCGGAGCCACCGTCACGCTTTCCAGCATCTTCCTGAAGTCATGGGGATTCACCTGCACGTGCAGCCGGTCTCCCGGCTGGTTCGCCACCAGCGTGTGGATGATGACGTTGAAGTCCTGTGGTTTGTCGCAGGTCTGGGAGCTGCAGGCCGCCGCCAAGCGCGAGGTCTGGGTGTTGGTGCGCCGCTGGCCGTTGGTGGCATTGGTGGCGCAATCTAGATAGGTGCGTGGATTCGCCAGCTCCTTCACGAAGCGGCATACGAGGTCGTCCCGGTGCTTGGCGTCGGTGGAGTCGGGCGCCTTCAGCGCCTGCTTGATGGTGGCGAGCACCTGGGCCACCTGGATCTTCCCGCTCACGTGGACGGAACCGAGATCCAAGGTCTGGGGCACCTCGGCGGTGGAGGCGGGTGGAGCCTGTTCGGCCGCGTGGGAGGTCGCCAGCGCGAAGACGGCCATGAGGCAGAACGCGGTCAGTCTGTTCCCGAGGTGCATGGGTGTCCCCTCCATCTTTGTGGTTTTACGCCGCCACCGCCGTTTAACATGGTGCCGGCTGCCTTTGGGTATAGCCCACCAGCAGCGGCCGAAGCCGGAGCGAGCCTTGAAAATTCCTGAATCATTTTTGATGGGCATGGGCCGGTGATCGTGCGGCCCGGGGCCGTGGGAGCCGGCGCACCGGTCACGCGCCTGCGCGGCGTCGGCCCGCAGGTGGCCGAGCGCCTGGAGAAGCTCGGCATCCGGGAGGTCGGCGACCTGCTGTTCCACCTGCCCCTGCGCTACGAGGACCGCAGCCGCATCACCCCCATCGGCGCCCTGCGTCCCGGCCTGCATGCGAGCGTGGAAGGCACGGTGGAACTCACCGAGACCGCCTACCGCGGCCGGCGCGTGCTGCTCAGCCGCATCGCCGACGGCACCGGCGCGCTCACGCTGCGCTTCTTCCACTTCAACGCAGCGCAGATGGCGATGCTGGCGCGCGGCGCCAGGCTGCGCTGTTACGGCGAGGTGCGTCCCGGCAAGGCCACGCTGGAGATGGTGCATCCCGAGTACAAGCTGCTCGGCGCGGAGGACTTGAAGCCACGCGAGCCTGCGCTCACGCCCATCTACCCCGCCACCGAGGGCGTGCAGCAGATGAAGCTGCGCGCGCTCACGGACCAGGCCCTGCGGCTGCTGGACCATTCCGCCACGCCGCTGCCCGAGCTCCTGCCCGCCGAACTGCTGGGCCCGGACATGCCGGCCCTGGCGGAGGCGCTGCGCTACGTGCACCGCCCGCCCACCGATGCGCCGCTGGCGGAGCTCATGGAGGTCAGTCATCCGGCGCAGCAGCGCCTCGCGTTCGAGGAGCTGCTGGCCCATCACCTCAGCCTGCGCCGCCTGCGCCTCGCGGAGGACGAGAGCCGCGCCGTGCCGTTCGCGGGTGAAGGGCGTCTCGCTGAGCGCTTCCGCGCCGCGCTGCCGTTCAGGCTCACGCACGCGCAGGAACGGGTGGCGGCGGAGATCCTGCGGGACCTGCGCCGACCCCATCCCATGATGCGGCTGGTGCAGGGCGACGTGGGCTGCGGCAAGACCGTGGTGGCGGCGCTCGCGGCGCTCGCCTGCATCGAGGCAGGCAAGCAGGCGGCGCTGATGGCGCCCACGGAACTCCTGGCGGAGCAGCACTTCCGTAACTTCTCGAACTGGCTGATGTCGCTTGGCATCGAGCCGGTGTGGCTCTCGGGCCGCAGCAAGCCGGCGGAGCGCGAGGCGGCCATGGCGCGCCTCAAGGACGGCAGCGCCCAGCTCGCCATCGGCACCCATGCGCTGTTCCAGGAGGAGGTGCGCTTCAGGCATCTCGCGCTCGTCATCATCGACGAGCAGCACCGCTTCGGCGTGCACCAGCGCCTCGCGCTGCGCGAGAAGGGCGGCGGCGAGGGCCTGCATCCCCACCAGCTCATCATGACCGCGACGCCGATCCCGCGCACCCTCGCCATGACCGCCTACGCGGACTTGGATGTCTCCGCCATCGACGAGCTGCCGCCGAACCGCAAGCCGGTGAAGACCGTGGCGCTCGCGGAGTCCAAGCGCGCCGAGGTGGTGGCGCGGGTGGAGCAGGTCTGCCGCGAGGGCCGCCAGGTGTACTGGGTATGCCCGCTCATCGAGGAATCGGAGCTCCTGCAGGCCCAGGCGGCGGAGGACACGGCGAAGGCGCTGGCCGCCGCGCTGCCCGCGCTCAAGGTGGGCCTGCTGCACGGCCGCCAGAAGCCCAAGCTGCGGGATGCGATCATGGACCGCTTCAAGGACGGCACTCTGCACCTGCTGGTGGCCACCACCGTGGTGGAGGTGGGCGTGGACGTGCCGAACGCGAGCCTCATGATCATCGAGAACGCCGAGCGTCTCGGCCTCTCCCAGCTACACCAGCTGCGCGGCCGGGTCGGGCGCGGCGCGGCGGAGTCGAGCTGCGTGCTGCTATACAAGCCGCCGCTCGGCTCCATGGCTCGCGCGCGCCTCGACACCATGCGCGCCACCAACGACGGCTTCGAGATCGCGCGCAAGGACCTGGAGCTGCGCGGTCCCGGCGAGCTGCTCGGCACGCGCCAGGCGGGCGAGGTGAACCTGCGCATCGCGGACCTCTTGCGGGACGCGCCGCTCATCCCCAAGGTGCAGCAGGCGGCGGCGCTGCTGCTCGAGAAGTATCCTGAGCGGGTGAATCTCATCGTGAGGAGATGGCTGGGCGAGACCGAGCGCTACGGCCACGCCTGAGCGGCTACAATCTCCCTGCATGACGACGACAGCCCTTCAGGACGCGCAGACCTGGAAGCCGGTGGCGGAGCGGCCCGCCGCCCGGTGCCCCGCCGCGCTCTGGTCCTTCATCGCCGAGGCCGGTTCCCTCACGGAGCGCCTGCGCGCGAAGGCGGGCGCCGCGTTCCGCGTGCAGCTCATCAACCAGGGCCACTTCGCCTTGAGTGAAGAGGACATGCTGCTCCTGGATGCCAAGCCGGAGGAAGCGGGCTTCGTGCGGCAGGTATACCTCTGGGGCCGCGCCCCGCTGGTGTACGCACGCTCCCTCGCCGTGGGCGGCGCCGAGCGCTGGCTCAAGGACCTGGGGGAGCAGCCGCTGGGCGAGCGGGTGTTCGCGGAAGCGGACGCGAAGCGCGGTCCCATCCAGGTGGCCGAGCTGGACGTCCACGACCACCTCTATAAGGAGGCGGTGGCGGGCCTCGACCGGCTGCCGGAAACGCCGCTGTGGGCTCGCCGCTCGCTCATCACCGTGGGCGGCGCCGGCATCCTCATCTATGAATGCTTCCTGCCGGGGCTTAGCCATGCTTGATCCGCGCCTCAAGCCCTACTGGCTCAAGTTCCGCTACAGCCGGCCATTTAAAGAATGGTGGCCGATGCTGCGCGCGGACCTCTGGGCCTATGCGCGGCTCATGCGCCTGCACAAGCCCATCGGCGCGTTCCTCCTGCTGTGGCCCACGCTCTGGGCCCTGTGGCTCGCCACCGCCGGCCATCCCACGCCGAAGCTGTTCACGGTGTTCGTGGCGGGCGTGTTCGTGATGCGTGCCGCCGGCTGCATCATCAACGACTATGCCGACCGGCGCTACGACCCGGGCGTCGCGCGCACCAAGGACCGGCCGCTGGCCACCGGCGAGGTGAGCGTGGTGGAGGCCTGGGTACTGTTCGTGATCCTGGGACTCATCGCCTTCGCCCTGGTGCTCACGCTCAACACGCTCTGCATCGAGCTCGCGTTCGTGGGCCTCGCGCTCGCCATGAGCTACCCGTTCATGAAGCGCTACACCTACCTGCCGCAGCCTTACCTCGGCCTCGCGTTCGGCTGGGGCATCCCCATGGCCTACGCGGCCGCCACCGGCGCGGTGCCGCCGGAGGCCTGGCTCGTCTTCATCGCCAACGTCCTCTGGGCCACGGTCTACGACACCCTGTACGGGATGGTGGACCGGGCCGATGACCTCCGGATCGGCGTGAAGTCCACCGCCATCCTGTTCGGCTCCATGGACCGGGCCATCCTCGCGATCCTGCAGGCGGCATTGCTCGTCAACCTGGTGATGATCGGCACGCGCCTGGAGCTCAGCGGCGCCTACTACGCGGGCCTCACCGCCGCCGCCTGCTTCGCGGCCTACCAGCAATACCTGATCCGCAGGCGCGATCCCCAGAGATGCTTCCAGGCGTTCCTCAACAATAATTGGTTCGGTGGTGCCGTCTTCGTGGGCATCATGCTGCACTACACTTTCAACCACGCCTGACATGCTGACTTTGAAGCTGCTGGTCGGGCGCTACACCGTCTGCAAGCTGGAGCCGGATGCGGCTGTCCCTTCCACGCTGACGCTGGGCGCTCAGGAGTTTCTGAGCATCACCCGCACCGCCGACGAGCTCTCCGTCGTCTGTCCCGAGGCGCTGGTGCCGAAGGATGCGAAGGCCGAGCACGGCTGGCGCGCATTCAAGGTGCAGGGACCTTTGGACTTCTCCCTCACAGGCATCATCGCGGCCCTCACGGCTCCGCTCGCCGAGGCGAAGATAAGCGTCTTCACCGTGGCGACCTTCGACACGGATTACCTGCTGGTGCGGGAGAAGGACCTGGAAGGCGCGATCAGCGCGCTGGAGAAGATCTCGCGGGTGCAGTGCTAGCGCGCTGCAAGGCTGCCGCTGCAGTCCGGCGGATACTTCTTGTAGGGCTTCACCGAGTAGCAGTAACCCTCCCGGCAGGGATCCGCGCCCAGGGCGCGCGCCGTGGCCTGCCATTCCTTCCCATGCTCTTCCGAGAGATCCTGCAGGCCCGGACCGTTCATGGCCACCTGTACCGGGCCATGGCGGCCGTTCAGCGTCGCAGTCTGGGGCGGGCCGTACTTGTCGTAGTAGACGAAGAGATGCGCCAGCTCATGGGGCAGGGCCTCGCCCTGCACGAGGCAGGGGTTGCGCTTCAGCCACGCGGAGTTGATGTGGATGGTCCAGGCGGAGTAGTCCGCGGTGCCGATCACCGAGGGCTGTGCCGGCATGGCGTCGAGGCTGAGCTGCGGTGCCGGGTAGTCGGTGCCGTGGGCCAGGTTGTAGTCCCCGGTCATGCGCTCGAGCTGCCCGGCGAACAGTGCGCCCTGAGGGCTCAAGCGCGGGTCCATATGGGTACAGGCCGCGAGTGTCAGGCAAAGGAACAGGGACTTGATCGAAGAATGCATCGGCAACCGTCCGCATCCATGCGGGATACAGCTGCACTATCGCGTACGACATTTACCCGCTGAATCGGGCGAAGGCCCAATCCGTCGATGGCTCGATGCCCGAGATACTTCAATGGCGCTGCAACGCTGTGATGCGCCGCACGCGGCGGCGCGTATATGGAAGGTCCGCAACTGTCATCGGTAAAGTCAGGCCGGCGCGGCGGCGCGGCACGCGCTCCACACGCTCACCCGCGCGGCGCCGGCATCCCGGAACTCCCGTGCCAGGGTCTCCACCGTGACGCCGGTGGTGATGACATCGTCCAGCAGCGCCACGTGCTTCCCTTGCACCCCGCCGGTGACGCTGAACGCGCCTTTCAGGTTCTTGTGCCGCTCCGCCGAGTCGAGCTTCGACTGCACCTCCGTCGCGCGCACGCGCTCGCAGAGGTCGAGCCTGACTCCTATCTTCAAGCGCTTCGACAACGGACGCGCCAGTTCCACCGCCTGGTTGAAGCCGCGCTCCTTGAGGCGCTCAGGATGTAGCGGCACCGGCACGATGCAGTCGGGTTTCTCGCCGCCCGCCGCCAGGAACTCCGCCAGCAGTTCACCCAGGAGGCGCCCCGCCGCGAGGTCGCCCTCGAACTTGAAGCGCTGCACCAGCTTGTCCACGGGATAGGCATAGGCGAGGGGACTCTTCGCCTCGTCCCAGCTCGGCAGCTGCTTGAGGCAGGCGCCGCAGAGGGCCGCGTCCGCGTCCGGCGGCAGCGGCGCCGCGCAGCGCGGGCAGGCATGGCGGTTCCAGGGCAGCTCGTCGAAGCAGGCCTGGCACAGGTCCAGTCCCCGGCCGCCGCGGCCGCCGCACAGGGCGCAATGGGCGGGGTAGAGGAGGCCGAGGAGGTCCATGAGCCCATGCTAACCCGGCGGGGGTTTGTGCAGACGTCGCATATCTCCGCGCCGCCGCCGGGGGCCCTGTACACTTTCTGCGCTGACATCCGCCGGGATCCGCACCCATGCCGATATACGACGACATCCTCGCCACCGTCGGCCGCACACCGGTCGTGCGGCTGAACACGCTGTCGCCGCCGGGCGTGGACGTGTTCGTGAAGGTCGAATCCTTCAACCCCATGGGCTCGGTCAAGGACCGCCTGGCGTTGGGCATCATCGAGGACGCCGAGCGGCGCGGTGCGCTCAAGCCCGGCCAGACCGTCATCGAGGCCACCTCCGGCAACACCGGCATAGGACTCGCCATGGTCTGCGCCGCCAAGGGCTATCCGCTGGTGGTCACCATGGCCGAGAACTTCAGCGTGGAGCGCCGCAAGATGCTGCGCTTCCTCGGCGCGCGGGTGGTGCTGACGCCGGCCTCCGAGAAGGGCAGCGGCATGCTGCAGAAGGCCGTGGAGCTCTCGGAGCGGCACGGCTGGTTCCTGTGCCGCCAGTTCGAGAACCCAGCCAACGCCGAGATGCACATGCGCACCACGGCGGTGGAGATCCTGGAGGACTTCGCCGGCCGCGGGCTCGACTGGTTCGTCACCGGGTTCGGCACCGGCGGCACCCTGAACGGCATCGCGCGCAAGCTCAAGCAGGACAGCCCGCGGACGAAGATCGCGGTCTGCGAACCGGACAACTCCCAGACCCTGGGCAGCGGCATACCCCAGGAGCGCCGGCCCGACGGTTCCGCCGCGCGCTCGCATCCGAACTTCCGGCCACACCTCATGCAGGGCTGGTCCCCGGACTTCATCCCCAAGCTGGCGGACGAGGCGCGCGGGCTGATCGACCGCGTGCTGCCCATCGACGGCAACGAGGCCCTGCGCCGCACGCGCAACCTGGCCCGGAAGGAAGGCATCTTCTGCGGCATCACCGGCGGCGCGACCCTGGCGGGCGCGCTGGCCCTCGCCGCGGAGTCCCCGCCCGGCACCAACATCCTCTGCATGCTGCCGGACACGGGCGAGCGCTACCTCTCCACGCCGCTGTTCGAGGACATCCCCGTCGACATGACCGACGCGGAGCTCGAGCTGTCGAAGTCCACGCCCAGCGCGCGCTTCGACCTGCGCGCGCCGTCCGCGGGCCCGCCGCCGGCGGTGGCGCCCGCCGAGCTGGACGCGGAGGCCGTGGCGTTCATCGACGCCGCCATCGCGGACGATCAGGACGTCGTGGTCATGTTCGCGCACGAGTGGTGCGAGTTCTGCTGGTCGGTCCGCAAGACCTTCGCCCGCTACGGGATCCCTTACCGGTCCGTGGACCTCGACTCGGTGGCCTACAAGGAGGGCGAGCGGGGCCGCAAGATCCGCGTCGCACTGCAGGCCAGGACCGGCAGCGTCACCATCCCGCAGCTGTTCGTCGCCGGGGAGTTCATCGGCGGCTGCACGGACACCTTCGACCGCCTGCGCGACGGGCGCATGCAGCAGGCGCTCAAACAGCATGGCGTGAAGTTCGATGAGGCCGTGACGGACGACCCCTACAAGTTCCTGCCCCACTGGCTGCATCCCCGGTGACGGTCCGGGCTTAGGTCCGGATTTCACGCCCGCGGCTCCCATGCAAGCCATTGTTTTAACTAATATTTATATGTTATCTTCGATTAGCGCTAATTATCGCCACCCGTAAACTTCAGATACATTCAAAAGTTGACGGCGAGCCACTACACTGGCGCCCTCCACGCACCGCCAGAGGCACAAGCCTATGTCAGCCGTCATGCCCACCGCGCCGGATGTCCGCAACGACTGGACCTTGGCCGAGGTGCAGGGGCTGTTTGCCCTTCCTTTCAATGACCTATTGTTCCGCGCCCAGTCGGTGCACCGCCGCCACTTCGAGCCGAACACGGTGCAGGTCTCGACCCTGCTCTCCATCAAGACCGGCGCCTGTCCGGAGGATTGCGCCTACTGCCCCCAGAGCGCGCGCTACGACACCGGTCTCAAGGCCGAGAAGCTGATGTGCGTGGACGACGTGGTGGCGAAGGCGAAGATCGCCCGCGACGCCGGCGCCACGCGCTTCTGCATGGGCGCCGCCTACCGCTCGCCGAAGGACAAGGATCTCGACCAGATTGCCGGCATGATCAAGGGCGTGCGGAGCTTAGGCATGGAGACCTGCTGCACGCTGGGCATGCTGACCCGCGGGCAGGCGCAGAAGCTCGCGGACGCGGGGCTCGACTACTACAACCACAACATCGACACCTCCGCCGAGTACTACAAGGACATCATCTCCACCCGCAGCTTCCAGGACCGGCTCGACACGCTCGAGAACGTGCGCGAGGCGGGCATGCACGTCTGTTGCGGCGGTATCGTCGGCATGGGCGAGCAGAAGGAAGACCGCGCCAAGATGCTGCACACGCTGGCCACGCTGCCGGAGCACCCGGAGAGCGTGCCCATCAACCAGCTGGTGCAGGTGGAGGGCACGCCGCTCGACGGCACCGAGCCCATCGATCCGTTCGATTTCATCCGTGTCATAGCGGTGGCGCGCATCCTCATGCCCAAGGCCCACGTGCGCCTGTCCGCCGGCCGCAGCGAGATGCACGACGAGATGCAGGCGCTGGCGTTCTTAGCCGGCGCGAACTCCATCTTCTACGGTGAGAAGCTCCTGACCACCGGCAACCCGGACATGGAGAAGGACCGCGCGCTGTTCGCGCGGCTCGGCATCAAGCCCGAGGAGCTGAAGGAGCGGAGCGGCACCGCGCACCTGGACATCACCGCGGACGAGCATGGACGCGTCGCAGCGACTCGATGAGCTGCTGGCTCCTGAACTCGAGGCGCTGAAGCAGAAGTCCCTCTACCGCCTGCGGCGGCTCATCGAAGGGCCGCAGGGACCGGAGCTCACGGCCGACGGCCGGCCGCTTCTGAACTTCTCCAGCAACGACTACCTGGGGCTCGCCGCCGACCCGCGCCTCGCGGAAGCCGCCAAGCGCGGGCTGGACCGCTACGGCACCGGTTCCGGCGCCGCCCACCTCGTCACCGGCCACAGCACCGCCCACCACGCGCTCGAAGAGGAGCTGGCCTCGTTCTGCGGCCGGCCGCGGGCGCTGCTCTTCTCCAGCGGCTACATGGCGAACCTCGGCATCGCCTGCGCCCTCGTGGGCCGCGGCGACCGGGTGTTCGAGGACCGCCTGAACCACGCCTCCATGCTGGATGCCGGCCTGCTCTCGGGCGCGGCGTTCTCCCGCTACGCCCACGGCAACGCCGTCTCGCTCGAGCGTGAGCTGGAGGAGGGCAAGGGCCGCACGCTGGTCCTCACGGACGGCGTGTTCAGCATGGACGGCGACGTGGCGCCGCTGCCGGCGCTGGCGAAGGCCGCGGACCGGCACGGCGCGCATCTCGCCGTGGACGACGCCCATGGCTTCGGCGTCATCGGTGCCGGCGGGCGCGGCAGCCTGGAGCACCACGGCCTCGGTCCCGCGGAAGTGCCGGTATACATGGCGACCCTGGGCAAGGCCTGCGGCTGCTTCGGCGCCTTCGTGGCAGGCAGCGAGGTGCTGGTGGAGAGCCTGATCCAGGGCGCGCGCACTTATATATATACGACCGCCACCCCCGCGGCCCTCGCGGAGGCGAACCGTGCTGCCTTGAAGCTCGTCGCGACCGAGACTTGGCGGAGGGATCACTTGAATGAGTTGATCGCGCGCTTCCGCGACGGCGCTTCCGATCTCGGCCTCAAGCTCATGGAATCCACCACGCCCATCCAGCCCCTGGTGGTGGGCGAGCCGGACAGGGCACTCGAGCTTTCCACGCGGCTCAAGGAGCGGGGTTTGCTGGTGGCGGCGATCCGCCCGCCCACGGTGCCCACCGGCACGGCGCGCCTGCGCATCACCCTCACTGCCGCCCACACCCAGGCTCAGGTGGATCGCTTGCTGGAAGCATTGAAGGCGGCGAGCACATGAGCCCGGCTCTCTATATGGAGACGCAGGGGCAAGGGCCGGACCTCCTGCTGCTGCACGGCTGGGGCCTGCACGGCGGCGTGTGGGACACGCTCATGCCCAGGCTCACCCCTCATCTGCGCGTCACGCGCCTGGACCTGCCGGGTCACGGCCGCAGCCGCCACGTGCCCATGCCTCATTCCCTGACGGAACTCACGCTGCAGACCATGGCGCCGGTGCCGCCGGGCGCGGTGGTGCTGGGCTGGTCGCTCGGCGGCCTCGTGGCCCTGGAAGCGGCGTTGCGTATGCCCCAGCGCCTGCGGGGTCTCGTGCTCGTGAATACCACGCCGCGTTTCGTCGCCACGGAAGACTGGCTCCTCGCCATGCCGCCCGAACTGCTGCAGGAGTTCGCCACCGGCCTGGCGCAGGACTACAAGGAGACGCTGCAGCGCTTCCTGTCACTCCAGGTCCGGGGTGACGAAGCCGCCCGTGCCTCGTTGCGCCAGCTTCGGGACGCGCTGTTCGCCCATGGCGAACCGGATACCGCGAGCCTCGCCACGGGCCTTCAGATATTGGGGGACTCGGACCTTCGTCCGAAGCTCAGGGACGTGGACCTGCCGACGCTGGTGATCGCGGGCGGTTATGACCGGCTCACGCCCGCGGCCGCCGGCGAATACATGGCGGAGCACATCCCCGGCGCGCGGCTGGAGGTGTTCCCCAAGAGCGCCCATGCTCCCTTCCTCTCGCACGCGGATGCGTTCAGCGAATCGCTGCTGGACTTCGTGCACAAGCTGAAGGCGGCCGCATGAGCGCGGCGGACGAGTTCTCCCTGGAGACCGGCCGCGTCGGCGCGTCCTTCGACCGCGCGGCCCGCGACTACGACGCCGCCGCCTTCCTGCAGAAGGAAGTGAGCGAGCGGCTGCTGGAGCGGCTCGACCTCACCACCCTCACGCCTGCGCGGGTGCTGGACGTGGGCTGCGGCACCGGCCGGCCCACCCGGCAACTGCTGAAGCGCTACCCGAAGGCAGAAGTCGTCGGAGTGGATCTCGCCCCCGGAATGATCGCCGTGGCGGAGTCCCACCAGCCTTGGTTCGGGAAGAAGGCGCGTTATCTCTGTGCCGAGGCCTCGGATGTGCCGCTGCCGGATGCGAGCTGCGACCTCGTGTACGCGAGCTTGCTGCTGCAGTGGTGCGAGGACCTGGACAGGACGCTCCTGGAATGGCGGCGCCTGCTCAAGCCCCATGGCCTCTTGCTCTTCAGCACCCTCGGTCCCGACACGCTCAAGGAACTGCGCGCGGCCTGGAGCGCGGTGGACGGCTTCAACCACGTGAACCGCTTCCTGGACATGCACGATGTGGGCGACGCGCTCATCCGAGCCGGTTTCGTGGAACCGGTGATGGACGTGGAGCACATGCTGCTCACCTATGAAGACGCGCGCGGCCTGATGCGCGACCTCAAGGCCATCGGCGCCCACAACGTCACCGGGGGGCGCCGGCGCGGACTCATGGGCCGCGGCCGGCTCGCCGCCTTCGGCGCGGCCTACGAGAAGTTCCGACACGAGGGACGCCTGCCCGCCACCTATGAAGTGGTGTACGGCACCGCCTGGGCGCCCAAGTTCATGCCCACCGCGGCGCTGAAGGGCGACGCACAGGGACGTGCTAATGCCGCGGGAGGCAGGAAGCCGTGAGCGGCGCGGGCTCAATCAAGGGCTTCTTCGTCACCGGGACCGACACCGGCATGGGCAAGACCCGCGTGAGCGCGGGCCTGCTCAAGGCGCTCGCGGCGTCGGGACTCAAGACCGTGGGCATGAAGCCCGTGGCCAGCGGCGCGGAAATGACGCCGGAAGGCCTGCGCAACGAGGATGCCCTCGCGCTCCGGTCCGCCGCTTCCCTCAAGCGGCCCTATGAACTCGTGAACCCCTATTGCTTCGCGCCGCCGGTGGCGCCACATCTCGCGGCACGGGAGGCGGGCGTGGAGATCGCGCTGGAGCCCTTGCGGGATGCCTACCGGGAACTCTGCCGGGGTGCCGACGCGGTGGTGGTGGAAGGGGTGGGCGGCTGGCAGGTGCCCCTCTCCGGCACGTTGGAACTGCCCGACCTCGCCCGCGAGCTCGAACTGCCTGTGGTGCTGGTGGTGGGGTTGCGCTTAGGGTGCCTCAACCATGCATTCCTGACGGCGCGGGCGCTGCGCGCCGACGGGCTGGAACTCGCCGGCTGGGTGGCGAACGCCATTGATTCCCATTTCCAGCGGCCGGAGGCGAACCTCGCCACGCTCGCGGCGGGACTCGGAGCGCCCCTCCTGGGTCAGCTCCCGTATGCGCCGAAAGCGCGCGCCGAGGACGCCGCCGCGGCGCTCGCCAGGGCCTGCGAAGCGCTCGCCTGAGCGCGCAGAAAAGCGGCAAATCGCCGGGAAAACATGGGCTTCCGCGCGGGCTTTCCGTTGCACCCCCCGTGGGCCATGCGGTAGCATACGGCGCCTGATTTTCCCGGCTCCGGGCCTTGCCCGGACGGGGTTCCGGCACGGGGAGAAGGGCCTTGGGGACGCCGCGGCGCACGTCGCGCCGACCGAATCCGCCCCGCGCACCGCAAGCCATCGCAAGACGGCGCCACCACCGGGCCGCGAGACAGCCAGCAGGAGTGACGATCGCATGGGTTTCCACACAATCAAGAACGCGGCCCGCGCCGCCATCCTCCTCGGGCTCGGCCTCGCCGCCGGCCTCGCCCAAGCCCAGCCGGCTGACAGCCTCTACAACACCCCGGTCGGCGTGACGCCGACCAGCCACGAGGTCTACGGCCTCCACATGATGGTGTTCTACTGGTGCGTGGGCATCGGCGTGGTGGTGTTCGGCGTGATGATCATCGCGCTGTTCAAGTTCCGCAGGTCCAAGGGCGCCCAGGCCGCCAACTTCCACGACAGCACCTTCCTCGAGATCGCCTGGACCATCGTGCCGGTGATCATCCTGGTGGCGATGGCGATCCCCGCCGCCAAGACCCTGGTGCGCATGGCCGACGCCAGCGACCCGGACATGAGCATCAAGATCACCGGCTACCAGTGGAAGTGGCAGTACGACTACCTGCAGGACGGCTTCAGCTTCTTCAGCATGCTGGCCAAGACCAGCGACGAGGCGAGCCAGCTCGATTCCGGCATCGACCCGAAGAGCGTCGACAACTACCTGCGCGACGTGGACCACCCGCTGGTGGTGCCGACCGGCGAGAAGATCCGCCTGCTGCTCACCTCCGACGACGTGATCCACTCCTGGTGGATGCCGGACTTCGGCGGCAAGACCGATGCGAACCCCGGCTTCGTGAACCTCACCTGGATCAAGGTGGAGGAGCCCGGCGTGTACCGCGGCGCCTGCGCCGAGCTCTGCGGCCGCTGGCACGGCTTCATGCCGATCGTGGTGGTGGCCAAGTCCCCCGAGGACTACGCCAAGTGGGTCGGCGCCATGAAGGCCGCCGGTGGCAAGTACGTGAGCCCCTATGACGGCTCCCTCGAGGACAACGGCAGCCCGGTGGTGTTCGGCGCCACCAGCTACAACGACGTGATGGGCACCCCGGCCGGCGCGCCGGTGCCCGCCGGCACCACCGTCTCGACTCCGGTGCTGGACAAGGCCCCCGCCAGGACGCCCGCGGCGCCTCCGGCCCCGGCCTGGGATATGGCCACCGCCATGGACAAGGGCAAGCAGGTCTACGCCGCGAACTGCGCCAGCTGCCACATGCCGGACGGCAAGGGCAACCCGGCGCTGGGCGCCAAGCCCATCGCGGGCAGCCCCATCGCGAACGGCCCGCTGGCCCTGCACCTGCAGACCGTCATGAAGGGCAAGGGCATCATGCCCGCGTGGCAGAACATGCTGAGCGACGCGGACCTGGCCGCGGTGATCACCTTCGAGCGCAACTCATTCGGCAACCACAAGGGCGACCTGGTGAGGCCGGATGACGTCAAGGCCGCACGCTGAAACATACGGATCCGGAGAGAAGCACATGAGCGCAGTTTCCACCGCCCACGACACCCATGGCGAGCACCACCCGAGCGGCCTGTGGCGCTGGGTGACGACCACCAACCACAAGGACATCGGCACGCTGTACCTCCTGTTCAGCCTGTTCATGTTCTTCGTCGGCGGCAGCTTCGCCATGGTGATCCGCGCCGAGCTGTTCAAGCCCGGCATGCAGCTCGTGGACCCCATGTTCTTCAACGAGATGACCACCATGCACGCGCTGGTGATGATCTTCGGTGCGATCATGCCGGCGTTCGTGGGCCTGGCGAACTGGATGATCCCGATCATGATCGGCGCGCCGGACATGGCGCTGCCGCGCATGAACAACTGGAGCTTCTGGATCCTGCCGTTCGCCTTCACCCTGCTGCTCGGCACGCTGCTGATGCCCGGCGGCGGCCCGGCCGGCGGCTGGACCCTGTACCCGCCGCTCTCCCTGCAGCTCGGCACCGGCTTCCCGTTCGTGATCTTCGCCGTGCACATGATGGGCATCAGCTCGGTGATGGGCGCCATCAACATCGTGGTGACCATCCTCAACCTGCGCGCGCCCAAGATGACGCTGCTGAAGATGCCGCTGTTCGTGTGGTCCTGGTTCATCACCGCCTACCTGCTGATCGCGGTGATGCCGGTGCTGGCCGGTGCGGTGACCATGCTGCTCACCGACAAGTACTTCGGCACCAGCTTCTTCAGCGCCGCCGGCGGCGGCGACCCGGTGATGTTCCAGCACATCTTCTGGTTCTTCGGGCACCCCGAGGTCTACATCATGATCCTGCCGGCCTTCGGCATCGTCTCGGAGATCATCCCGACCTTCGCGCGCAAGCCGCTGTTCGGCTACGAGTCCATGGTGTACGCAGTGGCCTCGATCGCGTTCCTCTCGTTCATCGTGTGGGCGCACCACATGTTCACGGTGGGCATGCCGCTCGCCGGCGAGCTGTTCTTCATGTTCACCACCATGCTCATCGCGGTGCCGACCGGCGTGAAGGTGTTCAACTGGACCGCCACGCTGTGGAAGGGTTCCCTGACCTTCGAGACGCCGATGCTGTTCGCGCTGGCGTTCCTGTTCCTGTTCACCATCGGCGGCTTCTCCGGCGTGATGTGCGCCATCGTGCCGGTGGACTTCCAGTACCAGGACAGCTACTTCGTGGTGGCGCACTTCCACTACGTGCTGGTGACCGGCGCGGCCTTCGCCATCATGGGCGCGGCCTACTACTGGCTGCCCAAGTGGACCGGCCACATGTACAACGAGACGCTCGGCAAGTGGCATTTCTGGATGAGCGCGATCTGGGTCAACGTGCTGTTCTTCCCGCAGCACTTCCTGGGCCTGGCCGGCATGCCGCGCCGCATCCCGGATTACCCGGTGCAGTTCACGGACCTCAACATGCTGTCGTCCATCGGCGGCTTCATGTTCGGCGCCTCGCAGCTCATCTTCCTGTACGTGGTGATCAGCTGCATCCGCGGCGGCGCGAAGGCGCCCGCCAAGCCGTGGGATGGCGCCAAGGGCCTCGAGTGGCACCTGTCCTCGCCGCCCCCGTACCACAGCTTCACCACGCCGCCGGATGCCGAGATCTGGACGCATCCTTACCGGGACTGAGCGGACGGGACCATGACGCCGGAGCGTAAGAAGGTGGTGCGTAACGCGGTGCTCCTGGCGCTGGTGGCGCTGGCGTTCTACGTGGGCATCATGGTCGTGATGGGGCAGCGCGGCCCGTGAGCGCCTCGCCCCGGCGCCACCGCAAGCTGCTGCTGAGCCTGGGCGGGATGCTGGCCGGCATGTTCGCCTTCGGCTTCGCGCTGGTGCCGCTCTACAACGTGGTGTGCCGGCTGACGGGATTGAACGGGCGGGGCGTGGAGACGGTGGCGTCGGCCTACGCCGGCGAGGTGGACGAGGGACGCAGCGTGAAGGTGCAGTTCCTGTCCACGGTGAACAGCAAGCTGCCGTTCGAGTTCCACCCGGACGCGGGCGCGCTCGAGGTGCACCCGGGCGAGCTGTACGGGGCCTCGTTCTACGCCGAGAACCGCAGCGGCGCGGACGTGACGGCCCAGGCGGTGGCCACCTACGCCCCGGGCGAGGCGGCCAAGTACGTGCACAAGACGGAGTGTTTCTGTTTCAGCAAGGAGAGTTTCGGGCCCCATGAGTCCAGGCACATGCCGGTGCGTTTCTACATCGACCCGGCGCTGCCCAAGGACATCGGCACCGTGACCATCTCCTATACGTATTACAACGTGACGCCCGGGCACGCGCCCGGGGCGTAACCAGAGAAGGAAGACGCCATGTCAGTCCATGTCACCGCCGGCTATGACAAGAGCCACTACTACGTGCCGCACGGCAGCCATTGGCCGATCGTCGGCTCCATCGGCCTGTTCACCACGCTGGCGGGCGCGGCGCTGTGGATGGAGGACGTGGCGTTCGGCGAGATGCTGTTCCCGGTGGGCCTGCTCATCATCCTGGTGATGATGTTCGGCTGGTTCGGCACCGTGATCCGCGAGAGCGAGGGCGGCGCCTACAACGAGCAGGTGGACCGCTCCTTCCGCTGGGGCATGACCTGGTTCATCTTCTCCGAGGTCATGTTCTTCGCCGCCTTCTTCGGCGCGCTGTTCTACGCCCGGCAGTTCTCGCTGCCCTGGCTCGGCGGCGTGGGCAAGAACCTCTTCACCAACCTCCTGCTGTGGCACGGCTACGAGCCGGCTTGGCCCACCAACGGCCCCGCCGGCGTCGGCGGCGCGTTCAAGGCCATGGAGGCGCTCGGCATCCCGGCGCTCAACACCGCCATCCTGCTCACCTCGGGCCTGACCGTGACCATCGCCCACTGGGGCCTCAAGGCCGGCCAGCGCGGCAAGCTCAAGCTGTTCCTGCTGTTCACGGTGCTGCTGGGCTTCACCTTCGTGTTCATGCAGGCGCACGAGTACATCGATGCCTACAACAAGCAGAACCTGACCCTGGGTTCGGGTATCTACGGCTCGACCTTCTTCATGCTGACCGGCTTCCACGGCCTGCACGTCACCATCGGCGCCATCATGCTGACGGTGATCCTGGGCCGTTCCATGCGCGGCCACTTCGAGCCGCACCACCACTTCGCGTTCGAGGCGGTGAGCTGGTACTGGCACTTCGTGGACGTGGTGTGGTTGGGCCTGTACATCTTCGTGTACTGGCTCTAAGCGATACAGCGGAAAGACAACAAGAAGCGCCGCGCCTCAAAACGCGGCGCTTCTTTTTCTAAGGATGCACCGAATTAGGCTGGATCCAGCCCATGAAGTACGCGGCGATGAGCAGGGCGAACAAGAGCAGCGACAGGCCGATGCGGATCGAGAGCGCCTTCACGTTGCGCTGGGACTGGCCCCGGTCCTTCAGCATGAAGTACATGCCCGAGAACAGGCTGGCGAGGATGGCAAGCAGGATGGCGACGATGATGAGGCGTGGCAGCATGGTGTTCTCCGCGGCAGCGGGGCACGTTAGCACTTGCGCCTGAGCCTCGGCAAATCCTTCCGTCCGGGCCTGTGGCCGACCCTGGCCATGCTGGTCCTCTGCGCCCTGTTCCTGCGCCTGTCCTGGTGGCAGTGGCAGCGGGGCGAGTACAAGCGCGAGCTCCTGGCGGGCTATGCAGAGCAGGCGAAGCGCCCACCGGTATCGCTGGATGCGCTGCTGGCGGATCCCACGCTCGAGAGCTTCCCGGCCTACCTCAAGGTCAGCGCCACCGGGAGCTACGACAGCGCGCGCCAGGTGTTGCTGCAGGACATTCCCCGCGACGCAGGAGTCGGCTACGAGGTGCTGACGCCGTTCCTGATGCAGGGCCAAGTGATCGCGATGGTGGATCGGGGTTGGGTGCCGGCGGACACCCAGGGCAGGGCGCCGGACGTCGCCGTAAGCACGGCGCCGCGCCGCATCGAGGCCAGCATCGGCACGCTGCCGGTGCCGGGCATCAAGCTGGGGACACCGGCATCCCCCGCGGCAGGCTGGCCCAAGCTCATGTTCTATCCGGACAGCCACGCGCTCCTGACCCTGTACGGTCCCAGGCTCATGACGCCGGTGCTGAAGCTGGATCCCGCGCAGCCCGACGGCTACGCGCGGCAGGCGGTGCTGGACGTGGGGCTCACCCCCGCGCGGCACCAGGGTTACGCGTTCCAGTGGCTGATGCTGGCCCTGGCGGTGTTCACGGTGTGGCTGGTGGTGAACCTGCGCCGCACGAGGAGACAGGCATGAACGACGAGACACAGAAGGCCGCGAACAAGAACCGCTGGGTCCTGCTGGTGCTGCTGGCGGTGTTCCTGGCGCCGGCGCTGGGCTCCTGGCTCCTGTATGCGAACCTGGACAAGGTGCACCTCGGCACCACCAACAAGGGCGAGTTCGTGCAGCCGCCGCGCCCGGTGGACGCCACGGGCCTGCCGCTGCCGGCGGACTACTTCCTGCACCACCTCACCCTCGTCTACGTGGGCGGCGCTGGCTGCGGCGCGGACTGCCGCGGCGCGCTGCAGGCGATGCAGGTGAGCGAGCTCGCGCTCGGTGAGAACAGCCGGCAGGTGCAGCGGCTCTATCTCGCCTCGGGTGCGCCGGACGCGGAAGCGAAGCAGGACACCGGCCTCACGGCAGTGGACGGCACCGGCCGCGCCGCGCTCGCCGCCTTCGACGGGGCGGATGCACCCAAGTACGTGTACCTGGTGGACCCGAAGGGCTACGTGGTGCTGCGTTATCCCTTGAGCGAAGACCCGAAGCATATCCTTCAGGACCTCCGCCATCTGCTCGGCGTGAGCGAAGGCTGATGTCAAAAGCTGCTGCGCTCGGCATGACTTTGTTGCGCTTCGGACTCGCACTCGGTCACGTACGCCAAAAGTACGCTCCCTCGTGCTCGCCTTGCGCGCCTCGTCCTGCCTTCGCTCGCGACGCTTTTGACCGGAGTCCTTTTAAGTTATGAAAAAGTATTTCTTGTATATCGCCATCGCCGCTGCGGTGCTCGCCTTCGGCGTGGTGATGCTGGGTGCCTACGTACGCTTGTCGCAGGCGGGCTTGGGGTGCCCGGACTGGCCGGGCTGCTACGGCCACATGGCAGTGCCGAGCCACACGGAAGTGGACCCGGCCATGCTCGCGGCGCGGCCGCTGGAGCCGGCGCGGGCCTGGAAGGAGATGATCCACCGTTATTTCGTGGGAGGCCTGGCCACGCTGATCCTGGTGATGGCGGGGCTCGCCTTCTGGCGCCGCCGCGACCCGGAGCAGCCCAAGCTCCTGCCGGCGCTGCTCCTGGGCCTGGTGGTGTTCCAGGCGCTGCTCGGCATGTGGACGGTGACGCTGCTCCTGTTCCCGCCGGTGGTCACGGCCCACCTCCTGGGCGGCCTCGCCACCTTCGCGCTCCTGGTGCTCTTGGTGCTGCAGAGCGGCGGCTGGCTGAGGCACGGCACCGAATCTGGCCCGATCTTCCGCCGGCTCGCGCTCCTGAGTCTCGTGGTGCTGGCCTGCCAGATCGCGCTGGGCGGCTGGGTCAGCAGCAACTACGCAGCCATCGCCTGCCCGGACTTCCCCACCTGCCAGGGCAGCTTCTGGCCCGAAGGCATGGACTTCGCCGCCGGCTTCAGCTGGCATGGCCTCGGGCCCGACTACCAGGGCGGCATCCTCGGCAATGCGGCGCGCATGGCCATCCACGTGATGCACCGGCTGGGCGCGCTCGTCACCTTCCTGGTGGTGGGCTTCACCAGCTTCGACCTCATGCTGCGGGCGCGGGCCCCGGCGCTGCGCTGGCTGGCGGCCCTGGTGGGCGCGCTGCTGCTCACCCAGATCGCGCTCGGCATCAGCCTCGTGAAGTTCGGCTGGCCCCTGCCCCTGGCTGACCTGCACAATGGCGTGGCGGCGCTGCTGCTGGGCGCAGTCGTGACATTGAATTGGTCAGTTAACGCGAAATAGAGTGGACGGCGCAGGAAGCGCCGTGACGTCGAGTCCGGACATGCGCCGGGCTCGGCGGTCTGCAAAATACAGATGTATTTTGCAGAAGGCGTATATAGACAGCTTTCGCGAAGCGAAAGCGTAACGCGGGCAAAAGATGAATACGAGCGCGAGCGAAGCGGGCACCACTTGGCGAGACTTCTACGAACTCGGTAAACCGAGGGTCGTGTCGCTCATCGTCTTCACCGCGGTGGTGGGCATGTTCCTGGCGGTGCCCGGCTGGCCGCCCTTGAGCGAGCTCATCTTCGGCACGCTCGGCATCGGCCTCGCGGCCTCCGGCGCCGCGGCGGTGAACCACCTCCTGGACCAGAAGGTGGACGCGGTGATGTTCCGCACCCGCCATCGGCCGCTGCCGACGGGGCAGGTGACGGAGCGGCAGGTGGTGCTGTTCGCGCTCACCCTCACCATGCTCTCCATGCTTATCCTGACGGCGCTGGTGAACACCCTCACGGCGGTGCTCACGTTCATCTCCCTCATCGGCTATGCGGTGATCTACACCGTGTTCCTGAAGCGTGCCTCGCCCCAGAACATCGTCATCGGGGGCGCCGCCGGCGCCGCGCCGCCGCTCTTGGGCTGGACCGCGGTCACCGGCCACGCCGGGGCCGGCGCGTTCCTGCTGTTCCTCATCATCTTCATATGGACGCCGCCGCACTTCTGGGCGCTGGCGATCCATAGGCGCGAGGACTACGCCAAGGTGGGCATCCCCATGCTGCCCGTCACCCACGGCGTGGAGTACACCAAGCTGCAGATCCTGCTCTACACGCTGCTCCTGCTGGCGGTTAGCCTCCTGCCCTTCGCCATCCGCATGAGCGGCTTCCTGTACCTGGTCTCGGC
This sequence comes from Gammaproteobacteria bacterium, assembly GCA_036383255.1. NCBI lineage: Bacteria > Pseudomonadati > Pseudomonadota > Gammaproteobacteria > Gammaproteobacteria bacterium. The sequence goes on along the minus strand of DASVOS010000004.1, from coordinate 48,498 downwards.
GCTGGTGTTGGGCGGCGTGTTCCTCTGGTACGCCTGGCGCCTGAAGCAGACGGATGATGAGACCTTGCCGATGCGCACCTTCCACTGGTCCATCTGGTACCTGTCGCTCCTGTTCGCCGCATTGCTCCTGGACCACTACGTGCCCCTGCTGTTCCGCGCCGCCTGAGTTGCCACCCCGGTCTATACTCGGGGCATGCTGCCGTACCTCTTCGCCGGACTCGGGGCCGGTCTTCCCATGCTTACCAATCCGGTGGCGACCCGCGTGCTGCCGCCTGCCGCAGCAGCGGCTGCCGGTTGGCCTCCGATCCAGCCGTTGCACGCAGAGTATGCCTACCTGCGCCCGGCGCAGCCGGATGGGGACACGCCGTTCATCGTGTACCTCAAGGGTGCGAAGGAGACGCCGCTCTACAAGTTCGAGTGCCACAGCGGCAACTACGCCGACGACTACGAGATGCACTTCTCGGGGGACTTCCAGTGCGCGCTGTTCCCGTTCAAGGGCGACACGGTGACCCTGGTGAACCTCTTGGCCACCGAGACCCATGCCGAGCAGGACCACGACTGGTGGAACCGGGGCCGGGTGCTGGCGCGCCAGTTCCAGGGCGACTGCCTGGACTATCCCGAGTACAGCACCGCGCGCCACTTCCGGCTGCGGGGCATGGCCGTGACCATGGCCTTCACCGACATCCAGTGGCAGGCCGGCAGGCTCGCGAAGTTCACCCTGACGTTCGACGTGGTCCAGGACCCGGACGCGAAGGGACCCATGATCCAGGCGCCGGAAGGTGATGCGCCGCCCAGCGCGTGCTATCCGGGCAGGAGACCCGATCCCTGACCAGCATGACTGCCGGCATGCCGCCACCCGGATAAATATCGACGGCCCGGAAGAGATGGCGGCGGCGGCCCCCTATAATATTTGCCGGGGATCCTCAGGACACGCGCATGAATGACGAAGCTCCCGGCCGCGTCGCGGTCATCCTGCCTTGCTACAACGAAGCGGCGTCCATAAGTTCGGTCGTGCGTTCCTTCAAGGAAGCCTTACCCAAGGCGGACATCTTCGTCTTCGACAACGCCTCCACCGATGACACGGCTCGCGTGGCCCGGGAGGCGGGCGCGGATGTCCGGAGCGTGCGGCTGAAGGGCAAGGGCAACGTGGTGCGCCGGATGTTCGCCGACGTGGACGCCGACGTCTACCTGATGGCGGATGGAGACGGCACCTACGATGCCGGCAAGGCCGGAGCGCTCGTCGGGAAAGTGCGCGACGAAGGGCTGGACATGGTGGTGGGCAGCAGGGTCAGCGAGGATGCGGCCGCCTATCGCATGGGACACCGCTTCGGCAACCTCCTGCTCACCCGCTTCACCGGGTTCCTGTTCGGCAGCACGTTTACCGACATGCTGTCCGGCTACCGGGCCTTCTCCCGGCGTTACGCGAAGTCTTTTCCCGCCAACGCCGCCGGCTTCGAGATCGAGACGGAGCTCACCGTCCACGCCTTGCAGCTGCGCATGCCGGTGATGGAGGTGCCCACCCGGTACGGGGCCAGGCAGGAAGGATCGGTGAGCAAGCTCAATACCTGGCGGGACGGGTTCCGGGTCCTGCTCACCATCATCACCCTGTTCAAGTCAGAGCGCCCCTTGGCGTTCTTCTCATTGGGGTTCGCGGCCTGCACCGTCACCGCGGTGGCGCTGGCCGTGCCCATCTTCCAGTTCTATCTCGAGACCGGGCTGGTGCCGCGTGTGCCGACCGCCTTGCTGTGCACCGGGCTCGTCCTCCTGGGCGTGATCCTGCTGGCCTGCGGCCTGGTGCTGGACACCGTGACCCATGGCCGCATCGAGGCGAAGCGGTTCGCCTATCTGGCGGTGCCAGGTCCCATGGCGGGCAAGGCCCGCTAGATGTACGGCCAGTTCCTGCGCTTCGCGTTGGCGGGCTGCATCGGATTCGTGGTGGATGTGGCCGTGCTCTATGCCGCACTCTGGGCGGGCCTGGGTTATTACGCCGGGCGGGCATGTTCGTTCCTGGTCGCCGTGGCCGTGACCTGGCAACTCAACCGGCGCTACACCTTCTCCGCCACGCGGACCCTGCGCCTGCACTCCGAGTGGTTCAGGTACCTAACGGCCATGCTCGGCGGCGGAGCGGTGAACTACGCCTGTTACACCGTGATCGTCGCGAGCTTCCCGAAGACCGGCCTGCTGCCGGCCGTGGCCGTCGCCGCCGGCTCGATCGCGGGCCTGATGGTCAACTTCCTCACCTCCAAGTTCTGGGTCTTCCGGCCGCCCGGCGGATGACCGTCCCATCTCCATGCCATCCGATGCAGGCAGGTCCTTCATGAAGTTGATGAGAGCGGCAGCTGCGGCCATGAACCGCGCCCTTAGCGGCGAGCGGGCCCTGTTCCACGCATCGCTGTGCGTGCCGATCGCGTTCGGCCTCATATCGGTATGGCTCGGCACCGATACCAACTACGATTTCTTCAACTACCACCTGTACAACCCCTACAGCTTCCTGCACGGCAGGCTGGACGTGGACCTGGCGCCGGCAGGGATGCAGAGCTACTTCAACCCGCTGATGGATCTTTTCTACTACGGCCTGCTCATGCACCTGCCGGGTCCGCTCACGGGATTCATCATGGGCTTCCTGCATGGGCTGAACTTCGTGCTGCTGCTCGGCATCGCCTGCAAGGCGCTCCCGGGACTGCCGGCCGAGGATCGCCGGCGGGTGCCCTTGCTCCTGGCTGCCGCCGGCTGCTTGACCGCCAACTTCCTGTCCGAGTTGGGCAACAGCATGGGGGACGACACCAGCGCGCTGCTCGAACTCGGCGCGCTCTTCACCGTCGTCGCGGGCTGGGAGAGCCTGATCGCATGGTCCCGCCGCGGCATGTCCTTGCTGCTGCTGGCCGGGGTGCTCGCAGGCATGGGTGTGGGCCTCAAGCTCACCAATGCGCCCTATGCAGCGGCCCTGTGCACCGGTTTCCTGGTGCTGCCCCTGGCATGGGCTGCGCGCATGCGGCTCGCCGGCCTGCTGGGCGTGGGCATGCTGCTGGGGTTCGCGCTGCTGGATGGCTTCTGGCTGGCCGAGATGTGGCACAGGTACGGCAACCCGTTGTTCCCGCAGTTCAGCGCCGCCTTCCCCGGCCCGCTCACCAAGAGCATCGTGGTGACCGACGCCCACTGGCTGCCCCAGGGAGTGGCCGAGCATCTGCTCTGGCCTTTCATCTTCTCCTTCAATCCGCATCGGGTCGGCCAGCTGTATCTGCCTCAGCTCATATGGTCGGTGCTCTACGTGCTCTTCGTTTGGTGGGCGGTGGTGGCCTGGCGGGGAAGGCGGAACGGCGTGGCCGGCGAGAAGGATCCGCGGCAGACTTGCATACTGGCCTATGTGGCGGTCGGGTTCCTGCTATGGATGCATGTCTTCAGCATCTATCGCTACATCGTTACCATAGAGTTGGTCGCCCCCCTGGCGGCTTATCTGCTCTTCATGCGCATCCTCCCATATGGCAAGGCCCGCCGGGTCGCGGGGTGGACCTTGTCCATCGCCATCGTCGTCGGCCTGCTGGGAGTGCGCAGCTGGGGGCATGAGGACTGGTCTTCCCCGATGGTGCAGGCTGAAGTGCCGGTGTTGGCGGAGCCGGCATCCACCACCGCCATCCTCGTGGGCGGGGCCGGGACCGTCCCGCATGGCTGGCTGCCGGCGGTGTTGCCGCCGGAGGTCGCCTTCGTCGGCGTGCACAACAGCTTCCCCGAGTCGTCGGGGTACATAAAGCGCCTGCGTGAGCTGGTGCGCACCCGCGGCGGCGAGACTTATGCCGTCGTCGACGGCCATCCCAGTTCCTACATGGACAACGACATGGTCGCGGGCGTCGCCGGATACATCGCCGGCAGGAACGCCATCGCCAGGCACCTTGGCCTCACCCGGGGGTCGAGAGGCTGCAGCGTGTTGCGCTGGCTCGTGCAGAAGACCCATACCCACGCCAACGTGCAGGAAGCCGCCACGGAACAGGGCGCCCGTTGCGTGCTCGTGGCCCGCGATCAGGACGTCGCGGACGCACAGTCCCTGAATGACGCTTCGTTGTCGGCCGCCCAGCGGATACTGGATCATTACGGTTTCCAGCTGGATCCCCAGGCATGCACGGTCTACCAGGCGCACGTGGGTGCAGGCAGCTATCCCTACCAGTGGTGCAAGCTTGAGACGCTGCCACCGCGGCGAGCCGGAAACCAGGCTGGCTCGAAACCGCGAAAGTCGGATTAACTACACACTCTGGCGCTTAGCCTGAGAGGGCAATGGCTGTGACGCTTAGCCACAACGCCACTTCTGTCTAGATGTATTCAATGCTTTATCAATTGTTGTCGCAAGGCCCGCAAGCGCGACAAGGTCGATCCACCGCGTGGAAGCGACACGGGGCGGAGGACAGGTGCGTAGTTGGGGGCGCCGCCGCCACCTTGAAGACCGCGTAGGGAGTTGAGCACATCGGGGTCTCCGGCGAGCATGATCCCGGAGGTGGGCCCGCCGTAACGCTGTTCCAAGATTATGACCCGGCTGGTCGAGCCGACTCTCAGTTCGATGGAACTCGGTGTCACATCCGTGACTTCCTCGCCGTCAGGGAGGGCGTCACCCAACCTGAAGTAGCCGCTCGTCCCCGAGACCTCGACTATCGCCAAAGCAGCGCTCTTTTCATCGGAATAGATCAAGCCATGCAATTCGACGTCGGGCAAGCCGCTGGCAGCTGTATTTCCGTCCGTCACCGCCGCCAGATCTCCCAGCAGATGATGCCCAGCCACGCGTTGTGCCACTGACCAGCCGTCTTCTCGTCCGATGGGTGGAGCAGGTTGCGTCACAGACTCGATCTTTGCAGGGTGCCTGAACATCGCCCATACGATGGTGAAGGAGATGATGACGAACAGACACGAGAGACCATGTCTCAGATGAGAAGAGTTAAAGAAATCAACAGGATGGATGTGTCGCTTCACGAGGAGACTTATCTGGCATCTCGGGTAGAGATTTATGGTACCTCAATCTGAAAAATTGTTGCGTGGCGTCAGGTGCGCGTCTATATTCCAGCCATAGGAGACGGGGTAGTCTCCAGGGAACAATAAGGGAAGGGGACTCATGGGCGTCATCTCGATCGCGCGCGGTCTGCGTGCTCTTTTGGCTTTCAAATCCCACCACCACGATGTTCGCCGTATCAGGCTGGACACTGCAGCAGCGGTGTTCGCCCTGGCGGCGTTGAGTGGATTTGCCGCGACCAACGCGCATGCGACAGCTGCTGTGGGTACTCTTGCAGGCGCCGCTGGCGTCGATGCCAATGGCGCCGCCACCTATAACATTCCTATCACGCTTCCGGCAGGTACTCATGGCATGCACCCTTCGCTGGCGCTGAGCTATAACAGCCAAAGTGGCGAAGGGCTTGCTGGATACGGCTGGAACCTGGTCGGCTTGTCTTCTTTTGAGAGGTGCTTGTGGACGATTGCGTCTGATGGGCAGACGCGCGCGATCCAATACACTACGACGCCGGGCGCGAATTACGATGATATCTGCTGGGATGGAAAGCGCCTGCGCGTCAATGGAAGTGGCAACTATGGCGGTGACGGTACTGTCTACGGCACCGAGATTGAAGGTTTCTCGAAGGTTATTTCCCACCAAGGCAGCAACGGCAGCAATCCCGGCTGGTTTGAGGTGTATACGAAAGACGGGCGTATCTATGAATACGGCCACACCACCAGCTCGAAGATCTATGCCCAAGGTACCGGCAACACCGTGGTGCGGGTCTGGGCGCTGGATAAGGTCACGGACCTGAACGGCAATTACATGACTTACACCTATCAGCAGGATACTGCTGATGGTGACTACTGGCCTACATTGATTGACTACACGGGCAACGGCAGCACTACTCCTGATCATGAAGTGGAGTTCGACTATGAGGCGAGGCCGGTCATCGTCGCTGGTTATATTCACGGTGGCATCGTCGCGAGGACGCAGAGACTGACCACCATTAAGGTGAAGTACGCCGGCAACGCCACTTACACCTACACGCTTGCCTACCAGTTGGATGCCGCCAATTCGCGTAGCCAGCTCAAGTCTGTGACCGAATGCGGCGCCGATGGCAGTTGCCTTCCGGCCACTACTATCGCATGGCAGAGCGCATTGAACGGCTGGAATACCGGTACCGCCACCACTGCTTCGACTTCGACTGCTGCTGCCGCCGCCGCCGCGAAGCTTATGGATGTGGACGGGGATGGCGTGATGGATCTGGTCTATCCCGATCCTACCGCGGACGGGCATTGGCACGTGATGTTCGGCGATACCAACGGAGGTTTCACGACGCCCATCGTAGATACGGGCATCTCGTCGGCGACCTTCTACGGCATATCCTATGCATTGGAGATGGATTACAACGGTGACGGACTCATGGACCTGGCGGTACCGATTGCCAACAATAGTGATGGCACGGGGCGCGGTTACCTGGTCATGATATCCAACGGCAGCCGCACTACTCCTTTCAGAACGCCAGGTAACAACCTGCCGAACCTGACGGTGTCCTCTACCGAATCCGGCAGCGCGTGGGCGGTGGATTTCTCAGCCAGTGGCGCGTCCGATTTTATATATAGCGATGGGGCACATACCTATCGCTATCCCAATAATGGCAGCTCATTCTCGCCTCGTCAGACCATCTATACGCCGCCTAGCACTGCACCGAGCGGTGGTGGTGGTTTCCTGAGCACGACGACCACCAGCACGTACTCTGATACCCCTTTCAATTTCGACGGCTCTGGCAGGGGCGGGGCCCTGCAACTGGATACCGTGGTCTTCAATTGCATACCTGACCCAGAGATTGACTGCACCCAGCAGCAGAATCCGACCAGTTATTACTGGGACGCCCTGAACTCCACGGAGTCTCCCGGTTATACGGAGATGGATTCAGTATTCGGCTCGGATGTACCGCCCGTCCCCGCCGATGTGAATGGGGATGGTCTCACCGACCTGCTGTTCACGACGCCGATGGCTACCGGTTACAAGTGGGAATTGGCGCTCAGCACGGGTAATAGCTTCACTGCTGCCTTGGCCACCAACCTGCTTGACCTCAGCAAATCTGGTTGGACCAATGCAGACCCTATAGTCGCGGACTATTACGCTGATGGCAATCGTGAGGCCATCGTGCAGACTGGCACTGGTGCCTGGAGCATCTTGAACGTCGACTACACGGCGGGCAGTGGTTTCAGCCTGAGCACCGCTAGCTTGAGCGATGTATTGCCGAGCAACTACGCCGCCGGCACGCTGCGGATCGGAAATATCGAAGCCAATGGATTGAGCGACCTCGTATACGCGGTAGTCAGCGGCAGTACATATACCTGGCATTACCGGCTGCACAGAGGTGGCGCACCGGACCTGGTCACTAGCGTCACCGATGGTTTCGGCAATGCGTCTCAGTTCAGTTACGCTTCGCTTGCGTCTGGCGGCTCGACCTACACCAAGGGTAGCAGTGCAGCCTATCCCGCGCAGGACGTGCAGCCTGCCATGCAGGTCGTGTCGTCTTATCAGGAAAGTGACGGTATCGGCGGGACCTATAACCTGACCTATACCTACTCGGGGGCGCAGGCTGACATGCATGGCCGGGGCTTTTTGGGCTTCACTCAACGCACAATCCAGGATAGCCGTAGCAACGTCACCGATACCATCACCTACAATTTGGTTTTCCCTTGGATCGGTGCGCAGCTTTCGGATGTATTGACCCGTACGAGCGATGGAAAGCCGGTACGGCGGACCGATAACACTGGTCCTGATGACGTGACTTACGGTAGCGGCTACTCGAAGCGATATTTTCCGTTCTTCGATAGCACGGCGGCGAAAACCTACAATGTCGCGAGTGGCGTTACTCAGACGCTAACCACCGTCACCAGCCAGCACACGGCGAGTGACTTCGATACGCACGGCAACACCCTCAGCGAAACCGTCACGACTCTGGACGGCGCGACCGGCCAATCGTTCACTTCCGCTACCGCGGCTTCATATAGCTCCGATTCAGGCACCTACTGCTATGGCCTGAACACCGGCGGTACCGTGTCGAGGGCATCTCCCTCGTATCCAATTGCGGTTAGCCGTTTGACCAGCACACCGGCCGGTGATGTGGACACCGCTCATTGTCGCCTGGACTCCCAGACGGTCTCTTCGGGACAAACGAACGATGGGACTCCTTCGTTGACGACGAGTTATCAATACGATTCCTTAGGCAATCTGAGTGAGACAGACATATCGGGACCCGGGCTCGCAGTCGCCCATGTGACGCAATACAGCTTCGCTGGAGGCAACGGGGAGTTTCCCGTGGCGACGACGACGGTGGTCTCACCAACGATCAGTCTGGTAACCCATTCGACATGGGATTACAGCCTTGGTCTCCAGAGCTCGGCGACCGACGTAAATGGGAATATGACTTCCTATGCTTATGATGCTTTCGGTAGGCCGAAGAGGGTTACCCGACCGGACAACAGCCAAGTTCTGACCAACTATGCTTGGTGTACGCAGTCGACTGCTGCGATATGCCCCAGTGTTGCGGTATATGAAGTCACTACTCAGTTGAAGAGCGCAGGCGGAGCGCTGATCACCGCCGGTTTCAGCGCTTATGATTCAAAGGGCCGGGTCGTGCGGCGTGGAAGCGTGCTTTTGGGCGGCCTCATGTCAGTGGTGGATACCACGTATGACAGTGCCGGCCGGACGATGAGCGTCACTGCCCCCTATATCCAGAGTCAGGGCAACCAAATCTATGTAACCAGTTATCAATATGACAACGCCTTCGGTCGTCTGACTGAAGTGGATGAACCGCTGGATGCGAGCGATGATTGCTCACCTGCCTGCCTCAGTAAGATCACCTTGGGTTACAACTTGGTGCCTGGCATCGGATTCCAGACCACCAGCACCAAGACCGCCAATGGCCTCAGCCAGACCACGTCGAAATACACCGACGCCTTGGGCGAGACGGTCAAGACGGAGGACAACAACAGCGGAAGCACTCTCTTCACCTACGATGCCTTCGGCGACCTGGTAAACACACTGGACACCAACGGGAAATCGACCGCTGTTGGCTTTGACGGTCTTGGTCACAAGGTCAGTATGACCGACCCGAACATGGGCAGCTGGACCTATGCCGTGGATGCCTTGGGCAAGGTCACCTGTCAGACCGATGCAAAGGGCCAATCAACCATTATGGCCTACGATGGAATCAGCCGCCTCATCACCAAGCTTGAGACTGCTCCTTCCGCTGGTTGCAGCGCATCCGATGGTACCAAGAGCTATTGGACCTATGATCAGGCAGGGGCATTGGGACTTCCCGCATCCGTCAGCGATTCCACTGACGGCAGTGGCGATTTCACACGCATCTACAGTTACGACGGCTTGGCACGTCCCAGCGATGTCACGACCACCATAGGCACTGGCGAAGACGCGAAGTCGTACACGGTATCCACCACCTACGATGACTTCGGTCGGGTAGCGACGGTAACCTATCCCGCCTCAGGTGTGACTCCAACCGCTGGCAATCCCGCGCCAGCCACTCCTTCGGTCTCGCCGAATCCCGCCAGCGGAACGCAAGGTGTTTCAGTCACTCTCTCCGGTAGCAGCACGGATACGGATCCGGCCCTCCAATACCAGTGGACCCAGAACGGCGGTCCAGTGATGCTGTCCGCGGGCGCTTTCGACTCCGCAGCTGCCAGCATAATTTTCACGCCGCCCCTGGGTGGTGTCTATACCTTTGAACTGAAGGTCATCGAGAGCAATTCGGCCCAGAGTAGCGCCCAAACGGCCACCGTCAATGTCGCGCCGTTGCCGCCCGCAGGTGTGCCCAGCCTGACCACCGATACGGGCACCGACACAGACACCAGCAGTGATGGAAGCGTCACCGTGAGCTGGACGGCGGTTGCAGGTGCAAGCAGCTATAACGTTTATCAATCCACCGCGCTCAACGGCACGTATACTGCCGTGAAGACCGGCGTGACTGGCACGACCGCACCTGCCGTGACAGGGCTCGTGAACGGCACTTACTATTTCAAGGTCGCAGCCGTCGCCGGTGGTGTGCTGGGGGACACGAGCAACGCCTCCAGTGCTTTGGTGGTGACTCTTCCACCGGGCAAACCCACCAGCCTCAACGTATCGGTGGCCAATGTCCTGCCGAGCACCAATTACTCGGTCTCATGGACCGCGCCCACCTCGGGTACGGTCACGAAGTACGAACTGCAGGAGGATAACAACAGCGCCTTCAGCAGCCCGTCAACGTTCACCATCACTGCGCCAACCCACAGCAAGACGCGTAGCCAGACGTCCACAGGCACCTACTACTACCGTGCCCATGCCTGCAACGGCAATCTTCCGACCGCCTGCAGCGTCTGGAGTAATGTGGACAGCGTGAAGGTCATGAACAAGCCCGCTGCCCCGACCATGGATACACCGAGTCCGAGCACCATAAACGATGGGGGCAGTTCTACGCTCTCATGGTCTGCCAACAGCAGCCCCATCAGTAACTACAATTTCGAGGGTTCGTTCTCGTCCACGGACTTTTCCATGTCAACGCCGGTCAATGAAGGGCTGGCTACGAGCACCACCGTCAGTCCGCCGGGTACGAAGTACTATCGCGTGCAGGCCTGCAATGTCGTGGGTTGCGGCACCTGGAGCAACGTGGTGGGTGTCACCGTGAATTTTGGTAGCGGTTTCGTGATGCCGCAATCGGTTGATCCGACGGATCGGCCGACCCTTTACGCTGAGGAAGCTCCGGAAGGAGAGGCCCCGGATGTGGATGAACTCGCCGAAATTGAGCCGGTGGATGTAAGAGAGCAGGTCTTGCCAGCGGTGGCTGGACCGAAAATCCAGACCAGTGAAGGAGTAGTTAGCACGCTACAGGCATTGCACACCAGGCGTGAGGCGCTCGTCGCCAACCAGCCCCTGCAGCCTGATGAGAACACGCTGCAAGCGCGATTCGACCGCCTTAACCCGAGACTGCCCCAGGCTCTGGCGCTGGACCTGCATGCGAGGCCGGTCCAGCAGCAGCTCGCCTTCGCACCGCCGGTCTATGCGGCCTATGCCGGTACAAAACACGAGACCGCTGGCGGCACGCCGTTCCGGTTCGTGGTGCAGTACAACTATGATCCCGCCAGCGGCGCGCTCATGGCGGTATCGAATGCGGATACGGGGTTTATCTATTGGCGCGCCGCCACTGACAGTGGCGTGGCGCCAGTCGACGCGTTCGGTCACGTCATCGGTTACGTGGATGGGAACAACGTAGGTACGGTAAGTACATATGATGATGCCACGGGGGCCATTACGGGCATCAGCGCTGGCATCGGCCAAAATTCCACAGTGCAGCAGATGACCTACACTTGGGATGGGTTCGGAAATCTGTCTCAGAGGTGCGACAACAATCGCGGTTTGACGGAGGCGTTCACCTACGACAACCTCAATCGCTTGGCGACGTCGACTGTCCACAGTGGGGCCAACGTCAATGACTGCACGGGTGGCACGACAGGTGCCGTGATGACCATGACCTATGACGGGATGGGCAACATCGTTACCCGCAGCAATACGGGCATCGGCATAAACGATACCTACACCTACAGCGATTCGAGCCATCCCTATGCGGTAACCGGCATCACCAGCATGACCGGCACCTACAGCTATGATGCTAACGGCAACATGGTGTCCGGCAACGGCAGGACCATAGTCTGGAACGGCGACAATCTGCCTACTAGCATCAGTAGTTCCAGCACCAAGAACGGTATCGCCACCGTCACCGGTAGCAGCACGTTCGACTATAGCCCTGACCAGCAGCGATACCGGCAGGTCGCTGGTAGTACCACGACGCTCTACCTGGGAGGTCTGTTCGAAGTGGTCTCGAACGGTTCCACAACACAGTACCGCCACAACATCATGGCGGGGGGCATAGTGGTAGCGGTACACAGCATTGATCAATTGGGCACGGTGAGGACCGCATATCTGCATTCGGACAGCCTGAATAGCATCGATGCGATCACTGATGATCAGGGACAGATCGTCACCGATGCGGTGACCCAGCAGCAACAAGTGATGAGTTTCGATGCTTTCGGTATGCGCCGGAATCCCGCAGACTGGTCCTATACCAATATCCAGTCGTCCATGCTTAAGGACTATACGGATAGCGGCTTCACCGCTCAGGAGCAGTTGGATGGTGTCGCATTAGTGCACATGAACGGCCGCGTGTACGACCCCACCATCGGACGTTTCATAAGCGCGGACCCGGTGATGGGAGGCAACCGGTATGACTATGTGGGTAACAACCCTCTATCACGCACTGATGCCAGTGGCTTCTGTTGGATGGGCTGTTTCTGGCAACCCAATGCGCCCCTTAAGCTGCTTGATAACCAGTCGAATCTAACCGTCATGCTTGCTACGGGAATGACCCCGTGGGAGCACGGCGCACTCGATCATTCTGTGTATGAGATCGAGCACAATCAGAACATCCAGCTCGTCATTGCCATCGCCTTGGCAGTTGAGACAGGTGGTGCAAGCCTGACTTTGATGGCAGAGATGGGTGCGGACGCCTTCTGGGCGCAGGTGGCGGCAGGAGCCGTTTCGGGCGCTGTCTTCGGCGGGACCATCGTAGCTTTGAATGGGGGTTCGCCGAATCAGGTTCTGCATGCGATGCTCAAAGGTGGAGAGAATGGTGCAATTTCTGCTGGATTGATGTACGGAGCTAACGCAGTAACGGCATATTCTGGTAATAACTTCGCTGTGGGGGTTGGTTCACATGCAGCTGCAGGCGGTTTATCCGCAGTCGCCGCAGGTGGCAAATTTGGCAAGGGGGCCGAGTTCGGCGGGCTGGCATATGCTGGCCAGTGGGCTTTTCAGAAGGCCGTTAATGGAGAAAAGCCGCGGTGGGAAAGCGGGAAGGGGTCAGTCTACAAGCAGGATGGCAATGTTGCTGACGAAACTCAGGCTAACAACAACTTCAGCGGTGCAAATACCATTACGGATCCTAATGCTCCGCCAGGTGTGCAGGTAGGTGATGCTGTCCTCAATCCATGTGGCGGTTGCGAGGGTGGTACCTTCAGTCAAATAGCCGATTCTTATCCAGGCATGAATGCAGTTGCGACGCTACATGATGCTTGGGGAGATTTATATCAGGCCGCCAATGGTGGCGCATACCCAATGTGGTTTAGGTTGCTCACGATGCCCGTGGCTGCCGCGGTGACGTACGGAAGTATGGTGACTACTAACGGTATAGGCGCGGGGATAGCCGGTGATCAAGAATGGCGCCGCAACTCAGGCGATGGCGGGCCTTAATAGGAACTACGACATGCATCGATGGCTTTCTTCAGCGGGGGTTAGCCTCCTTATGCTCCTAAGTGGTTGCGTTCCGGGCATTGGAGGTTACTATCATGCCGTGGCTTCAGAAGGACATCCGATAGGTAACATGTGCAATGGAACTGCAGGGCCACCGGAATCCTTAGAGATTAAACGCGACTTAGTCCGCGTGGTCGTCACTCCAATTAATCGCGGTGTTGGCCAGGATTTTATTGTTATCCAGTTGTGGATAGCTAACAAAGCAAGGGTCGAGTTCGACTATAGCCAGTTCTCTGCGATTAATAGCCTAAATCAATCTGCCATAGTGCTTGATAAACCAGCCGTCTATGAATTTGATAAAGGCGGGTTCTTACCATTTAATGACGGACAAGTATTGGATGGTAGTTTGCATGTTGATCCTATTTCCAATACTTCCTTGTATCGAATCGAACTAAAATTACATGACTCCATTCCTACGGCATTCAATTTCATACTACCGGACATGAAGATAAACGATATTTTATATCCGCATCTAACCATCCAATACAGGAATCATGTCGGTGTCTGGCTGTCGTTAATAAACTGTTAGCACCAAGCAGGTCTCGCTAAAAAGCCTGGCTCTTGCCGGGCTTTCTTTTTCTGACTCCGTTCAGGCTTCTTAAGCCATCACCGTCCGTAGCCTCTTGATGGCGTTGTTCTCGATCCGCCGCACCCGCTCCGCGGAGATGTGGTACTTGTCCGCCAGCTCCTCGAGCGTGGCCTTGCCCTCGTCCAGCCAGCAGCGCTGCAGGATGTGCGGCTGCGCTCGGGCGTGCTCGAGATGTGCTTTGCTCAAGTCATGCCGCTCTAGGATCTCGACTCTCGCGCCGACCCCAGTAGTAATGAAAAAGCCCGGCTCATGCTGGGCTTTTGCTTCGGACAGGTACCTCTCAGTTAACGATCTTGCAATTCTGGAACGCGATCGTGGTCGATGCAGTGGATTGGGCGACCCCGGGCATGTTCAGGGTGATCTTGTTCACCATGGTTGCGGGGACCTGTAGGGAACCCAGTTTCTGATAGGTCACTGACATGCTCGAGTCGAAGTGCTGGGGCCCCTGGGTCATCCGCGTCTTGCTGCCCTGAACAGTCAGCTTCCCGCCGGGCAGGGGCGCGTAGTCCGCATCCGAGACGATGCTGGTGCCGTTGATGTTGGCTTCCTGGTGGGTCCGGCGGCCGTCGATGGTGTCTGTGGTGTCAACCCCGCCCAGCCGGTAGCGGACGATCCACTTTTTCCCGTCGTGGGTCACGCTGGTGAGTTCGGGCGTGGTGTCCATGTATTCGTTGAACAAGCCAGAGATCATCTGGTCCACGCCCTGCACTTGCTTGTCGAACCCGGCCTTCATTTCCGCGATGCCTTGCTTGACCTGGGCGGGATCGGCGAGGCCTTCTTCGCTCAGCATCGTGATGTCCATTATGGGATTGTGGATGGACAGGCCCTTATCCGGATCCACCGTCAGGCTGTAGCTGTCCACGTCTTCCTTGAGCTGAAGTGAACCCTCATGGCCTAGCAGGATCTGCTTCACGTAAGCCACTGATGCGTTCACGGTGCTGGCGGACACATGGCAGGTGAAGCTCTTGTAGGCGTGCGGATCGAACTGGTAATACCCCTGCCGCAGGGTCTCGTACTGTTGGGTCATGCTGGGGTCCGCCAGCGCGGGCGCCGATAGTATGACGAGCAACAGGTAATGCAGTTTCTTCATGACATCCCCCTTTCCTACATAACAAAAAGCCCGGCGGAAGCCGGGCTTTAAGTGTTCCATATTCCGGGACGTCAGGCCATCACCGTCCGTAGCTTCTTGATGGCGTTGTTCTCGAGCTGGCGCACCCGCTCCGCGGAGATGTGGTACTTGTCCGCCAGCTCCTGGAGCGTGGCCTTGTCCTCGTCCAGCCAGCGTCGCTGCAGGATATGGCGGCTGCGCTCGTCCAGGCCCGTGAGGGCGTGCTCGAGACGCGCCTCGCTGCGGTCCTCGAAGTCCTGCCGCTCGATGGACGCTGCCGGATCGGACGCCTCGTCCGCAAGGTAAGTCACCGGCGCCACGCTCACGCTGTCCTCATCCTCGCTCTCGGGAGTGAGGTCGAAGCCGATGTCCTGGCCCGCCAGGCGCGACTCCATCTCCAGCACTTCCTCGGGCGAGACCTTCAGGTCCTTGGCGATGGCTTCCACCTCGGCGGCGTTCAGCCAGCCCAGGCGCTTCTTGGACTTGCGCAGGTTGAAGAACAGCTTGCGCTGGGCCTTGGTGGTGGCCACCTTCACGATGCGCCAGTTCTTCAGGATGTATTCGTGCATCTCGGCCTTGATCCAGTGCACGGCGAAGGACACGAGGCGCACGCCCACCTTGGGGTCGAAGCGCTTCACGGCCTTCATGAGGCCGATGTTGCCTTCCTGGATGAGGTCGCCCAGGGGCAGGCCGTAGCCCAGGTAGCCCCGGGCCACGTGCACGACGAAGCGCAGGTGGTGCAGCACCAGCTGGCGGGCCGCCTCCACGTCCTGTTCGTCGTGGAAGCGCACGGCCAGTTCCTTCTCCTGCTCCGGGGTGAGCACGGGGATACCGTGCACGGCCTGGACATAGGCATCCAGGCTGCCCACGGGGCTGACTGCCAGCTCCTGGCGGACCGGGACGAGAGTGGCGGTATTCGTAGCCATCTTGGGCCTCCTCTTCATGGACTTCATATTAGCACTCGCCGGATTAGAGTGCTAACCCAGTCAGAAGTTCCATGGAAAGAGGCGCTGTAAGTATCTGTTACGGAAAGGATATTCAGCTAGGTTCGATAGCCCGCAGGTGCCTGGCCACAGCCAGCCAGGAGCCTATCCAGCCCAGCACCGCTCCACCGGCTATAAGCCCCAAGGCGCCCAGGAACCCCAAGCCCTGGAGTGCATAAGCACTGCCGTAAAGCCCCGCCAGGCGGCTGACTGGGGCTGCCACGAGGCTCACCGCCAGGGCCACCAATATGCAGGCGATGAGCCCTCCGGCGAAGCCATACCAAGCCCCGTGGTAGAGGAATGGGCGGCGGATGAAGGGATCCGTGGCCCCCAGCAGTTTGCTCACTTCTATCTCGGTGCGCCGCCCGCCGATCTCAAGGCGGATGGTGTTACCCACCACGAACATCACGGCCAAGGCCAGGAGAGCGGCCAGGATGTCCGTGACCCGGCGCACGATGTCCAGGATGGCGGTGAGCCGCCGCAGCCACTGCAGGTCCAGGCGCACCTGGTCCACCGCCGGGTTGCCCGCGAGCTGATGCTGCAGGGCCTCGGCGGCCTCCGGGTTTGCATCCTTGGGCCGCACCACCAGCACCGCCGGCAGCGGGTTCTTGTCGAGGACCGCCACCGCGTCGCCGAAGCCTGAGAGTTTCTTGAACTCCCCGAGCGCCTGGTCTGCGCTGATGTAGTCCACTTGGTCCACGCCGTCCATACGCCGTACCTTCGCGGCCAGGGCCTGGGCATCCGCGTCGCTCACGTTCGCCTTGAGGTAGACCGAGACCCGCGCCGCGCCTTCCCAGGAGCCGCTCACTTGCCGCGCGTTGCCCACCAGTACCTGCATGGCGGCGGGCAGGGAGAGGGCGATGCCGATCACCGCCGCGGTCATGAGGCTGGTCCCGGCGTTGCGGTAGAGGCGCCCCAGGCTCGTGACCGCCACGCGCGCGTGGTCCCGGCCCCAGGCCCTGAGGCCAGCCTTCAGGCCCGCCGCGGCGGCGCCGCGGGGTTCACGGGGCGATGCCATGGGCCTCCCCCGTGTCGGCGATGTGGCCGCCCTTGAGGTTGAACACGCGCGCCGCGAACTGCTCCACCAAGCCGCGGTCGTGGCTCGCCACCAACACCGTCACCCCTACCTGGTTCATGCGCTTGAAGAGTTGCATGATCTCGAGGGAAAGGTCCGGGTCCAGGTTGCCGGTGGGCTCGTCGGCGATGAGGATGGGCGGGCGGTACACCACGGCGCGGGCGATGCCCACCCGCTGCTGCTCGCCGGTGGAGAGCGTCATGGGCAAGGCCCGCTCCTTGTGCAAGAGGCCCACCAGGTCCAGGGCTGCCCGCACCCGCTTGTGGATCTCCGGCAGGTCGGTGCCGGCGATGACCAGCGGCAGCGCCACGTTGTCGAACACGCTGCGGTCGTCCAGGAGCTTGTGGTCCTGGAACACCATGCCGATCTGGCGGCGGTAGAAGGGCAGCTGGCGGCGCTTGATGCCCGCGAGGTTCTGGCCGTTCACCACGATCTGGCCGCGGCTCGGCCGCTCTATCAACGCCACGAGTTTCAGGAGCGTGCTCTTGCCGGCGCCGGAAGGGCCGGTGAGGAAGGCCATCTCGCCGCGCTCCACGTCGAACGAGACCTCGGCCAGGGCTTCGTTGCCCCCGGCGTAGCGCTTGCCCACCCCTTGGAAACTTATCATCCGCTTATCCTACCAGCGCTTCGGCGAAAGCCCTGGGATCGAACTCCGTAAGGTCCTCCGCCGCCTCGCCGATGCCGATGAAGCGGATGGGGATGTGGAAACGGGCCGCGGCCGCCAGCACCACGCCGCCCTTGGCGGTGCCGTCCAGCTTGGTGACGGCGAGGCCGGTGACGCCCACTGCCGCATGGAATTCCTCGATCTGGCGCAGCGCGTTCTGGCCCAGTCCCGCGTCCAGCACCAGCAGCTTCTCGTGGGGCACGCCGTCGCCGAACTTGCCCAGCACCCGGTTCACCTTCTTGAGCTCGTCCATGAGGCCGGCCTGGGTGTGCAGGCGCCCGGCGGTGTCCACCATGAGCAGGTCCGCGCCGCGCGACTTGGCCGCCTGGTAGGCATCGTGGGCCACCGCCGCCGGGTCCGCGCCGGGCCCTTGAGCGATGACCGGCACGCCTTGGGCGGAGCCCCAGAGCTGCAGCTGCTCCACCGCGGCGGCGCGGAAGGTATCACCCGCTGCCAGCATCACGCTGAGCTTCTTCGCCTTGTAGCGCTGCGCGAGCTTGCCGAGCGTCGTGGTCTTGCCCACCCCGTTCACGCCCAAGGCCAATAGCACGAAGGGCTTATGGCCCGCCGGTATCGCCAAGGGCTGGGCCACCGGCACCAGCAACGCCGTGAGTTCTTCTATCAGCGCGGTCTTCAGCGCCGCCGCGTCGGGCAGGCGTTGCGCACGGAACTTCTCCATGATCTGCCGGCTGGTTTCGACGCCCACGTCGCCGGTGATGAGGCGCGTCTCCAGCTCCTCCAGCAGCGCCTCGTCCACGGGACCCGCGAAGGAGGCGAGCCAGCCCACGCCGCGATTGAGGCGGGACTTGAGGCGGGCGAAGAGGCCGGGCTTGGAGTCGGATGGCGTCACGGGTCGCAGCGTCCGGGGCAGGCGGGCAGGTTAACGCAGCGGTGGATGACGGACAAGAAAAAGGGGCGAGCCCTGAGGCTCGCCCCTTTCATTTCCGCTATGTCACTTCACCAGCGTGGTGCTGAGGAACGTGTTGTCGGTGATCACGGTGGAAGGCGCGCCTGCCAGCGTGGTCACGAACAGGGTCGCCGTCTCCGTCTGCATCTCGGTGGTGACGGCCACGAACCCGGCCTTGTCCGCAGTGGCCACGCCGTCCGGCGGCGTGGGGTCGAGGATCGAGCCGTGGTCGCCCGTGGTGAACTGAGCCAGGGTCGGAGCGCCCGCCGCGATGGCATTGTTGCCGAGGGCGCTCACCGGCGTCGTGATCCCCATCTGTGCGATCAGCACGTCGGTAGCGCTGTTCGGGACCACCGTGTCCGGCGGCGAGGAGGCATTGGCGCCACCCACCACCTCGATCATGTGGATCAGGTGACCGGCGGCCGCGGCAGCCGCGTAGTTGGCCGGGTCGCCGTCCTCCACCACCGCCTGGGCCTCGGAATAGAAATCGAAGTAAGCCTGGCTGTTCTGCACCAGACCCTGCTCGGCGAGGCCCTGGTCGATGATCGGACCGAAGGTCGGCGACTTGCGCAGGAGCTCGGCGATGTGGCCGCCGGGCGCTGCGAGCACCGCCGCCGATATCTTGGGGGCGGTGGCGGTCAACTGGGCCGCGGCGCTGTCCGCACCGAGGAAATCGATGCCGACGATGCCGCCCAGGGAGTGGCCCACGAAGAACACCTTGCTGTCATCGAAGATGTTGACCGTGGAGGGCGGCGTGATCGCCGACAGGTTGGGCAGCGTCGCCACCAGGTTGATGAGGTCCGCTGCGCCCTCACGCAGGTTGTCACGGGAAGTGAGGGTACTGTTCAGGTTGATGAACCAGGCGCCGGAGCCGTCGATGCCGCCGTCCGCCCCGGAGGCGCCGCTGGCGTTGTCCTGCAGGTCCATGTCGAAGGTGCGTTCCGACACGGCAGCGGTGAACAGGGGCGCCGCCGCAGTGCCGGTGAACAGCTGGTTCTTGTAGAACGGATCGGTCTTGTCGGTGACGCCGTGCAGCGGCAGGTCGATGGCCATCACGGCATTGCAGAAGGTCGGGGCACCGCCCACCGCGAGGGCCGAAGCGATCGCCAGCATGTCCTCACGGTTGCGGGTGATGCCGTGCTGGAAGATCGCTACCGGCCAGCCGCTGCCGGGCATGGCGCAGCCGCTGCCCGCCAGGGGCACGGCCACCAGGATCGGGATCACGTTGTGGGCGCGGGTCTCGCGCGGCAGGAAGCTGGCAGAGCTGGCACCGATGCCGGTATCGCCGCCGTTCAGCTCGTTCTTCCAGGAGCCCGTGAGTGCCGCGGTCGGATGCGCGGCGTTCGGGATCGGGAGGTAGTAAGGCAGCGCCACGTCGCCGGCGAAGACCTCCACCAGGTCACCGCCAGGCACCGAGGCGGTGCAGGTGGCGGCGTCGGCCATCTGGCCGGCAGCCACCAACACCTGGCACACGGTCAGGCCCGTATCCACGATGGCGGTGCCGCTCTGGGTGGTGGCCTGGGCTTGGGCTGCCAGCAGCGCGAGGCTCACGCCCGCGTACTGGGTGCTGAAACTGAAGCTCACGGCGATCTTCTTCGGATCGATACCCTGCTGGGCAGCAACCGCCAGCTGCGGCAGCGTGAACAGCGCGACCTGGTCGAGCTGCGCGTTGCCTGTGGTGCCCATGGATCCGCCGGTCAGCACCGGCAGGTCCGCCTGCAGGATCGCGGAATAGTCCGCGCTCGCACTCACGTGCTTGCCGCTGGTGTCGGTGACGCCGTCCGTGACCACCACGAGGTAGGTGGCGGGCACCGGCGTGCTGCCGTTGATGGCGCTGGCCGCGAGCGGATGCAGCGGCTTGATGGTGACGATCTCGCCGCCGGCATCGATGCCGGGAGAGAGGCCGACGCTGTAGTCGGTGCCTTCCTGCAGCTTCGTGACCGTGCCGGTGGTCTTCACCGCCTTGGTGGAGACGTCGCTGTCCACCTTGAACACGGACACGTTAGCGGAGAGGGTGCTCTCCTTCACCTTGGCGGTGAAGTAGATGTTGATGTCGGACTGGGTGCCGTAGCCGTCCAGGTGGTTCAGCTCCAGCAGCGGGCCGTTCTGGCTCACCGCGGTGTCACCCGGGATGTTGAGCGTGCCGTCGGTGCTGCCGTTGAAGTACAGGTCGTTCGGGAAGGGCATCATGCCGCCGAGCGGCGTGAAGCGGGCCTGGAACCCAGCATTCGGGTTCGGGCTGGGCGTGGTGGAGTCGCTGCTGGACACGCAGGCGGTCAGCGGCGCGACGACGGCGAGGAACGCGGCAAGACGGCGGATTTTCACAGGTTTTTTCTCCCCAAACGGAAAGGTTAGGGTACGCTGCCCTCCCTCGGACTGGCAAGACAGGCAACCCCCTAGGCAGGCCCCCACCAATGCCCACCAGCAGGCACAACCCCGGGCGGGGGTACCGCAACGAGTTCCGCATCATCGCCGGCCAATGGCGGCGGCGCAGGCTGCATTTCCCGGACCTGCCCGGCATCCGCCCCTCCCCGGACCGTGTGCGCGAGACCCTGTTCAACTGGCTGCAGGGCCGGGTGGAGGGCGCCCGTTGCCTGGACCTGTTCGCCGGCAGCGGCGCGCTGGGCCTTGAGGCCCTGTCGCGGGGCGCCGCCCAAGTGGTGTTCGTGGACCAGGAGCGCGCGGCGGCGGCGGCGATCCGCGAGCACCTCGCCCTGCTCGGCGCCGCGGGCGGCACGGTGGAACACGCCGAGGCGCTCGTCTGGCTCGCACGTGAACCCGTACCCTTCGACCTCGTGTTCCTGGATCCGCCGTTCGATGCGGACCTGCTGCCGGCAGTGTGCGCGCGTCTCGCCGAGGGCTGGCTCAAGCCCGGTGCCTGCGTGTACGTGGAGCACGCGGCGGAGCGCGAGGTGCAGCCGCCGGAGGGATGGCGCGTGCTGCGCGCGAGCCGCGCAGGCCGCGTCGCGTATGCGCTGTGGTCAGCCGGGCCCTGAGGCCGGTGTATATTAAGGAATCACGGAGACCCGCATGGCGAGCATCCTCTATCCCGGCACCTTCGATCCCATCACCAACGGCCACGCCGACATCGTGCGCCGCGCCGCGCGCATGTTCGAGCGGGTGGTGGTGGCGATCGCCGCCAACCCCGGCAAGGCACCCGCCTTCCCGCTGGAGACCCGCGTGCGTCTCGCCAAGGAGGTGCTGGGCGACGTCAAGAACCTCGAAGTCGTCGGTTTCACCGAGCTCACGGTGGAGTTCGCCCGCAAGCACAAGCTCATCGCCATCCTGCGCGGCCTGCGCGCCGTCTCGGACTTCGAGTTCGAGTTCCAGATGGCGGCCATGAACCGGCACCTGGGGCCGGAGGTGGAGACCATCTTCATGACGCCCGCCGAGCAGTACACCTTCATCTCCTCGAGCCTGGTGCGCGAGATCGCCATGCTGGGCGGCGACGTGTCGCAGTTCGTCCATCCCGCGGTGCAGACCGAGTTGAAGCACCTCAAGAAACGCTGAAGTCCATGGCCCTCAAGATCACCGACGCCTGCATCAACTGCGACGTGTGCGAGCCGGAGTGCCCGAACGACGCCATCTCCCAGGGTCCCGAGATCTACGTCATCGACCCCAAGCGCTGCACCGAGTGCGTCGGCCACTTCGAGCAGCCCCAGTGCGTTCAGGTCTGCCCGGTGGACTGCATTCCTCTGGACCCGGAACACCCGGAGACTCGCGAGGAATTGATGATGAAGTACCGCAGTCTTACCGGTAAGCCTTAAAAGCTGCTGCGCTCGGCATGGCTTTGTTGCGCTTCGGACTCGCACTCGGTCACGTACATTAAGAGTACGCTCCCTCCTGCTCGCCTCGCGCGCCTCGCCCTGCCTTCGCTCGCGACGCTTTTAAGGAAATTTGTCAACTTACAACTATCGGGTAAGTCATGAAAATTCGTCTCGCCCTGCTGTCACTCATCCTCGTCGCGCTGCCGGCCTTCGCCGGCCCCAAGCCGCCCCAGGCGGCGGTGGCCAGCGCCCATCCGCTCGCCACCCGCGCCGGCATGGAGATCCTGGCGCAGGGAGGCAACGCCTTCGACGCGGCGGTGGCCGTGAGCGCGGCGCTCTCGGTGGTGGAGCCCTACAGCTCCGGCATCGGCGGCGGCGGCCTGTGGCTGCTGCACCGGGACAGCGACGGTTTCGAGACCCTGGTGGACGGGCGCGAGTGCGCGCCGGGCGCCGCCAGCGAGAAGATGTACCAGGACAAGGATGGCGACGTCATCCCGCGTGCCTCCATGGACGGCCCGCTCTCCGCCGCCATCCCCGGCATGCCGGCGGCGCTGGTCTACATGGCCAAGAAGTACGGCAAGCTCGGCCTCGCCGCGGACCTCGCGCCCGCCATCAAGCTCGCGCGGGAGGGTTTCCCCCTGGACCAGCGTTTCCATGACCGGTTGCAGGGCAAGCAGGACGTGCTCAAGCGCTGGCCCGCCGCCGCGGCGGTGTTCCTGGACGACGGTGAGGTGCCGGCGGTGGGCTGGCTGCTGAAGCAGCCCGACCTCGCTGAGACCTTCGAGCTCCTGGCGAAGGACGGCGATGCGGGTTTCTACCAGGGCAAGCGTGCACGACAGATGGTGGATGGCGTGCGCGCGGCCGGCGGCATCTGGAGCCTGGATGACCTGAAGGGATACAAGGTGGTGGAGCGCAAGCCGCTCGTGGGCGACTACCACGGCATGCACGTGGTTTCGCCGCCGCCGCCGTCCTCCGGCGGCGTGGTGCTGATCGAGATCCTCAACATCCTCGCGGGCTATGACCTGGGGCACCTGGACCGCACCGCGCGTGACCACTATGTCCTCGAGGCCATGCGCTACGCCTACCACGACCGCGCCGATTACCTCGGCGACCCGGACTTCGTGCAGATGCCGCTGCGCCTGCTCATGAGCCCGGACTACGCCGCGGGCCTGCGCGCCACCATCCTGCCGGACAAGGTCACACCCTCCAGTGCGCTCACCTCCGTGAGCATGCCGCAGCTCGGCAACAATACCACCCACTACTCGGTGCTGGACAAGGACGGCAACCGCGTCTCCGGTACCGTGACGGTGAACTTCAGCTTCGGCTCCAGCTTCATGGCGCCGGGCACCGGCGTGGTACTGAACGACGAGATGGACGACTTCTCCTCCAAGCCCGGCACGCCCAACGGCTACGGCCTGGTCGGCAACTCCGCCAACGCCATCGCGCCCCACAAGCGTCCGCTCTCCAGCATGACGCCGAGCTTCCTGGAGACCAAGGACGGCGTCGCCATCTTGGGTACCCCCGGCGGCAGCCGCATCATCACCATGGTGCTCTTGGGCGCGCTGGACTTCTACGACGGCGGCGACGCCAAGGACATCGTGTCCCTGCCGCGCTTCCACCACCAATACCTGCCGGACCAGGTGGAGTACGAGCACGGCGCGCTCAGCGATGCGGAGGTCTCGGCGCTGCAGAAGATGGGCTACAGCCTCGCCGACCATGGCAGCTGGGGCAACATGCAGGCCATCACCTGGGACTACAAGTCAGGGAAGGTGGTTGCGGCTTCTGACCCGAGGGGCATCGGCACGGCGGAAGTGCACTAAGAATCCAGACGAAGAAGACCCCGCATCGGCGTCGGCCAGTGCGGGGTTTTTCTTTTGCAGCTCAGGCCGGGCTTGGGACGCCGTCCTCCCGCAACACTTGGAACCGCTGTTCCAATAGCGCAAATCCGCCGAACAGCACCAGGCAGTAGAACCCGTCGCCCAGCAGCGTGTTCCAGAAGAAGGGCAGGCCGGCCGCGTAGCAGTCCATCAGGCCCGCCAAGCTCTGCGGATACTTCGTGCTACCAGGCCAGACAGCGAAGTTGGTGACGGCGAAGAACAGCAGCGAGGCCGAGACGCTCGCCCCAGCGATATGCCAGGCCGTGCGGCGGCGGCGCAACAGCCGCCCCATGGCCACGATCAGCGCGAAGCTCCCGTAGATCCAACCCATGCCCGCGTACAAGCCCAGCACCAGGTCGCTGAGCAGCAGCGCCGCGCACGGCATCAGGAAGGCCAGGCGGCGGTCCGCGAACTGCGCGCCGCCGAACAGGGCCAGCGCCCCGATGGGAGCGAAGTTGTAAGGGTGCGGCACCAGCCGGCTCATGGCCGCCGCCAGGATCATGGCGGCCAACACCTCATGTCTTGGTTTCAACATGTGCAGCTCCTTCATGCAGGCAACAGGTCATGGAACCAGAAGCCGTCGCGGCACACCGTCTCGCCCGGGGAGAAGCGCACCGGATGCCTGAACGCCGGCCCGTCGAACACGAAGGTATGGAACTCGCCGTTCTCCCCGCAGGGATCGACGCCTGGAGGCAGTTCCTCCAGGAACCGCTCGTCCATGACCCGGCCGGCGAAGCTCGGGTCGAGCTTGGCGGGATCCACGCACACCACCACGGTGCGGAAGCCGAGGGCGATGAACTCCCGGATCAACTCGCACGTGTCACGGCCCCATATCGGGTAGACGCCATGCATGCCTTGGGTGGCCAGCATCTTCTCCCGGTAAGCGCGGATGTCCTCCAGGAACAGGTCGCCGAAGGCGACTTCGTTCACTCCGCGGGACTGGTAGTAGGCGAGGGCGCGCCCCATCTCCGCTTCATATTGGGAATTGTCTGCGCCCCTGGATATCCCCACTTGCTGCAGCGGCAAGCCGAGAGCCTCGGCCTGCCGCTGCAGCAGTTCACATCTCACGCCATGCATGCTGATCCGTCCGTAGTCGCGGGTCACGGTGGTCAGCAGGGCTTCCACGCGCCGCTTCCCCGAGCGCTGCAGCTCCCGGAGCGCCATGCAGCTGTCCTTGCCGCCGCTCCAGGACATCAGTACCGGTTCCACGCCGATCCCCGCTCAGTGGCTGCTGTATTCCAACTGCAGGAACAGTGAGCGCCCGGCGGTGTTGTAGCCGTTGGCGGTCTGGTATTGCTTGTCCAGCAGGTTGTCCACCCGCAGCAGCAGGCCGAAGCCGGACCCCAAGTTCCGGCGCACGCTCGCGCCCAGCAGCCCATAGCCGCCGTCCGTCACCGGCAAGCCGAAATTGAAGTCGCCGTCCGGGCGCGGGCCCGTGAGCAGGAGGTTCAGGCCTGCGCTGGTCACGCCGTCGTGCCAGGCGAGGCTCGAGGTGAGCGTGCGCTTGGCGCGGCGCGGCAACGTGGTGCCCGTGTCGGTGTTGCGCGGGTCCTGGATGATGGCGTCGCTGCGCCAGTTCCAGGCACCGAAGTCCAGCAAGTAGGTCAGTTCCACGCCGCGCACGCGGACGTGGCCCACGTTCTGCAGCGCGCCGCCGAAGGTCCCGCTGGGCACGAACAGGATCAGGTCCTCAAGCGTGTCCTGGAAGAGGCTCACGTCGAGCTCCTGGGAAGCGCCGAACTTCTGGCGCAGGCCCGTCTCCAGGTTGCGGGAGGTCTCGGGCTGAAGGCCCGTATTGCCGCCGAAGCCGAAGCGCTCCGCCGCGGTGGGCGCGCGGAAGGCGGTGCCGGCGCCGGCGGTGAGCTTGGTGGCGGCGGAGAGATCGTAGCCGTAGTCCACGTTCCAGGTGAAGTGGTTGCCGAACTCCTGGTCGTGGGTGTCGCGGCCCGCCAGCACGAGGCGGTGGGCGCCGAGGCCGAGGTCGTCCTCGGCGTAGAGCGCGTTCACGCGATGGCTCTCGTCGTAGGGAGTGCCGAACGAGAGGGTGGAGGTATGCTCCGCCTCGGTGTAGAGGCCCAGCGTCAGTAGCTGATCGTCCGACACGCTGAGGTCGTTCTGCCAGTCCACCGCATTGCGCTGGGTGTGCACGAAGTCCGGCGCCGCCGGGAAGTTGAACGGGTCCACCTGGCGCTGGTCGATCTCGTCCAGCATGTGGTTCACGTGCAGCTGGCTCAGCCAGGCCTCCGTGGGATGGCCGCTCAGGCCCGCGTCCGTGACGGCGTCCTGGAAGCCCTCATCGAACGGGATGAGGTCGAAGGGGAAGGTGAAATCGTTCGGGTCGAAGCTGGTGTACTGGGTGTCGCCCTTGCTCTGCCAGTGGTCCAGCGAGAGCTTCACGCCGCCGAGCTGGGTGCGGCCGTCGAGCTTCAGGGTACGGTCCCGGTTGCCGCTGTCGAACGCGGTGCCCGCCACCGCCGGGAAGCCGGTGGTGTGGTAGTCGTCGGCGCTGATGCCAAGGCTCGATCCGCCCTCGCCGTAGCTCACGCCGCCGCCGGCGTCGTAGGTGCTGTAGCGCCCGCCGCCCAGGTGCGCGTCGTAGTGCAGGCCCTGGGCGGCCTTGCGGGTGATGATGTTGACGACGCCGCCGATGGCGTCGGAGCCGTACAGCGCCGAGCGCGGGCCCTTCACGATCTCGATGCGCTCCACGTCGCTAAGGCGGATGTTCTGCAGCGCCGAGCCGAAGCCGCTGTCCGGGTTGATCTTCACGCCGTCGATCATGACCAGCGTATGGAAGCTGTTGGTGCCCCGCAGGAACAGCGACTGGGGCTGGCCGGGGCCGCCGTTCTGGGCCACGTCCAGGCCCGCGTACTGGCGCAGCACCGCGCCCACGTCCTGGCCCTGGGCCAGTTCCAGCTGCTCGGGGCCGATGACGATCACCGGCGCCACCTGTTCGTCCGCGATCAGCGGGGTGCGGGTGGCGGTGGTGCTGACGGTGCCGAGCTGCACGGTGTCCGGGCTCACCGTATCCGGTGAGCCATCGGCGAAGGCGGTGACGGACAGGGACAGGAGCAGCGCCACGGCGCCGCCCAGCTTGAGCGAAGTTTGCATGTGTCTCTCCCACGCAGCACGCCCGCTGCGCGAAACGCTTCAGAGGAAACCGGCGTCGTGGGGAGAGAAGGCGAGGGAGCGATGGCGCGACCCGCGCGCATCGCCCACCGCAATGCCGGACTTGGGAGCTTGTGGCTCCCTCCTGCAGGCCGGTCTCCGGGCTCGCGAGCGGGATTTGCATCCCTGGGTGTCCCGCCTTCCCGCGCTCGAGAGCGCAGTGGCTTCATGGGGCACCTTGTCTCGCCTACCGTTGCGGGGGCAGCGCCGGAATTATCCCGAAGGATGCACCGGCTTCCCGACGCCGCCGTGAAGCGGACGCCTGAAGGCGAAGGAACTCTAGGGAGGGAGAGGGAAAGAGTCAAGCACCAAACAAAAAGCCCTGCCAGTGGCAGGGCTTCCTGTCGGCATTCGGAGCGGATGCCTACAGCGTCGCGTAGGCCTTCCCGCTCTGGATGTTCTCGAACACTTTGTGGGCGATGTCCGCCGCCTGCTTCTCGCCGGTGGCGAAGTCCTTCGGGTTGTTGATCACCACGTTGAGCTTGTAGCCGCCCTCGAAGGTGCCGAGCATCACCTCCAGCGAGTCGAAGCGCGGGGTGATGTCGCCGTAGAACGAGCCTGGCATGAAGCCGTCGGCCGGGTGGAACTGCGGCTGCTTGATGTTGCCGGAGAACAGGTTCTTGGCCTGCTTCTGGTCGTCCGCCAGCGCCTTGCCGGTGTCGGGGTACTTGTCGCCCTTCTCGATCTGCAGCAGGGCCACGGTGGTGTTCTTGGCGTCCTTGTACGCGCAGATGGTCTTGGGCGCGCTGTCGGCGGACATGCGGTTCGCCTCCACCGTGCCGCCGAGGATGGCGGAGACCTCCTCGCCACCCGCCGCGTAGCAGGCCGCGACGGCCTTCTTCACGTCCGGGTTGGGAGCGGAGTCCGGCGAGCAGCCGGCGGCGAGCAGGGCGGCGGCCGTGAGCCACGGCAGGGTGCGGAGGAGTCGGGTCATCGTTCAGGCCTCATGGTCTGGATGGAAGGAAAGCCCCTAGGACAGCGGCCAAGGATACCGTATCGGGCCGCCTGAATCAGCCCGCGATGAAGGCCCGCCCGCCGGCCCAGGGCAGCGCCGTGACCGGGGTGCGGTAGAGGCGGGTCAGGTTCTCGGCGGTGAGCGCCCGTTCCGAGCTGTCGAACAGCGCCTCTCCGCCGCCGAACAGCATCAGGATGCCGCTGCAGAAGCGCGCCGCCAGGTTGATGTCGTGCAGGCTCATCAGCACCGCGCGGCCTTCGTTCCCGGCGAGGCGCCGCAGCAGGCCGAGCAGCGCCATCTGGTGCTGCAGGTCGAGCTGGTGGGCCGGCTCGTCCAGCAGGAACACCTGCGGGTCCTGCGTCAGCACGGTGGCGATGTCGAGCCGGCGCCGCTCGCCGCCGGAGAGCGCGGTCTGCGCCCGCTGCTCCAGGCCCTCGAGCCCGGCGCTCTTGAGCGCGCGCCGCGCGATGGCGACATCGCGGTGGGATTCCCAGCGCCAGAAGTCGAGGTGCGGATGCCGGCCGATGAGCGCGGTCTCCAGCACCGTGGCCGGCAGGCTGTCCTCCGGCTGTTGCATCAGCAAGCCGAGCTTTTGCGCCACGCGCCTGCGCGGCTGGCCCGTGAGCGGCGCGCCGTCCAACAGCACCTCGCCGGCCGCGGGCACCCTCAGTCCCGCGAGGGTGTGCAGCAGCGTGGTCTTGCCCACGCCGTTGCCGCCCAGGAGGCCGATGCACTCGCCGGCGGCGAGGCTGAAGTCGAGGCCGCGGCACACCTGCTTGCCGGCGATCTCCACCGTGAGGCCGCGTGCCTGAAGGAACGGCGCACTCACAACGGGCCCCGCGCGCGGTTGAGCAGGTACAGGAACAGCGGCACGCCGAGCGCCGCGGTCACCACCCCCACCGGCAGCTGGCGCGGCGCGGCCACGGTGCGGGCGAGCGTGTCGGCGAGCATCAGCAGGCAGCCGCCCAGCAGCACCGCGCCTGGCAGCAGGCGCCTGTGGTCGCCGCCGGCCAGCATGCGGAACATGTGCGGCACCACCAGGCCCACGAAGCCGATGGCGCCCGCTTCCGTCACTGCCACGGCGGTGAACAGCGAGGCACCGGTGTAGATGGCGAGGCTCAAGGGGCGCACCGCGATCCCTAGCGCCTCGGCCAGCGTCTCGCCGCGCGCGAGCACGTTGAGCTGCCGCGCGAACGGCCAGCACACCGCGAGGCCGAGCGCGAGCATGGCGAGCGCGAGCCTGCCGCCGGGCTGGTAGGAGAAGTCGCCCATCAGCCAGAAGATCATGCTGTGCAGGCTGGCGTCGCTGCCCATCACCAGCAGCAGGCTGATGGCCGCACCCCAGCCGGCCGCCACGGCGATGCCCGTGAGCAGGAGCCGGGTCGGCGTCCAGCCGCCGCGGCCATGGGCGAGCGCGAACACCAGCAGCGTCGAGAGCAGCGCTCCCGCGAAGGCGCCGCCGTTCACCCAGAGTCCCGCGAGGCCCAGCAGGAAGGCGCCGAGTGCGCCCACCGCGGCGCCGCCGGAGACGCCGAGGATGTAGGGGTCCGCCAGCGGGTTGCGCAGCAGCACCTGCATGAGCGTGCCGGCGAGCGCGAGCAGCCCGCCCACCGCGAATGCGCTGAGCGCGCGCGGCAGGCGCAGCTCCATCACCACGGTGCGGCTCAGGTCATCGCCGCCGCCCGTGAGTACGGTCCATAGCTCATGCCAGGAGAGAGAGGTGCTGCCCACCGCGAGCGAGACGCCGAAGGCCACGAGCACGAGCGCCAGCAGCGCGGGCAGCCAGGCGAGGAGCGCGGCACGCTGCTGCATGTCAGGCCGCCGCGCGCCGCAACGTGAGCACGGGCCAGCCGCGCTCGTCGGCCACGCGCGTGAGCACTTCGTCCGGGTTCACCGCCACCGGATGGTCCACCCGCTCCAGCAGCGGCAGGTCGTTGTGCGAGTCGGAGTAGAACCAGGTCTCCTGCGCCGCCGCGCCGGAGTGCGCGAGCCAGGCCTCGAGCTTGGCGACCTTGCCTTCGCGGAAGCAGGGTGGACCCGCCACCCGGCCGGTGAAGCGCGGGCCGTCCCGCTCAGGTTCGGTGGCGATGAGGTGCGGCACGCCGAGCTCGGCGGCGACGGGAGCGGTGATGAAGCTGTTGGTGGCGGTGATGATGGCGAGCACGTGGCCCGCCTCGCGGTGGTGCGCCAGCAGCGCGCGCGCCGCCTCGGGGATGCGCGGGCGCACCCATTCGCCGAGGAACCGTGTGCGCCATCCCTCCAGCCGTTCCGGCGTGTTGTCGCGCAGGGGCTTGAGGCCGAAGGCCAGGAACTCATGGATGTCGAGCCGGCCGGCGCGGTACTCGGCCATGTAGCGCGCACCCTCGCGCCGGTACTCCTCCGGGTCCACCGCGCCCTCGCCCACCAGGAAGCGGCCCCACAGGGCGTCGCTATCGCCGTCCAGCAGCGTGTGGTCGAGGTCGAAGAGCGCGAGTTTCACGGGCGGATTGTAGCGTAAGGCCCCGTGCGGCTTTGCCGGAGCTGCGGCTTTGTGGAAGACTCACGCCCATGGGCATCCAGCAGCATGCGGACGGGACGGTGATCGACGCGGAGGGCTTCCGCGCCAACGTCGGCATCATCCTCTGCCATGCCGACGGCCGCCTGTTCTGGGCGCGGCGTGTGGGGCGCGCCGGCTGGCAGTTCCCGCAGGGGGGCATCCACGCCGGCGAGACGCCGGAGCAGGCGCTGTACCGCGAGCTGGAGGAGGAGGTGGGCGTGAAGCCCGAACAGGTGCAGCTCATCGGCGCCACCCGCGACTGGCTGCACTATCGCCTGCCGCCGCGCTACCAGCGCCATGACACCGAGCCCAAATGCATCGGCCAGAAGCAGCGCTGGTTCCTGCTGCGCTTCCGTGACCCGGAGCCGAAGGTGCGCTTCGACGCGGGCCCCGAACCCGAGTTCGACGACTGGCGCTGGGTGGACTACTGGCACCCCCTGAGCGAGGTGATCTTCTTCAAGCGCGCGGTATACCGGGATGCGCTCACGGAACTCGCGCCCGCGCTGTTCCCCCAGGGAGCGCCGCCGGCTCCGGTGGTGCGGCGCGTCGCGCGCCGCCGGCGCAGCAAGCGCTAGACTTCCGCTGCCAGCTTCTTGAGCGGCTCGCCCGTGAGCCGGTTGATCCGTATTTATCTCTGCAAACGCCACTTCCATGTAGCGTTTGCAGACTCGGCGAGTCCGGTACAGGCCCGGACTCGCCTCCGTTGAATCAAGCACTACGTGCTTGATTCACGCACGGTGCGTCCCTGCACCGTCTTCTGCCGCTAGGCGTTTCAGTGGTTCTCCAGTCAGTCTGTTTATCTTCCAGCTCTCCATCATCTTCGCGCCCAGGCCCTGGTAGAACTTGATGGCCGGCGCGTTCCAGTCCAGCACCGCCCACTCGAAGCGTCCGCAGCCGCGTTGCAGCGTGAGCGCGGCGAGGTGCGCGAGCAGCCGGCGGCCGATGCCTTTGCCGCGCAGCTCCGGCTTCACGTACAGGTCCTCGAGGTAGATGCCGGGCTTGCCGAGGAAGGTGGAGAAGTTGTGGAAGAACAGCGCGAAGCCGGCGGGTTTGCCGGCATGCTCGGCGATCACGCATTCCGCCGAGGGACGGGCGCCGAACAGCGCAGCCTTGAGGTCCGCCTCGGTGGCCGTGACCTCATGCAGCAGCTTCTCGTACTCAGCCAGCTCCCGGATGAGGGAGAGGATCAGCGGCACGTCGGCCGCGGTGGCGGGACGGATGCAGGTGGTGTCGGACATGGCACTCTCCTCGAACAGGACGCCATTATCCACCCTCGGCGGCATGAAGCCTCGGGCCAGATGTATCAATGTGGGTAGGCCAGGCGAAAGAAGACTGCCTGCAAGTTAGGTAAAGGGATTTTGCCTTCTTTGAAGAAGACTCACGACGAGAAGAAGACTCGCTCGTCGCGGATTAACTCCGCGACGAGCGTGCAAGGAAAAGCCAGGGGCCGGCGCATCGCGCCGGGCGAGCGGCCAGGAAGGCTGCTCAGGGCTTTCTCGCGGAGCAGGACTGCGCAGCGAGAAAGGCTTTTCCGTATAAATCAGTTGAATTCGTACTCGATGCGGAAAACCAGCGTCCGGTCCGCGGCGCCGCGGTTCAGGCCCACCAGGAATGCGGCGCTGAACTCGAATTCGTCGCCGCCGGCGGTCGGGATCTCGCCGTACAGCGCCGGTCCGATCTGGCGGCTGTCGTCCGCCGGGCGGTAGTACGCCTCCACGGCAGGCGCCAGGTGTGACTCCGTGCGGTAGATGCCGGCGTAGGTGGCGCGGAACTCGTAGCGTCCCTCGGCGCCGCCGCCCACCTGCTTCTCCCAGATGAGGTTGAGCCGGTGGTTGAAGGGGCCGGCCTGCTTCTCGAACAGCGGGCCGAACTCCACCACGCCCGGCTCACCCGGCAGCGCGTTGTACTCGTAGGAGGCGATGAACCCCAGGTCCGCCCAGTACTGGCCCTGGGTGGTGAGCTGGAAGATGTTCTCGAACTCGTAGCCTTCCAGCGTGTTGGCGCCGCCGGGCGCGCGCTCGTAGCTGCCGAGATACACCTCGGCATGCCACCAGGGCGTGAAGGCATGGGCCAGCGCTACGTTGTAGGCACGCTCGGTGTCCAGCGCCGGGTCGCCGTCGTACTGCTGGTGGCCGCGCACCTCCACCTCGCTCTGTCCGTCGGAGACGTAGGCGGAGTAGACGATGAAGTCGTCGGCCCGCGCCGCGGCGGCACCGGACAGTGCGGCGGCGGCGAGCAGGGCGGTCAGTAGCGGTCGGTTGAACATGCGTTTCCCCAAGACAAGACCTTTTAGTGCGTGACTTCGCGGCTTCAGGCCGGACGCGCGGCGCCGTCATGACGCCGGCTGGCCCAGCGCATGAGCGCCAGGATGAGGACCACGGTCCCCAGGTAGAACAAGATTTGGATGCCGGAAGGCCGCGCAGTGTACCCGATGAGGGTATGCAGCATCTTGCCCGCGGTGCTGGCTTGGTCCAGGAGACGTGAACTGTCCCACAGGCTGGTGCCGAGCGCCGGCAGGAGGCCCGCCTGGTTCAGGAAGCCCGCCGCCTGGGCCGCCAGGCCAGCGGCGATGAGCAGCACCAGCCAGCCCGTGACCCTGAAGAAATGCCTGAGCGGGATCCCCAGCAGCCCGAAGTACATCAGCGTGCCCACCGCCACGCCGGCGGCGAGGCCGGCCAGCCCGCCGAGCAGCATGCTGCCGTCGGAGCCGCCGGTGCCGATCGCCCACAGGAACAGCACCACCTCGGAGCCCTCGCGCATGACCGCGACCAGGGTGATCACCATGAGCGCGGTGAGCGGCTTGTTGCCGGCCTGCACCGCATGGCCCACGCTCCTCACCTCGGCCGCGAGCTCACGCCCGTGGGAGCTCATCCAGACGTTGTGCCAGGTCAGCATGCCGACCGCCGCCAGCAGCACCCCGGCGTTGAGGAGTGCCTGGCCGTTGCCCTCGAACGCGCCGGTGATGACGTCGGCGAAGGCCGCCACCAGCGCCGCGCCCGCGAGCCCGAGCCCGATGCCGGCGCTGACCCAGCGGCCGCGCCCGGCGATGCCCCGGCTCGCGCCCATCACTATCGCGACGATGAGCGCGGCCTCGATGACCTCGCGGAACACGATGATGGCGGTGGCGAGCATGAGGGTGCAGCTCTACCGCTTGGCGTCCACTATCACCCAGCCCTCGGACTGCTGGTGGAAGTCGTTGAAGAAGCGGTAGCGGCCCGGGTCGAGCGGGCCGATGAACAGCTTCACCTCGCGGTGCCCCGGCACCACGATCTCGCGCGAGAGGTCGGTGCTCTCGAACTCCGCCGGCAGGTCGTCGCCGTTCGCGATCAGGAGCTGCACCTTCACGCCCGCCGGTATATGGATCTCCGCCGGCGCGAAGGCCTGGTTCCTGATCTCGATGCGGATCGGCCCGTCCGCGAGCGCCGGCAGGGCGGCGAAGGCGAAGAGGGCGGCGGCGAGGGCGGCGCGGCGGATCATGACGGGCATCCTGGTTCGTTTCAAATGAGATTAATTCTCATTTGTAGTCTACCCTAAGAGAACCTAAATGACAATGATTCTCACTCGTGACTGTTGTCCGGAGGGGGCCGATATAAGGCGTCCGCGCGCCGCCATCACTCTACGCGCGCCCGGCCCCCGGACCGTTATCTACGAGAGGCGTCGGCGTGGACTACGCCCGTCCAGCGCAGCGCTCGCCTCACAGGGGCTTCAGTACCACCAGGAACAGCACCGCGAGCAGGATCAGCGCCGGCACCTCGTTGAAGATGCGGTAGAAGCGCGCGCTCTTCGCATTCTTGCCGGCGCGGAAGTCGCGCATCAGCTTGAAGCAGAGCATGTGGTAGATGAGCAGCAGCGCCACGAGACCGAGTTTCGCGTGCAGCCAGAGCGGCGCAGGCCACCACCAGCCGAACATCAGCCACAGTCCGAACACCACGCTGCCGATCGCGCCCAGGCTCATCATCATGAAGAGGCGCCGCTCCATCACCGTGAAGCGCGCGTGGCCCACTGCGTCGCGCGTGTCCGCGTGGTACACGAACAGCCGCGGCAGGTAGAACAGGCCGGCGAACCAGGAGATGACGAAGAACAGGTGCAGGGCTTTGACCCAGAGCATGCGGGGCCTCAGGCGTCGGACGGCCCGGTGCGGGCCGCGCCAATCCTAGCACCGCGGGGCGCTGGCGCCGTCCCCGGGCCGCGCGTAACATGGTCATTCGACTGGGGATTCCGTCCATGACCAGACTCGTCGTCAAGCACCACCGTCCGCACCGGACCTGGCTCGCCGTCACCGGCGGGTCGGCCGCCATGCTGCTGGCGCTGTGGGGCGCGTTCGCTTACGGCGAGTACCGCGCCGGCTACGACCGCCAGGCGGCGGTGGCGCTGCAGGACTCGCTCGACGACGCGCAGGAGCGCGCCGAGGCGCTCAACGACCAGATCACCGCGCTGCAACGCCAGCGCGACGTGGACCAGAGCGCACGCCAAGAGATCCAGGCCACCCTCGAGGAACTGCAGCGCAAGCAGTCCGACCTGCAGGAGGAGGTGGCCTTCTACAAGGGCATCGTCTCCCCGGGTGAAGGCGAACAGGGCCTCAGGGTCCAGAGCCTGCGCTTCGGCAACGGTGGCGCACCGCGGCTGTGGCATTACCGGCTGGTGCTGACCCAGGTACGCACCCGCGAGCTCAAGATCGCCGGCAGCGTCTACCTGAAGATATACGGCGTGCAGGACGGCAAGGCCGTGACCCTGGACGCGCGCGAGATCTCCCCCAGCGGCAAGGGCCCGGCCAGTTTCGCGTTCCAGTACTTCCAGAGCCTGGAGGGCGACGTGCTGCTGCCGCAAGGCTTTACGCCCGGGCGCGTGGAGGTCACCGCCCAGGAGAGCGGCCACCAGGCCGTGCAGCAGAATTTCGATTGGTCCGGCGGCTCCGGCGCCGTCACGTCATAGCGAGGCAAGCAGTCATGTTCAGCAGCGGCGACAACAAGCAGACCCGGGCGCGCATCGACACGCTCATCGGCAAGAACAGCCGCATCGACGGCGACCTGCGCTACAAGGGCGGGCTGCACGTGGACGGCGAGATCCGCGGCAACGTGCACGCCGAGGAAGGCTCCGATTCCATGCTGAGCCTGAGCCAGCACGGCACCATCCGCGGCGAGGTGAAGGTACCGGTGCTCGTCGTCAACGGCACCGTGGAAGGCGACGTGCACGCCGACAAGCGGCTCGAGCTCGGCCCCGAGGCGCGCATCACGGGCGATGTGTACTACAACCTGATCCAGATCGCGGTGGGCGCCACCGTCAACGGCAAGCTGGTGCACAAGCCGGCCGGCCCGGCGCTGGCGGTGCATAACCCCAAGAAATCCGCCGAACCCGAAGCCAAGCGCGGCTGAGTTATAATTGGCCACATGGAAACCCAGACCGAGACCCTGATCTTCACCGACGCCGCGGCCCGCAAGGTGCGGCAGCTCATCGACGAGGAGGGCAACCAGGCCCTCAAGCTGCGGGTGTTCGTCACCGGCGGCGGCTGCTCCGGCTTCCAGTACGGCTTCACCTTCGACGAGAAGAGCGAGGACGGAGACACCCGGGTGGAGAACTCCGGCGTGACGCTGCTCGTGGATCCCATGAGCTTCCAGTACCTGGCCGGCGCCGAGATCGACTACAGCGAAGGCCTGGAGGGAGCGCAATTCGTGATCCGCAATCCCAACGCCACCACCACTTGTGGTTGTGGCTCATCTTTCACGGTCTGAGAAGAAAAGAGATTCAAATAAAAAAGCCGCTTCGAGCGGCTTTTTTATTTCAAGCAGGATAGATCGCGCCGAGGATCGTCGCCTTTGCCGCACCCGTGACCGTGGGCAGGTTGCCGGGTTGTCCCGCGAGGGTGCGCTGCGCCAGCCACGCGAAGCCTGCCGCCTCCACCCAGTCCGGATCCAGCCCCAGGGCGGCGGTGCTCTCTACCGGCACCGAGGGGAACTGCGAGGCAAGGCGCGCCATGAGCTGGGTGTTGTGGGCGCCGCCGCCACAGACGTAGACGTGCCTCGCCTCCGGTGCGTGCTCGTGCACCTGCTCGGCCACGCTGCGGGCCGTGAGTTCCGTGAGCGTGGCCAGGAGATCTTCCGTCTTCAGCGCCCTGCCGCCGAGCGCCTTCTCCAGCCATTCCCGGTTGAAGTGCTCGGGTCCCGTGCTCTTGGGGATGGGCAGGCTGAAGTAGGCATCTTCCAGCAGCACCGCCAGCAACGGCCGGTCGATCTCGCCGCGGGCCGCATGTGCGCCGTCCGAGTCGTAGGCTTGGCCGAGCCGTTCGCGGCACACCCAGTCCATCAGCACGTTGCCGGGGCCGGTGTCGAAGCCGCGCACCGGACCCGCGGGCGGCAGCAGCGTCACGTTAGCGATGCCGCCCACGTTCACCACCACCCGTTGTTCCGCCGCGCTGCCGAAGGCTACCTGGTGGAAGGCCGGCAGGAGCGGCGCACCCTGGCCGCCGAGGGCCACGTCGCGGCGGCGGAAGTCCGCCACCACCGTGATCCCGGTGCGCGCGGCGATGATGTTGGGGTCGGCGATCTGGGCGGTGAAGGGGTGTGCGATGCGCGGGCGGTGGCGCACGGTCTGGCCGTGGCTGCCGATGGCGCGCACGGCCCTGGGTTCGGTCTTCGCATCCTCGAGCAGCGCCAGCACCGCGGCGCCGAAGAGCTCGCCGAGTTCGGTGTCCAGCGCGCCCAGCTCGTCCACAGGATCGCCCGCGTGGCGGCCCTGGGAGAGCGCGCGCACTTTCTCCCGCACCGAGCCGGCGTAGGGCGTGAAATGGGTGGCGACGAGGCGCGGCGCGGGATCGAAGGCCATCAGCACCGCGTCGATGCCGTCGGCGCTGGTGCCGGACATGAGCCCGATGTAGAGGTCGGCCATGCAGCCGCGCCCGTCAGTGGGCGACGGCGGTCTCGGCGCCGGCGGAGGCGGGCGCGCCGGCGAGGCGGGTGTCGCCGCCGGAGAGCTGGGCGAACAGGCTCTTGGTGGAGGCGTTGAAGTCGGCCAGGTACTGGGTGGTCACCGGCGCCACGTTCGGCAGCTGCACGGTGCGCGGGTTGCGCGGCGCCCCGTTCACGTGCACCTCGAAGTGCAGGTGCGGGCCGGTGGCGAGGCCGGTCATGCCCACGTAGCCGATGACCTGTTCCTGGCTCACGTGCAGGCCGGCGTGCATGCCCTTCCTGAAGCGCGACATGTGGCCGTACAGCGTGCTGTAGCCGCCGCCGTGGTCGATCATGATGCACTTGCCGTAGCCGCCCTTGAGCCCGACGAAGGTCACGCGTCCGTCGCCGGCGGCCTTGATCGGCGTGCCGGTGGGAGCGGCGTAGTCCACGCCCTGGTGGGCGCGGCTGTAGCCCAGGATCGGGTGCTTGCGATGGGTGGTGAAGCCGGAGGAGATGCGGCTGTAGCTCACCGGCGCGCGCATCAGCGCCTTGCGGATGCTCTTGCCTTCCGGCGTGTAGTAGCCGCTGTGGCCGGCGGGGTCGGTGAAGCGCACGATGCGGTAGTCCTTGCCGCCGGTCTTGAACTCGGCCGCCAGGATCGGGCCATCCACGGTGGCGTGGCCGGCGCGCTGCACTTTCTGGTACAGCACCGTGAAGCTGTCGCCGCTCTGGATGTCGTGGGCGAAGTCCACGTCCCAGGCGAACAGCTGGATGAGCTGCATGGTGGTGCCGTCGGCGAGGCCGGCGCGGCCGGCGGCGTCGAACAGCGAGTTCTCGATCACGCCGTGGGCGTACGAGTCGATGTAGGTGGTCGGAATCACGTCGAGGTTGGGGACGAAGTTGCCGGCCTCGTCACGCGCCACGTTCAGCATGTGGCCTTCGTCGTACTGGACGCGCAGCGTCTGGATGTGCGCGTCCGGTGTGTACTGCACGCGGATCACGTCGCCCGGCAGGATGCGCTTCAGGCGCTCGGTGCCGCGGCCGGCGGCCATGATGGCGGCGAGGTCGGCGCGGTCCAGGTTGCGGTCGGCGAAGAGCTGGGCCAGGGTGTCGCCGTTCGCGACCTTGAAGCTCACGCTGGTGAGCGTCGGCAGCGGCGGCGCCAGGCTGGCCGGGGCCGGCACGGGGCTGAGCGCGATGCTCGGGGTGAAGCTTGCGGTGGCCGGTACCGGCGCGAAATAGGGGAACACGCCGGCGGCGGCGAGGGTGACGCCCAGCATCACCCAATAGCGGCGGCGCGCGCGCAGCTTGGCCTTCAGGCCTGGCTTATAATCGGCGCCCGATTCAAACTGCTGGTCCACCGCGGCATCCCTCGGAAAATGGACTCTGACAGTAGCCTGTTTAAGTGTTTAGGGTCAATCCCCGAATCCGCCCTAAGTGCCTGAATTACGCGGGAAATGCGCCTCAGGGAACTGTAAAATTTTGGTAAAGCGCCCCCCAGGGGCCTTGAGGAACCAAGGGACCATGCCGACCCCCGCCGAACAGCTCGCGGAACTCGCCCGCGGCGCCGACGAGATCCTGCCCGAGGCGGAGCTGGCCGCGCGGCTCAAGGAAGGGCGTCCGCTGCGGGTGAAGGCCGGCTTCGACCCCACCGCGCCGGACCTGCACCTCGGCCACACGGTGCTGCTCAACAAGATGCGCCGCTTCCAGGACTTCGGCCACGAGGTCATCTTCCTGATCGGCGACTTCACCGGCCTCATCGGCGATCCCACCGGCAAGAACGTGACGCGCAAGCCGCTCTCGCCGGAGGAGATTCAGGCCAACGCCCGCACCTACGAGGCGCAGGTGTTCAAGATCCTGGACCCGAAGCGCACGCGCATCGACTTCAACTCGCGCTGGACGAACGAACTCGGCGCCGCGGGCCTGGTGCAGCTCGCGGCCAAGTACACGGTGGCGCGCATGCTGGAGCGGGACGACTTCAGCAAGCGCTACGCGGCCGGCGAACCCATCTCCGTGCACGAGTTCCTGTATCCGCTGGTGCAGGGCTACGACTCGGTGGCGCTGAAGTCCGACGTGGAGCTCGGCGGAACCGACCAGAAGTTCAACCTGCTGATGGGGCGCCACCTGCAGGAGCACTACGGCCAGAAGCCGCAGGTCATCCTCACCATGCCGATCCTGGAGGGCCTGGACGGCGTGCAGAAGATGTCCAAGTCCCTCGGCAACTACATCGGCATCAACGAGCCGCCCAACGAGATGTTCGGCAAGCTCATGTCCATCTCCGACGACCTCATGTGGCGCTACTTCGAGCTCCTGAGCTTCCGCCCGCTGGCGGAGGTCGAGGGCTTCAAGAAGCAGATCGCGGACGGCGCGAACCCGCGCGACATCAAGTTCCTGCTGGGCCAGGAGATCGTGGCGCGCTTCCACGGCGCCGCCGCTGGCAAGGCGGCGCAGGAGGAGTTCGTGGCGCGCTTCCAGAAGGGCGCGCTGCCGGAGGACATGCCCGAGCTGCATTTGGCCGCGCCTGCCGATGGCATCGGCATCGTGGAACTCCTGAAGCAGGCGCAGCTCGTGGCCAGCGGCTCCGAAGCGAACCGGCTCCTGGAACAGGGGGGTGTCAAGGTGGATGGCGAGAAGGCCGCGGACCGCAGCGTGAAGCTCAAGGCGGGCGGGACCCACGTGATCCAGGTCGGCAAGCGCAAGTTCGCGCGTGTCACCCTCAAGGCGGGCTGACGTGGGCGCGCTCAAGGGCCGCAAGATCCTCCTCGGCGTGAGCGGCGGCATCGCCGCCTACAAGAGCGCCGACCTCGCGCGCCGCCTGAAGGAGGCGGGCGCCGAAGTGCAGGTGGTCATGACCGCCGGCGCCCAGCGCTTCGTCACGCCGCTCACCTTCCAGGCCCTCACCGGCCGGCCGGTGCGCTCGGAGCTGTGGGACATGGCGGCCGAGCACGCCATGGGCCACATCGAGCTCGGCCGCTGGGCCGATACCGTGCTCGTCGCGCCCGCCACCGCCGACTGCATCGCGCACCTCGCCCAGGGCCTCGCCACGGACCTGCTCACCACCCTCTGCCTCGCCACCCAGGCGCCGCTCACGGTGGCGCCGGCCATGAACTGGGCCATGTGGGAGAGCGCCGCCACGCAGCAGAACGTCGCGGCATTGAAGGCGCGCGGCGTGCGCCTGCTCGGTCCGGTGGCGGGCGAACTCGCCGAAGGCGAGGT
This sequence comes from Gammaproteobacteria bacterium, assembly GCA_036383255.1. Classification (NCBI taxonomy): domain Bacteria; kingdom Pseudomonadati; phylum Pseudomonadota; class Gammaproteobacteria; species Gammaproteobacteria bacterium. Next base: position 7,430 of record DASVOS010000004.1, on the reverse strand, counting down.
GGGTATGGGCCGCATGCTGGAGCCCGCCGACATCGTGGCCGCGCTCGCGGGCGCGGAGTTGCCGCTCAAGGGCGTGAAGGTGCTGGTCACCGCCGGCCCCACCCGCGAGCCGGTGGACCCGGTGCGCTTCGTCTCCAACAGGAGTTCCGGCAAGATGGGCTTCGCGGTGGCGCGTGCCGCCGCCGAGGCAGGCGCGGAGGTCACGCTGGTGGCGGGGCCGGTACACCTCGTGACGCCTCGCGACGTGCGGCGCGTGGACGTGGAGACCGCCGCCGAGATGCATGCCGCCGTGATGCAGCGGGTTAAGCAGGCGGACGTGTTCATCGCCGCCGCCGCCGTCGCCGACTACGCGCCGAAGCGCGCCGCGCCTCAGAAGATAAAGAAGACGGGCGCCTCCCTGGAGCTCAGGCTCGCGCGCACCTCGGACATCCTGGGCGAGGTGGCGGCGCTGAAATCGCGGCCTTACCTCGTGGGCTTCGCCGCGGAGACCGAGAAACTCGCGGCCCATGCCCGCGAGAAGCTGAAGAAAAAGAAGCTGGACCTGCTCGCAGCTAACCTGGTCGGAAAGGACAAGGGTTTCGATCGGGACGACAACACGCTCACCCTCTATTGGCAAGACGGTGAGCGGGAGCTCGGTTCCGCTTCAAAACTGGATCTGGCGCGCGAGCTCGTGCGCACCATCATCGAACGACGCAAGTAGGACCGGACATGCCCATCGTGAAGCTCAAGATCCTGGACCCCCGGGTCGGCAAGGAGTTCCCGCTGCCGCAGCACGCCACCGCCGGCTCCGCCGGCATGGACATCCGCGCCTGCCTCGAGGAGCCTCTCACCCTCAAACCCGGCGACAGCGCGCTCATCCCCTCCGGCATCGCCATCCACATCGGCGATCCGGGCTATGCCGCGGTGCTGTTGCCCCGCTCGGGGCTCGGCCACAAGCACGGCATCGTGCTCGGCAACCTAGTGGGCCTCATCGACTCCGACTACCAGGGCGAGGTGCTGGTGTCCTGCTGGAACCGCGGCAGGGAGGCTTTCACCGTGAACCCGGGCGAGCGCATCGCGCAGATGGTGATCCTGCCGGTGGCCCATGCCCAGTTCGAGGTTGTGTCGGAGTTCGAAGAATCGAAGCGCGGAGCAGGTGGTTTCGGTCACTCCGGCAAGCACTGAGCTTCCCAAGGCCTGAGACGAAAACGCCGCCCTGAGGCGGCGTTTTGTTTTCACACGTCCGGTTCAGCCGCCGGGCTGGGGTGCCGTCAATTCCTTGTAGCGGGCGATGTCGGCCTTGAACTGGTCCGACATCTGCTGCTTGTACTGCTGCTGCTGCAGGAGTTGCTGCTGGTTCAGGATGAGCTGCTGCCGGGAGCTCTCCACGTGCTTCTGCAGGTCCGCCGGCACCGGCTTGTTCTTGGCGGTGAGCTCGCTGGCGCGTTCCTGGAAGTCCGCCAGCGCGTTCTGCACGCTGGTGATGCTGCCGTTCAGCACGTTGATCTGGGCGTCGATGGCGGAGAGCTTGCTGTCGCGGTCGCGCTCCATGTCGCCCACCGAGGTGTAGGTGTCCAGCAGCACCTTGTCGCGCTTCTTCTGCTCCTTGAGCGCTTCGGCCTGGCGGTCGGCTTCGGCTTTCGCCTGGGCCTCGGCGGCGAGCTGCTCCGGCGTCTTCTGCGCATCCTGCGTTTTCACCACCATGCCCTGGCTGTTGAGCTGCTGGCTCTCCTGCGAGGCGTACTCGGGCGGGATGCTGCTGCCGTACTGGGTGACGCCGTTCTTGTCCACCCACTTGTACAGCTTGGTCTTGGAGTTGCCGCCGGCGTAGGCCGCGCCCGCCGCGAGGAGCAGGGCGGCGCCGAGGAGCAGGATGCGTGAGGTCTTCATGGCTGCGTCATCCCCGTGGGACATGCGAAAAAGTATAACGCCTTAGGCCCCGTATTGTTGACGGTAGGCGTCGATGGCCGCGAGTGGTGCGGACATGTCGGGCCGCGCCGCCACCCAGTCGCGCAACTCCGCGAGGCGCACGATGGCGGCCACCCGCATGCCATGCTCCTGCTCCACCTCCCGCACCGCGGAGACTTGCCCCTGGCCGCGCTCCTGGCGGTCCAGCGCGATCACGAGGCCCACGGGCTCCGCGCCGGCGGCGCGGATGATGGACACCGCCTCGCGCACCGCGGTGCCGGCGGTGATCACGTCGTCCACGATCAGCACGCGGCCCTTCAAGGGCGCGCCCACCAGGTTGCCGCCCTCGCCGTGGTCCTTCGCCTCCTTGCGGTTGAAGCAGTAGGGCAGGTCGAGCCCGTGGTGTTCGGCGAGCGCCGCCGCCGTGACGGTGGCGAGCGGTATACCCTTGTAGGCCGGGCCGAACAGCATGTCGAAGCCGATGCCGGAATCCACCACCGCCTGGGCGTAGCTCCGGCCGATGGCGGCGAGCGCCGCGCCGCTGTTGAACAGGCCGGCGTTGAAGAAGTACGGGCTCTTGCGGCCGGACTTGAGGGTGAACTCGCCGAAGCGCAGCACGCCGCGCGCGAGGGCGAACTCCAGGAACTCTCGCTGGTAATCCTTCATGGAGCATCCGTCGGGGAAATTCGGTCGGGTATGATACACCGAGCTTTCCAGGGCCCAACCATGCGCATCATCACCCTCAACGTCAACGGCGTGCGTTCCGCCTCCCGCAAGGGCGTCTTCGACTGGCTACGCAAGCAGAAGGCTGACGTGGTCTGCCTGCAGGAGACCAAGGCCCAGGAAGACCAGCTCGACGACCCCATGTTCCGCCCCGACGGCCACCACTGTTTCTACTTCGACGCCAAGAAGAAGGGATACGCCGGCACCGCGCTCTACGCGCGCGAGGAACCGGACGAGGTGATCAAGGGCTTCGGCGTGAAGGAGTTCGACGACGAGGGCCGCTACCTCGAGGCGCGCTTCGGCAAGCTCTCGGTGGTCTCGCTGTACCTGCCCTCCGGCTCCGCCGGTCCCGAGCGCCAGGCCTCCAAGGACCGCTTCCTCAAGGCCTTCATGCCCTACCTCAAGTCGCTGCGCAAGAAGAAGCGCGAGTATGTCATCTGCGCCGACTGGAACATCGTGCATACCGAGAAGGACATCAGGAACTGGAAGGGCAACCAGAAGAACTCCGGCTGCCTGCCCCATGAGCGCGCCTGGCTGGACGAGCTGTTCGGTCCCGCCGGCTTCGTGGATGCGTTCCGTGTCGTGGACCTGCGCGCCGAGCAGTACACCTGGTGGTCCAACCGCGGCCAGGCCTGGGCCAAGAACGTGGGCTGGCGCATCGACTACCAGGTGATCTCGACGGGACTGCGCGACAAGGTGCGCAAGGCCACCATATACAAGGACCAGCGCTTCTCCGACCACGCGCCGCTCATCATGGACTACGACCTGTGATGGGGCTCGTGGCGCGCTGGCGGGAGGCATTGTCCATCTATGCCGAGCCCCGCGTGCGCGCCATGCTGTTCCTGGGCTTCTCTTCCGGCTTGCCCTTCGCGCTGGTACTCACCACCCTCGCGGCACGCCTCAAGCAGGCGGGCATCGACCGCAGCACCATCGGCTACTTCGCCTGGGTCGGCTTCGCCTATTCCCTCAAGTTCTTCTGGTCGCCCTTCGTGGACCGGCTGCAGCTGCCGCTGCTCGCGCGCCTCGGGCGCCGCCGCAGCTGGATGCTGTTAGCCCAGTGCGGCGTGATGGCGGGCCTCCTGCTCATGGCCTACGCCGATCCCGCCGCGAGCCCGGCCCACATGGCGCTGCTCGCCGTGGGCACCGCCTTCTTCGCCGCCACCCAGGACATCGCCGTGGACGCCTACCGCATCGAGGCGGTGGCGGCGGACAAGCAGGCGGGCATGGCGGCGGCCTATCAGACCGGCTACCAGGTCGCGCTCATCTGCGCCGGCGCCGGCGCGCTCACCGCGGCCGCGCAGGCGGGCTGGACCGCAGCCTACTGCGTGATGGCCGCGCTGGTGCTGGTGGGCATGGTCACGGTGTTCGTGATCGCCGAACCCGAGACGCACATGGACCGGGGCACGCTGGCGCGGGAGCAGCGGGTGGTGGAATTCCTGGCGCGCTCGGCCCATTGGCCCGAGGCGCCGCGCCAGGCGGTGGCCTGGCTCATCGGCGCGGTGGTGTGCCCGTTCATGGACTTCTTCGCCCGCAACGGCTGGCGCGCTGCGCTGCCCATCCTGGTGCTCATCGTCACCTATCGCCTGAACTACATGACCATGGGCGTGATGGCGAACCCCTTCTACCTCGACATGGGCTTCAGCCTGGAACAGATCGCCGTGGTCTCCAAGCTCTACGGCATCATCATGACCCTCATCGGCGCGCTCACGGCCGGCGTGCTGGTGGTGCAGATCGGCATCCTGCGCACCATGCTGCTGGGCCTCTTCCTGCTGACGGCGGCGAACCTCTTCTACGGCTACATCGCCGGCATCCAGCCCGGCGTGGCCTGGTTCGCGGCGGCGGTGAGCCTGGACAACGTGGCCAACGGCATCGCCGGCACGTCCTTCATCGCCTACATGTCCTCCCTCACCAACAGCGCCTACACCGCGACCCAGTACGCGCTGTTCGGCACGCTGTGGAGTTTCCCCGCCAAGGGCCTGGCGGGGTTCTCAGGGAAGATCGTGGATGCGCTGGGATACCGGCAGTTCTTCTACTACACCGCGCTCATCGGGCTGCCGGCTTTCCTGCTGGTGCTGTGGATGCTGCGCCGGCCGGCCGTGCCTGCGGCGCCAGCGCCCGAATCCAACAATTCATGATGGAGAGACGCGATGCAGGGAAGCATCGCGCGCGAACCGAGCACGGGGTGCTCGGTTCGGCGGGTGAGCAGTGCGCCCGCCGCGAACGTCCCTACAGGGACGTAGGGACTGGACTTTCTGTGGAGCAGGATGCGGAACAGAAAGCGGGTACGGGCCCGTACCGGACCCGCCGATCCTGGAAATCCAGGGATGGATTTCCAGGATTCGGATCAGTGCAGCTTCGCTTTTGGCGAAGCTGCAGCCGTCGCCACCGGCGAGGCGTGGTGCAGGATCATGCGCCAGCCCTCTTTGGTGAGCTGGTAGATGTTGGTGGCCACCGTCGGCGGCCGCTCGCCGGCCTCGCCGGGCACGATGATGTGCTCGTGCAGCACGTGTATCGCGAGCAGCGCGTCCTGCGTGCGGTTCACCTCGCCGAGCCTGAAGCGCAGGCCGCCGCTGTTGCGGAAGATCTCAGCCCAACTCGCGCGCACCGCCTGCGCCCCGCCGATGCGCGGCCCCACCGGGTGCACGCAGGTGATGGCGTCGCTGTCGAGCCACACCGCCATCATGGCGTCGAGATTGGTGTTGGCGAAGGCGGTGTAGAATGCCTCCTCCGCCTCGTCGGGGGTGGCGAACATCGCGGCCTCCCTGATGCGAGCAGGATGCCGACGATAGAAGAAAGCGCCGTCCCTGCCAATAGCGTGACCGCATGACCATGGATACCCCGCGCCCCTCACGCCACGTCGTCTGCCGCCTGGAGGACATCCCGGACCCGGGCGCGCGCGGCTTCTCCTTCCCCGGCGCGGCGATCCCGGACGAGTGGTTCCTGGTGCGCCACGGCGCCGCAGTGCATGCCTACCGCAACCTCTGTCCGCATGCCGGGCGCTTCCTCAACTGGAAGGAGGATGCGTTCCTCACCAAGGACCGCACGCTCATCATGTGCGCCGGCCATGGCGCGCTGTTCGACCCTGCCGATGGGCATTGCGTCGCGGGCGCGGCGCTGGGGCAGACGCTGGAGCGGCTGCCGGCGGCGGTGGAAGATGGTGAAGTGGTGGTGTACGGGCCGGAACCGGCCTAGCTCAACGATCCAGTTGTCCAAGGGGTTCGCCGCATGCGGCGAACGACCCGCAGGTTGTCAGAGATCGAGATTGTCGAGAGGGTTCGCCCACAGGCCGCGGTCGCTGTCGTCCAGGTCAACGCCGTAGTCCTCGCGCTCCACGTCCATGGAGCCGGACCAGTCCTCCGGCGGATCGCTGGGCTTGGGACGCATCTCCTCCCATGAGTCCGCGTCCAGTTCCTCGACGGTGCCGTCGAAGTACTGCACCTCCACGGTGCCGTCGTCCTGGTCCACAGCGACCACCTCGAAGAGCGTGCCCTGCGGATCGGCATACCACTCGCCCACCGTGGGCGGTGTCACCGGTTCCTGTTCGATCATGTTTTCCACGGCCCCGACCTGCTGTTGATGACGTGCGCGGGGTGCGGTCTCTTTTTCGGTGTTGGTTATCGGCCGCAGCGCGTGCTGCACTTGCTAAAGTTATAGGACCAGAATGCGCGCCTTGCAAGCCTCCCGCGCATTTGACAGATGCGGCGCTCAGGCCCGGTTCACAAAAGCCCTGTAGCTTGGTGTAATGGTTCGAGATTCCAGGGGGGCGGATGACGCTGGACAAGATCCTCAACATGTTCGTGGTGCTGCTGGTGGTCATAGACCCGGTGGGCGTCACCCCCATGTTCGGCGCCCTGACCCGCGGCGGCGGAGAGCTGTACCGGCGGCGCATGGCCTTCAAGGGCACGGCCCTGGCGGCCGCGATCCTGCTGGTGTTCGCGTTCATCGGCGACTGGCTGCTCACCACCCTCGGCATCACGCTGCCGGCCTTCCGCATCGCCGGCGGCATCCTGCTGTTCCTGATCGCGCTAGACATGGTGTTCGCGCGCCACTCCGGCGGGCGCTCCACCACCGGCCGTGAGCAGGAAGAAGCGCGTCACAAGGAAGACATTTCGGTGTTCCCGCTGGCCTTCCCGCTGATCGCGGGACCGGGCGCGCTCACCACCATCCTGCTCATGGTGGGGGAGGGCCGTGGCAACCCGGCCTACTTCAGCGCGCTCATCGGCGTGCTGCTCGCGATCCTGGCGTTGACGCTGGCCTGCCTGATGGTGGCAGGCAAGCTGATGAAGTTCCTGGGGGAGACGGGCGCGAACGTGATGGACCGCCTGTTCGGCGTGATACTGGCGGCGCTGGCGGTGCAATACGTGGTGGACGGCGTGCGCGCCGTCTTCATGGCGGGTGCTTAAGAGAAACGACATCCCTGTCCAAATCCGTTCCGCCGCCTCCCGGCGGCGGGCGACTTTTGTCTTGGCAAAAGTCGCCAAAACCGCTCACCCGGAGCGCGGGGTGCCGAAGCGGCACCTGCCTTGCGCTTCTCGCTCGCCGCGCAGCTTCACACACGAGGCATCCCTGCCTCGCGTGTGAAGGCGCCGCCGTCCTGGCGGCGCCCTTCGGCTTGGCTTGCTCGCTGCGATGCTCGGCTCGCGCTACGGGGCAAGAGGAAGAGACACGAGTTCTTCCACCCCCTTGGATGCCGGCGAGCACTGGAGCGAGCAAGGATGGCCGAAGGGCGCGGTCAGGGAGACCGCGCCCGCGCGAAGGGACAGGGATGTCCCGTGAGCGCGGCCCCGCAGCGAGCGAAGCGCGCAGCTTCAGCCCGCTTC